>DDJI01000049.1:0-14148 GCA_002338885.1 Ruminococcus sp. UBA1828 | reverse complement strand
TATTTAATTGCGTTGGATTTTCCGACGTCGGATTATCCGTTGTCGGATTTTCCAATATCGGGTTATCCGCTGTTGGTTTTTCCAATACCGGGCAATCCAATTCCGGCGGCTGCGGCTGTTCGTAAATGGTGTACTCGATAGCGGTCATTTTGCCTTTCTCGTCGCGTCCCTGCCGCCTTGTGATATATCCGGCTTTTTCAAGCTCCCAAACGGCGGTACGGATAGCGTCGATACTTTCCCGGTTGATATAGGACAGCCCCGCAAGGGTGTAGTCCCAATCCTCCGGCAAAGACAACATTTGAGATAACAGCCCCTTTGCCTTTAAGGAAAGCTCCTTATTGCGTAAGTGGTGGTTGCTCATTACGGTGTAGCCTGTGTTGCGCTCCACGCGGAATACTGCCATAGCTTCATCACTCCTTTGCTTTGGATTTGTTACGCAGTAGAACGGCGATTTTGAGGGAAAAGGTATAAACCCCTTGCCCTGTCAAAATTGCTTCCGCAAAGCCGCTTGTAGCAAGGCTTTTTCTGCCCCTACTGCGTAACAAAGGGCATGAAAAAAGCGGCGTTCCTGTTCTTCCGTGTGGAAGTGGAAAACGCCGCTTGTGCGGTGCAATATAAAATTTTCGGTTTGTTCTGTTATGCCGTATGGTCTTATCCGTAGAAACTTATAAGCGTACTATTTATCAGTAAAAATTGCATTGGACTCCGATTTTGAACTATCAATCTACGCCCATTTCTACGCCCAAATGGCATTAAATTATGTGATTTTACATGGAGCTTTATGCTTTTGCTTTTTTAAGAAACCTTGCAACCATGCGGTTTTACGGACTTTTATGGAGGTACATGGATTTATGAAAAAAGGCTAATTTATTACCATACCAAGTTTCATCTTTTCATCTCCAAAATCAATAATTACAGATACCGAGCCGTGCGCTGCAAAAAGCTCCGGCAAAACGGCGTAACAGCCGGACGCCCGGCACAGATCGCTGTCACCTATAGTCCACAAAGCCGACTTTGCGGTATGCCTTGGTGACTATTTTATTTGATATGTTAAACGCTCTTCTGGCTCCGTCTGTATAGCACTCCTTTAGGTATGCCTTGTCCGCTATGAGCTGTGCGTATTTTGTTCTTACAGGCTCAAGGTGGTCTGCTACAGCCTCTCCGACTGCTGCCTTAAACTCGCCGTATCCCTTGCCGCTGAATTCGCTTTCGATTTCGGGCATGGTTTTACCGGTAACGCAGGAATAGATGGTCATGAGGTTGTTTATTCCGTCCTTGCCCTCAGCGTATCTGACGACGGTATCGCTGTCGGTGACCGCGCGCTTGAATTTTCTTATAATTGTATCCTTGTCGTCGAGGATGAATATGCATGCGTTAGGGTTCTCGTCAGACTTGGACATTTTCTTAGTCGGATCCTGAAGGCTCTTGACGCTTGCGCCGAAGCTCGGAATATACGGCTCGGGAATTACAAACAGCTCGCCGAAGCGCTGATTAAACCTCACCGCAATATTTCTTGCAAGCTCTAAGTGCTGTTTTTGGTCTGCGCCTATCGGAACGAGGTCGGCGTTATAGGTCAGTATGTCCGCCGCCATAAGCACGGGGTATGTGAAAAGTCCAGCGTTTATATCATCGGGATGCTTTTTGGACTTGTCCTTAAACTGCGTCATTCTCGACAGCTCGCCGAATTGCGTTGCACATGCCAAAATCCAATTGAGCTGCGCATGGCTCGGGTTGTGGCTTTGTATGAACGCAATCGACTTCACGGGATCTATTCCGCAAGCGAGTATAAGAGCATACGCCTCAAGCGTCTGCTGTCTGAATTTTACCGGATCGCGCTTTACGGTGAGGGCGTGCATATCAACTATTGAGTAAATGCATTCGTACTCATCCTGAAGCGGTCCCCAGTTTCTGATTGCGCCTATATAGTTTCCGAGCGTAAATGTGCCGGTGGGTTGTATACCGCTGAATATTACCTTTTTTCTTTCTGCATTTTCAGGCATATTAAAGCCCCTCTCTTTTAAATCAAACATAACAGATATTATACCATGCCCCGGCCATGTTGTCAATTTAGCTCGCAACAGCGAAAGCATATATTTAAACAAAAAAACGGGCGCGTACAGCAAACGCTAAAGCATGTGCTGTAGTTGCGCCCGAATTATTTTTTACTCCGGATTGGTTGCGGAAATGTATGAAAGGACTCCTGCGACAGATCCCGTTATCTGAGATCCGCCGGAATAACGTCCTCCGGTGTACACTCCGTCAAGGTTTTCATTGCTTGAATACTTTCCTCCGTAGGAAACAGTGCATCCGCTGCCGGTTTTGAGCATGGGAGAAGAGAATATCACCTTATCCGCGGATTTTGTCGTCTTAAAGACGATTTCCTGGCTGTCACATTCAATGCTTACAAAAGTCTCTGCGCTGAGGGTGTTGCTGAACGTTATATCAACGCAGTTTTGTGTGAAGCCGTCGGTGGAAGTTATCTGCTGTGCTCCGCCCATTGCAAGAAGCGTTCCGCCGGTCAGGTTAAAGTTTCCGAGGTAGTCAAACATGCTGTAATCGGCTGTCAAGGATCCGGTGATTATAACCGTGCCGCCGGAAAGATAAATATCGCCGTTTGAGTCTATGCCGTCTCCGTCAGAGTTTATATACACGTAGCCGTCAGAAACGCGGATGAACCTGTTTGACGCGCCCACAGCAGATGCTGCACCGTCAAATCCTTCGCCGTCAGAACCGCCGGCAGCGTTTATTCCGTCAGACTTTGAATTGATGTAGACATCTCCGCCGGAAATGTCTACCGTCACTCCTTCAAGTCCCTCATGCGAAACAGACACAACCACAGTTCCGCCCTTGATTGCAACAGACGCATCCGAATGTATTCCGTCGTCGCCCGTTGAAAGGTTCAGCACACCTGCTAAAACACTGACGTCGCCGACTGCGTTCACGCTGTCGTCCGCGCTGTCAATTACGATATTTCCACTGTTGAAGTTTACGTATCCCTGGTTGCACTTTATGCCCTTTTGGCTGTCAACCGCAGTGTTTTGCGCTCCGCCGCCCGCAAGAATGTACATTGCGCAGTTGTCTATGGTGAGTCCGGTTTCAACCTGAATGCCGTCGCCGTTTGCAGTAACGGTTATATTAGAGTCGGTGAACAATCCGTATCCCAAAGCGGGGTTGTTGTCCTGAGTTGACCTGAGTCCGTCGTTTCCTGCCGTTACATTGACGGTTGAGTTTTGAATTATGAGGCTGTCCTTGCCGTTGATGCCGTTGTTCACGGCGTCGACAACTACGTTTGTATTTACAATCTTGAGGTTATCCTTGCCTATAATTCCCGCAGAATATCTTCCGTTCACGACAAACGTTCCGGTTCCTCGAATTATAAGGTCGTCCTTTGAGAAAATAGCTGCGTTAGGCTCAGCCTCGGTGGGGCTTGAGTAGTCGAGATTGAAGTCGTAAGTTGTTCCATCGGTAAAGACGTTTTGTGTCTCGCCGTTGGCTATCAGATTGACGGTGTTGGCGTTATGAACATACAGCGCGGATGAATTACTGCTTGTTACGTTTACGCCGTTAAATATTAAGACGACATCCTCGCCCGCTGCGCTGACTATTATGTTTCCGTTCAATGTTCCGGAAAGCTCATAAACGCCTGCACGATTTATCAAAAGCACGCCGTCTTTATAAGATGCGCCGGAGCCGTCAATGGTTGTTGATTCGTTATTTAGCGTTATGACAGTATCGCCTTTCTCAGCGGAAAGCTGAACGGGAGCGGTTGCATCAGGAAGAGCAGACTCGTTTAAAAGTATCTTCCTTGTTGAGCTGTCAACCGGCTGAACCGCATCTATATTGCTGTCGGACTGCGGTGTGTCGTCCGATGATATGAGATAAAGCGCGACAACTATAACCACAGCAAGCAAAAGAATGACGATAAGCGGCACGATATTTAATTTCTTCGCCTTTTTTCCGCCGCCTGTTTTCATTTATATCACCCTGCCTTTATTTTAATTTTTGATGCAAGATTTATTATACGCATAAATCTTTCCGCCGTCAATCACGACTAAAAAGATTCATCATTTTTTAACATTAAACATGCGCACAAAGTATACACATGATCTGCCCACGGCAAGCATGCCCAACGGCAAGCTTGCCGCGACGCAAAAAGCTCTTTATCATCACAAACAAAAAGAACCGCAGGCACAAAATAAATGTACCTGCGGTTCTATGGGGTGGGTAGTCGGATTCGAACCGACGGTCTTCAGAACCACAATCTGACGCGTTAACCAACTACGCTATACCCACCATATACTGCCGTCTGACATAAGTACAGCCAAACACATCTTTAATGCAATGCGTTACACACCGCTTATGAATCAGCGCGCTTTACGTTGCCTTCGGCATTGCATCTTTTGCATTGCCTCTTAGGCGTCGCCTATTGGACAGCGAGGTTTATTATAGCATGTCGGTTTTAAAAAATCAATAGCAAATTATAAAAATCCGATAATTTATAGTTTTATCGGCTCGGGCGCATATTGAGCCGGCAAAATTCCTCTTACCGTTTCCCCTTTAGTATAAAGAATGAAGGTTATAAAAATCTCAGTGCGATTCAACAAAGTCGCAGATGATGTCGAATATGTGAACCTGTGAAAGCTCAGANNTGCATGCATCTGCAAGCTTCTCGAGAGCCGTCTTGTCGCTTGTCACGTTTTCGATTATAAACACCTGTTTGTTGTTTTGGTCGTACGCCGCTATGCCGTACTCGGCTATGTGTTCGTCGTTGTCGTACCTCGCCGGTGTTACGGCATAGCTGATCTTTTCCTTGATGCCAATTGCCTCAGTCATACATTTTCTCCTTTTCGTCATGTAAAAGTCCGCGTCAAATCTGTTCCGGATGTGGATATGCATCCGCAGGCTGAATATGTGCCTGTAACGGTTATAAGCTTAACACGACTTTAGGAGAAAGTAAGTCGAACAATGTCGAAAAATTATCGGTTATATATTTTTCTTTCGTGTTTGCGGCTACTCTACTTTTTCAAGTATGAGCTGCGGCTTTTGGGGCGCCGTCTCCGAAAACTCCAATGCTGAAATATATTCCTTGCATGCCATTCCTAAAATTTCCTCATTGTCAGAGCAAAGCGTGGCAAGCTCTTCACCTTTACATACTTCATCTCCGACTTTTTTATCAATCACAACTCCGGCGGCATAGTTTATGCTGTCGTCTTTGCTTGCCCTTCCTGCGCCGAGCATGCACGCAACGCCGCCTATGCGTTCGGTGTTCATCTTTGATATGTACCCGTCGCAGGGGCTTGAGACGACCATATTAAAGTTAGCCCTTCTGAACAGTGACGTATCGTCTGCGTACCCCTCATCAGCGCCCTGAGCAGATATCCACTCCTTGAACTTTTTATACGCTGCGCCGCTTGTGAGGGCTATTTCAGCTTTTGCATACGCCTTATCGTGCGGCAAATTCATGCTCATTGAAAGTATCGCCGCACTAAGCTCAAGGCAAATTTCTCTCAGCTCTCCGAACGTCTCGTTTTTGAGCACAGATATCGCCTCGACGACCTCGAGGGTGTTGCCCACGCATCTTCCCAGCGGGACATCCATGTTTGTTATAAGAGCGCGGACGTTTCTGCCGCAGTGTTTTCCTATGGCAACCATCTTTTTTGCAAGCTCCTCGGCGGATTTCAGGTCATGCATAAATGCTCCGCTTCCGACCTTGACATCTAAGACGATGGATTTTGCGCCGGCCGCAAGCTTTTTAGACATCACGCTCGACGCAATAAGCGGAACCGAATCAACCGTGGCGGTCACATCTCTTAAAGCGTACAGCTTTTTATCCGCGGGCACCATATTCCCTGTCTGGCTTATTACGCAAACGCCGATTTTGCTCACCTGATCGATGAAATCTTGCTCGCTCAGCTCTGTTCTGTATCCCGGGATTGATTCAAGCTTGTCGATCGTGCCGCCGGTGTGTCCGAGTCCCCTTCCGGACATTTTAGCAAGCTTTGCTCCGCATGCCGCTACAATAGGTGCGATGATAAGAGTCGTCTTGTCTCCGACACCGCCGGTTGAGTGCTTATCCCCAGTGGCATCGCCGAACATGGACAGATCAACCTTGTCGCCCGAATCAGCCATTGCGTATGTAAGCGCAGCCGTTTCGGCGTCGGTCATGGAATTAAAGCATATTGCCATTGCAAGCGCAGACATCTGATAGTCGGGAATTTCGCCGGACGTAAACCCGTCTATTGCAAATTTGATTTCTTCGGGCGAAAGCTCTTCGCCTCTTCGCTTCTTCAGGATTATATCATACATTCTCATGGCTCGTATCTATCCTTTCCGGACCGAAAGAGAGCGGCAGCAGCTCATCAAGCGTCCTTGTAATTATGCTGTCCTTCGTGACAAGCAGCACTGTAAAGTCGTTTTTGCAGAACTCGCGCATGACCTGTCTGCAAATTCCGCAGGGAGCAAAAATCTCGTTGTCAAGCTCTCCGCATTTACCGCCGCATACTGCTATGGCTTCAAAATTGAGATTCCCTGAGCTGACCGCTTTAAATATTGCGGTTCTTTCGGCACAGTTTGTCGCTGAAAAACTTGCGTTTTCGATGTTGCAGCCTGTATACACGCTTCCGTCTGAGCACAACAGCGCAGCGCCTACGCAATACCGCGAATACGGAGCGTATGCAAGTTTCATCGCCTGTTTTGCGGCGTCGGCAAGCATGGCCGCCTGTTTTTCATCTACAGCCATAGTATCACTCCTTTATAACGCTTTGAAGAAAGCTTGTTCCGGGGCAGTCAANNTCAAAATCGGTTTCAAGATACTCGCAAACAGTTGCGGCTATATCTGAAAATGTGCTGCGGATGCCGAGATTTACCGGCTTAACATGCTCCCCATAGGCCAAGAAGGGTATATACTCTCTTGAATGGTCGGTGCTTTTAGTTGCCGGATCACAGCCATGGTCTGCCGTTATCATAAGGATGTCGTCGGGTCTTAGCAGCTCTTTGAACTTGCCGAGCCATCTGTCGAACTCGCTCAAAGCATCTGCGTATCCTACGGCGTTATTTCTGTGACCGTAAAGCATATCAAAATCAACAAGGTTGATAAACGCCAGTCCCTCAAAATCGGTTTTTGCAAGCTCATAGGTTCCATCCATGGCTTCGGCGTTGCCGTGTGCGGGTATTGCTTTTGTTATTCCCCTTTGAGCGAATATGTCCGCTATCTTTCCGACCGACACGACGTCTTTATTGTCGGCGCTTATAGCGTCAAGCATTGTTCTGCCTGTCGGCTCAAGTGAGAAGTCCTTTCTGTTTGCCGTGCGCACATATGCTCCGCTCGTTCCGACAAACGGCCTTGCAATTACACGTCCCACCGCGTTTTTGCCGGTGAGAATCTTCCTTGCCGTCCTGCAATATTCGTACAGCGTCTCGACCGAGACTACGTCCTCATGCGCTGCGATCTGAAAAACGCTGTCTGCGGACGTATAAACAATCAGCTTTCCCGTTTTAACGTGTTCGTCGCCGTAATCGTTTATGACAACCGTTCCGGAGTACGGCTTGTTGCAAAGAACGCCCCTTCCCGTCTGTCGGGAAAACTCATCTATGACGTCGTCCGGAAAGCCGTTCGGATATGTCGGAAAGGGCTTTTCGGAGACAAGTCCCGCAATCTCCCAATGACCTATTGTTGTGTCCTTGCCCATGGATTTTTCGGCAAGTTTGCAGCATACGGCGGTTTGGCTGCTCCTGCTGCCCAAAAAAGACAAGCCGTCTATATTGCCGATTCCCATGTCAAGCATGTTGGGTATCACGAGGTGACCGGTATTGTAACAGCTTTTAAGCGTGTTTGAACCGGTATCGTTGAACAGCGCCGCATCAGGCAGCTCACCTGCGCCTACGCTGTCGAGAACTATCAAAAATACTCTTTTCATCTTAGCCAAACCTCCTAATAAAAAATATTTAACTCAGTCAGTGGACTGCTTTTTCAAACATAATTGCACCGGTAAACGGATCATACGTTATTCCGGATGTTTCATCGTCGCAATATATGAACTTCGGAAGATACCAAAGCGGTATGAACTTATTGTTATCTACAAGGGAGCTTTCTGCAAGACTTATATCGTATATTGCCTCTGTTAAGGTAGTATACTTGTCACGGCTGTCGTATGCTTTTTTGCACGCTTCATCGAAAACGGCTCCTTTGTCCGAAGAGAATGAGAAAATATAATCATACGCATCCAAAGTCTGAGATTCGACAATCATCAGGCAAATGTCATAGTCGCTGTTCTCAAGCCGTCTTTCATAGTCGGACTGATTGACCACCTCTATATTTACCGTCAGCCCAAGCGCATCGCACCACATATCTGTAACACTGCTAAGGAGGTTATACTCCAAAAAGCTGTCCGGAACCATTATTGTGCAGCCGTTGATGCTGAGCTTTTCGTCATCTGTCAGGGTAAACGCCCACTTGTACTCCGCAAGCATGCTGTTTTCCTCTATTTCAGGTTCGTTTACGCCGCCTCTGTAGCGTGTTCCGCCGACAAACGCAGCATCAGGTATGACTCCGTATGCAGCTTTAAAGCCGGCAGTCGTTTCAAGTTCGCTGCGGCTGATACACATTGAAAGAATGTCGAGCACCTCAGGCCTTGAAAGCACCTCGTTGCTTGGGTTGACTATAAGTCCCGCCGATCCGGTGTACACTGCGATCGAATTATACTCCGCAAGCTCCGACACGGACGGGTCATCGGGAATATATACGTTCGTGCTCCCACCTGTAAAGTCGCTTAGCCTTACAGACTTGTCCTTTTCAACAAGGTAGTTTACGCCCGCAGCGGTTACCGTGCTTATTTCGGAATAAGCGGAGCAGCGGCGGATTCTCACATAGTTATTCTTGCCGTACTCATCGTGCAGCCAGTATGTCACGTAAAACGGTCCGTTTGATGCGATGGCGTCCGCCTCAAGTCCGTACTTTCCCCTGCAAAGATTGAAAAATTCCTCGTTGCACGGCGAGGCGGGCAGCGCGGTAAGAAGGCTTAAAAACCTCGCGTTGGGGTATTCAAGCGTTATCTCAAGAGTATAGTCGTCCAGCGCCTTCACGCCTATGTCGTCAAGAGAGGCCGTGCCCTCGTATGCTTGCTTTGAACCTTTTATGCAAAAATACTCGTCGGCATATTCGGAGCCTGTTTCGGGGTTGAAAAGCCTTTTAAATGCAAACACGAAGTCATTTGCCGTCACATCCGCCTCAAAATCGGCGGACGTTGTCCACCTGTATCTGTCGTCAAGGTTAAAGACATATTTAAGCCCGTCTGAGGATATGGTATAGTCCTTTGCAACGCCCGAAGATATCCTTCCGTTCTCATCCAGTCTCAAAAGCCCGACAAACATGTTCTTTGCTATCATAACGGAGTTTATGTCTGATGCAATCTGAGGGTCGAGGTTTTCAGGGTCATCGCTTATGGAGATTTTAAAGATATAGTTTGATCCGTCGTCTTTGAATATGGATATCACCTTGTCCAACGGCGAACAAGCCGTCATGAAAACAAGACAGCTTAATATAAACAATGCAATTTTACTTACAAATTTACATCTGCGCAACAATTACATTACCTTTCTCAAGTGTTTTGGGGACGTCTATTATCCTTTGGTTTGTGCTACCTCGGAAATGACATTCATAGCTCTTTAGAGCAAGCTCAAATTTGCCGTCAACCAAATAATCTATGGTGCTTAAAAGCTCCATGTAGCCGTTGCTGTCATTTGCGTTTTTGAGCAGTTCCTCAATAGTATACCCTGTATACGCCATGACGCCCAAGCCGTGATTTTTCAGCTTTTTGCCGAGCTGCGCCAAGCTTTTTGCCTGGCAAAACGGCTCGCCGCCGCTGAATGTAACGCCGTCAAGCAGCGGATTTTTTATTATTTTTTCATACAGTGCGTCGGTATCGTCGTCATACCCGCCCGCAAAATCATGAGTTTGCGGGTTGTGGCATCCTTCGCACCTGTGAGGGCAGCCCTGCACAAATACAGTATACCTTATTCCCGGACCGTCTACAATAGATTCGCTTACAACTCCGGACATTCTTATTTTCATTTTGCATCCCCCGATAATACATATGCAAAGTTCGGGCAGAACTGAATCAGCCTGCCCGAAAGTAACCATTATTTTTCACCTATTCGCGCTCTGCGAGGCTGTGCTTTACTCTGTCCTCAACTTCCGCGCGCTTTGCGTTGTTAAATCTTTCAAGCGTTCCGACAAGGTAACCGGTTATTCTGCGTATTCTCTCAAAGCCCACGTCTGCATCCGACTCTTTTCTGCCGCACTTGGGGCAGGTGTCGCCTATTATGCCGGTGAAGCCGCAGCAGGGGTCTCTGTCAACCGGATGGTTTATCGATCCGTAGCCTATTCCCGACTCCTTCATGCATCTTATTATCTTCTCAAACGCAGGAAGGTTTTGAAGCGGATCACCGTCAAGTTCAACGTAGCTTATATGTCCGGCATTGGTCAGCGCATGATAAGGCGCCTCTATCTTTATCTTGTCATATGCGCTGCAATTGTAGTAAACCGGAACATGGAATGAATTTGTGTAATACTCTCTGTCCGTAACGCCTGCTATTACGCCGTACTTCTTTCTGTCTATCCTTAAAAACCTTCCTGAAAGACCCTCGGCTGGCGTGGCAAGCAGCGAAAAGTTGAGATGCGTTTTGTCCGTCTCCTCGTCCATGCGCTTTCTCATTCTCGTTATTATCTCGATGCCTAACTTTCTTGCCTCTTCGCTTTCCCCGTGATGCTTGCCCGTGAGGGATTTTAAGCACTCCGCAAGACCTATGAATCCGACGGACAAAGTTCCGTGCTTTAATACTTCCTCTATGGTGTCCTCCGGCGAAAGCTTGTCTGAATCTATCCACACGCCCTGGCCCATTAAGAACGGGAAGTTTTTGACCTTTTTCTGGGCCTGTATGCGGTACCTTGCCATGAGCTGGTCTATGACGAGGTTCATCATGGCATCGAGTTTTTCATAGAATATATCTATGTTTCCCTTTGACTCTATCGCAAGCCTGGGGAGATTTATTGACGTGAACGAAAGGTTTCCCCTGCCCGTGACTATCTCCCTTGAAGGGTCGTATGCGTTGCCTATAACTCTTGTTCGGCATCCCATATACGCAATTTCTGTGTCGGGGTTTCCGGGCTTATAATACTGAAGATTGAAAGGCGCATCTATAAACGAAAAGTTGGGGAAAAGTCTCTTTGCCGACACCCTGCACGCGAGCTTAAACATGTCGTAATTTGGATCGCCCTCGTTATAGTTTACCCCCTCTTTGACCTTGAAGATGTGTATCGGGAATATGGGAGTTTCGCCGTTGCCCAAGCCCGCATCCTGAGCCAAAAGCACGTTTTTAATCACCGTTCTGCCCTCTGTGGAGGTGTCTGTGCCGTAGTTGATGGAGCTAAACGGTGTTTGCGCTCCCGCACGTGAGTTCATGGTGTTGAGGTTATGTATAAGCGCCTCCATCGCCTGATAGGTGGCTTTGTCGGTCTCTTTGACAGAGGTTTCGTATGCAAACTTCTGTATCTTGGCAATCTGTTCATCAGAGCAGTATTTTTTGAGCTTTTGCGCTTCTGCGTTCTTATATCCATCGCTCATGTCGAGCAAAGGCATCAAGCCCTTGTCCTCAAGCTCGCTCATATACTCCTTTACGAAATCTGCTGCGTTTTCGACACCGTCCAAAAGCTCAAGCGAGCGCGCAACGTTGTCGCGGTAGCGGTGTGCAAATGTCTTTTTAACACCCTTAGCCATGTCATAATCAAACTTCGGCACAGACTGTCCGCCGTGCTGGTCGTTTTGATTGGACTGAATCGCTATGCATGCCAAAGCAGCGTAGCTCGATATATCGTTAGGCGTTCTCAGATGTCCGTGGCCGGTTGAAAATCCGTTCTCAAAAAGCTTTGTGAGGTCGATCTGAGTGCACGTTGTGGTCAATGTATAAAAATCAAGGTCGTGGATATGTATGTCGCCGTCTGCGTGCGCCTTTGAGAACACAGGGTCCAAAACATACATTTGATAAAATTCTTTTGCACCGCAGGAGCCGTATTTAAGCATGGTTCCCATAGCGGTGTCGCCGTCTATATTTGCATTCTCGCGCTTTACGTCGCTGTCCTTTGCCGAGCTGAAGGTGAGATCCTCATATATTTTCATGATCTTTGAGTTCATCTCACGCACTCTTGTTCTGTCGGAACGATAAAGTATATACGCCTTGGCTGTTGCGGCATGCCCTTCTTCTATGAGCGTCTTTTCAACCGCGTCCTGTATTTGCTCGACAGACGGCAGCTTATTTCCCTGCTGCTCTATATAATCGCACACCCTGCCCGCTATCTCGAGCGATTCATCATAATCTGAGCCGCCTATGGACTCCGCGGCCTTAAATATGGCGTTAGCTATCTTTTCTATGTTAAACGTCACAATCCTGCCGTCACGCTTTTGTATTTTAGTTATCATTATCGTTTCCTCCCGTCTTGCTTATGGCGCCGAGCACAACATGTTGTATTCAAAGCGCCGCTATGGCAAGTATATGGTATGCAAACGACATTGTCAAGAAGAATAAACGTAAAATAAATTCAACTGTTTTATGGATTATGCACAACTGCGAAATGCCGTTAAATGTAATGCTTATGTGCTTGACAAGCCTATTTTCAGCCGTATTTGCGTAAAGTAAAAACGCTTTAATCAGCTCTTAAACAGCGCATCTACGGCGTCTTTAGCCGCATCAAAATCGGACAAAATTACAAGAACGTCGTAGCTGCCGTATGTGATGACGCTTGATGCGTCTATTTTCTTTACCTCCTGAGGAGCGTATCCCGCAAAGTCGTCGTGTCTTTTATCCAAAAAGTCGTTCAAAAGCTGCTGAGTTTCAGTCTGCGCATCGTCGTCTGCCGATTTAAACACCGCTATAACGTCCGCAAAGCCGGCGTCCGTGGCATACATCACCTCGACATCGGAGTAGTTTTGAATATCGCAGCCGAAAATTATCTCTATTTCCTCATCGCTTGCGGCGGTGAACTCTTCGCCTTCGGTTTGGGATGCAAGTATTGCGTCTACTATTTCCGACGCCTTTGGGGACGGAAGCTGCTCCCCGCATGAGCAAAGGCACATCAGCGCCGCGGCTGCGCACAAAAGCATTAAGACAGCATGCTTTGCTGCGGCTGCCATCACAGATCTGAATCTCATAAAAGCATTTCCTCCATGTATTTTATCCCGCCACATGCGTCAGGACATAATCAATGAACTTTTCGTATGTCGAATACTTAAAGTGCACGCCGTCGTTTTCCGCATCTGCCGCCGGAAGCTTTCCCGTATCGTCTTTTAAGTAGCTGTTCAAATCAAGGTAGTACACATCATGGGTGTTTGCATACTCCAAAACAAGCTCGTTAAAGCTGTCAAGGTCGGAATTTTGCACGGGGCTTTCTTTAGACTGTTCCTTTGCGCTTGTCACGGGCGGAACGGATATCAGATATATGTTTGCATCCGGACAGGTCGATTTTACTTTGTTGACAAAGGACGAATAATCGGAATACATCTGCGAGGGGGTCATATATGCCGAGCCTTTTGAGCCGAGCATGATATATATGTTTTGCGGCATGCTGCTCTCAAGCGCCTCAAGTATGGTGACCTCGCCGTACTGAGAGGTTTGTATCGTCTGCGTTTCCGCCTTGGAAACGTCCATTGACATGCTTGCATAAACGTTAGATGCGGGAACAAGTCCGTATGACGACAGCCCGTACATTATCGAATCGCCTATAAACACGCAGCTGTCCAGATACTCGCTGTCAACAGCCTCGGACTCAGCCACGGGATTTACCACAGACTCGTCCGCGTTTGCATCCGAATCTGTTTGCTCATCTTCAGACGAAGCTTGCTCGTTGTTTTTATCCGAGTTGGCAGGCACTACAATGTCCATCTCCTGTGACAAAACGTCCTCAAGAGTTGTACTCTTCATATACCTGTAAAACATAACTCCGAAAACAACCACAGCCGCTAAAAAGACTATTCTGAAATGATATCTTACTTTTTTTGGCTTCTTGCCGCCTATATAATCGCTCATTTTTGCGCTCCTTATATCATCTTTTTCTTACGTCGAATATATATTATATTATATAAGATTAAAAACCGCGTT
>DDJI01000017.1:283-3374 GCA_002338885.1 Ruminococcus sp. UBA1828 | reverse complement strand
AGATACCAAAACAGACGAAGTCGGCGGAGCCATTGTCATAAACAACATCGGTTACATGGACAATTTTAATTACCATGCGCTATCTAAAAAAACCGGAATAAAAATATCCACGACCGATTACATGACGGATGAATTTTTAATCAAAATACTCGCCGAAGACTCTGATGTAGACATATACCTTATAAGATCTACAGACATCCTCCAGCTATCTGAAAAAGGCATATATTATCCGCTTGAGTCTAAGATTATCTCTGATTTTAACGACTCCTGCTTTGACTATATAAGTGAGTACTGCAGTGTTGACGGTGAGACAGTCTACATGCCGGTCAATGCTTCATCTTACGCAATACTGATGCCAAAAGCGGCTATAGAGGAAACCGGAATGGAGTACTCTGACATAGAATACCTTGACGGCTACCTTGAGTTTGCAAGAAGCTATCAAGGGGACAGAATAGCCTTCACAAACGGAGCATTGTTATTTATGAATCTTGAAGATCAGTATCAGCATTTCTATTGCGACTTTGCAAACAAGCAAATAGACTATATGACACCTGAGTACCTTGAATTATACGAAAAGATGCTCAGCGGATATTTGAGATACGCCCAAGAGCCCGGTGCACCGGAGGGCTTTACGCATACCCTTTCCGGAATATCGTCCAACAGCAATTTAGCTCTCATGTCCTACGGCTTATATTCTAACTATGCATCATTTAACGAAAAAAACGACGGCACTGATGATGTTGTCGACGCCACAGGTCCAAGTTCATTCTTCGATAAATGGCGAGCGTTTCCGGTTCCCAAGGTATCAAGCAAGGTAACCTCAACAGATGTCAGCGCAACATACGCCATGATAAACCCATACTCCGACAACAAGGAAGCCGCTTTAAAGGTTTTAGAGGAAATTGCAACAAATTATTACGATTATGCTGCATCATATAGATTTTCATTTATGTTCAAGGACATCGCCGCATACCCTGAGCACTATCACCCCGACTCGGAGATTTTCAACGATTTCTTTAATATAGTTTCAAACGGATTTATATTCCCGTATCAAGTTATTACATCCCACCCCGACATAGAGGAGTACCAAAACGGCAGAGCTACGCTCGAGGAAGCTGTGGCGATGTATCAACGTGAAGTCGAAATGTGGTTGAATGAATAAAGTGCATTATCATTTTACCTTTAGCACAAAGCTATCAGTTGCATTTCAAGCCATTTGGAGGAGGCTGTTAAAATGAAATTTGTCGCATCACTTCTTGCCGTGATAATTGTCTTCGGCTTATTCTCAGCCTGCAATAATTCTATCGGCTCGCCTTCTGACGGCGGTCAAAGCAGTGAGAATCAGCAATTACACATAGTTGACAAAAAGGTCGATTATCCAAGTACTTTCTCCGCCATGAGCAGGATTGAATACGACACCTCCAACGTCATTGACACGGCTCAGATAGAAAACGTCCTTTATGTTCTGGAGACAGACGGGCTGCACATAATCGACCTTTCAAGCGGAGAACAATCCGTGGTCTTAGGGGACATGAACATACGGATGATAGCGTCTTACGAGGACGAGCTATACGCATTTTCCGGCACTCAGGGCGGTGGCGACTCCGCAGAGCTTAACATTTACACCCTTGACAAAAGCGGCGTTGAAACAAGCCGAGCCTCCATGTCTGTTTCCGCATCAACGCTCAAAGAAAACATGATGCTGAGCACGGACGAGGACGGTGCGGAAATGTCTTACGGCATGCCGTCCGCAATTGCAGTAGACGACTACTTTGTAATATACTGCTACATAGATGGAGACCGCTGCTTTGTACACATATCAAAGGACAATCCTGAAGTCATCAGCTCAGTAAAAGAAAGCGTCAGCCAGATAAACAGCACCTTGTCATCAATCTGCCGGTACTTGGGAAACAGTTACCTCGTGTACTCACAGGGTGCGCTCAACCGGCTCAAGGTGTACGACATAGAACGCAATGAATACGTCGAAGAGATCAACACATCATTCTACTCGGGAACAGGCATCGCATACGATCAGTATGCCGACAGCGCCATATTAAGCGGGTCGAGCAATTTCGGAATGAATATTTCGGAGCTTGAGCTTGGGACGCTTTGTGTGAACAGGATTGCATCATACGCATCGGAGTTCACAGGCATGATTTCAAACGACCATGTTACGGCATACGGAAACCTCTACTGCTTAGTATCGAGCAGGGTGAACGACATCAGAGTATATGACGCCGCTGCCGAGCAGCCGACCGTGAACATTGTATTAGACAGTGCTGAAATACCGTTGTCGGTGGAATACGTCACAGTTGTGCTGAGCGAGAAATACGGCATAAATGTAAGAACGAGAACGTATGCAGACTCGGGAAACGTTCTGCCAACAAAGATATCCGCTCAGGACACAGACATAGACATAATATACAATGTCTCTAACCTTCCCTATTACATCGTCAACGGCTATTATGCAGACTTAAATGAATTTGATGTTTTAAAGGACAACATTGAAGAGTGCAAGAGTCTGCTTGAGCAAGGGTACTCGTATGATGGAAAGATATTCGGAGTGCCTTACGTAGATGCCAACAATCTCGTAGATGATCCAAATACGCTTGTAATAGACTGTTCGGAGCCAACTACAGTCGCCGGCATTCCGGATTCGGCACATAACTTTGATGCTTACCTTGCAAGATACGTTGACATCACCGAAAAAGCATACACCGACGAGGGCGGCGAAATGCTTTACGAGTATCTTATGCACAGGTACGAAAACAAAGATGACAGTTTCTTAGGAATGCCGACCGACACAAAGGTGCTCGATTCGCTTTCATCAGGCGTGAAAATTTTAAAGAGCAACTGCTGGATAATGAATCCCGCCGGTGCAAACAAGGAAAACGCCGCAATTTTCCTCAACGAATTGATGAATTTAGCCACAGGAAAAACGGACGAAGCCATATTAGACTCGGTAGGAGTTACCAAAGACACAAACGATCCTTTTTCCGGCCTCGTTGATATGAGTTTAAAATTTTCATACTATGACCTTGATTATGACTACGGAGAGTGCATACCGCAGTGGAAGTCGAGCTCTTCATAC
>DDJI01000017.1:0-204 GCA_002338885.1 Ruminococcus sp. UBA1828 | reverse complement strand
TGCGGCGAAGATTTACCGACGCATGCAGCCGAACGTATTCATATGGAAAAACACCATGTGGCATTTTGTCACAACACTTATAACGTACTGACATGCCGGCGGTCATACGGGGAACGTATGAAGAGATTATTTTGCATACATATTTCATTTATTTTGATTTTAATGAAAGTGCGCTAAAACGGCGGCAGGTGGATATTTGGTTGA
>DDJI01000022.1:1626-5516 GCA_002338885.1 Ruminococcus sp. UBA1828 | reverse complement strand
AAAGCGCAAAAAGAAGTCTGAAGCTGCTCGTAAGCGCAAGTACTAATAACAGTATAATTTTAAGAAAAGCGAGCAGTCTGTCTGTTCGCTTTTGTTTTTGGAGGCATGGTAAGCGGATGCTTTTCAGACCTGAATATGTTTTTGATTCCATAGCCGATGTGAGCATAGAGTTTTTAGAGCGCGAAAATATCAAAGCACTCATACTCGACCTCGACAACACGCTCACCACGCACAACAACCCTGTTCCGAACGAGAGGATAGGCAAATGGCTTGATGCGATGAAAAAAACCGATGTTAAAATGATTATTTTGTCAAACAACCATTATGAGAGAGTAAAACCCTTTGCGGACGTTTTGGGGCTTGAATTTGTGTGCGATGCCGGAAAGCCACTTTCAAAAGGCTACAAAAGGGCTCTTTCGGAGCTTGGCACAGACAAGTCGGAGACTGCGTCCATCGGAGATCAGATTTTCACCGATGTNNCCTAAGAGAAAAAGAATACAAAAGGATGTGAATCTATGAATGCTTTGTTCGGTCCGGCGGGAAGCTCGGAGGACTTTTTGAAAAAATATAAATCGTCTAAGGATATGCCCGCATACCTTGAGCAGCTTGGGCTTGATGCGTTTGAATATCAGTGCGGACAGGGCGTAAGAGTCACCGATGCCTCTGCGGCAGCGCTCAACAGCGAGGCGCAAAAGCACGGCATAAAACTCTCCCTGCACTCGCCGTATTTTATATCCTTGTCAAGCGTCGAGGAGCAAAAGCGAGACAAGAGCATAGACTACATACTTCAAAGCTGCAGGGCAGCTCAAAAAATCGGGGCGGACAGGATAGTCATACATTCCGGCTCCTGCTCAAAGATGACAAGAGAATATGCGCTTGAGCTTGCAAAGGATACTTTGAAAAGGGCAAGGAAAATGGCTGTTGATGAGGGCTATGAGCAAATACACTTTTGCCCCGAGACAATGGGAAAGATAAATCAGCTCGGCACGCTTGAGGAGGTTTTGGAGCTTTCGGCGCTTGACGACAGCTTTATACCCTGCATAGATTTCGGACACCTAAACGCAAGGACGCTTGGCGAGGTCAACTCATATGAGGCGTTTGAGCACATTCTTGACAGGATACAGGACAAACTCGGCAGCGACAGACTCAAGACGTTCCACTCCCACTTCTCAAAAATCGAGTATACTCAAAACGGCGGTGAAAAAAGACATCTTACGTTTGAGGACAACGTGTACGGCCCTGATTATGAGCCGCTGATGGAGCTTGTGGCAAAAAAACAGCTCGCACCTACGTTTATATGTGAGAGCGCGGGAACTCAGTCGTTCGACGCGCTTGCAATGAAAACTGCATATTTAAAATTTTTAAGTATATAAATCAGAAAGGATCTTTATCATGAACAAATTTGAGAGACTTTTTGCGGTTCTTCCCGATGAAATCGATGCCGCAATCATCACATCAGACGTAAACCGCAGATATTTCAGCGGTATGAAGTCGTCCGCAGGCACTGTTGTGGCCTTTAGGGAAAAAGCGTACCTTATAATCGACTTCAGATATATCGAGGCTGCGACTAAGAAAGTCAAGGACGCACAGGTTATACTTCAGGGCAAGCTCTTTGACCAGATCAATGAGCTTCTTAAAAAGCATGGCGCAAAGACCGCCGCAATCGAAAGCGACACCATGACAGTGTCCATGCTGAATATGTATAAGGAGCGCATAACTGCGGCGGAAATCGTCTCTTCATCTGCGCTCAGCGATGCAATAGGCGAGCTGAGAATCGTCAAGACACAGGACGAGATAGATAAAATGATCAAAGCTCAGAGAATAGCTGAGGCTGCGTTTGAAAATGTCCTTAACTTTATAAAGCCCGGCGTCACGGAAAAGGAAATAGGCCTTTGCCTTGACTACTATATGCTTAAAAACGGCGCAGAGGCCCTGTCCTTTGACACTATAGCCATAACGGGAGCAAATACATCCCTGCCTCACGGAGTTCCCGGCGATAACGTCGTAAAGGAAGGCAGCTTTGTTCTGATGGATTACGGAGCTACGTATGACGGATATCACAGCGATATGACAAGAACGGTGTGCGTCGGAAAGCCCACGGAAAAGATGGAGCAGGTGTATAACATCGTCCTTGACGCTCAGCTTAAAACCATAGCTGCAATCAAAGAGGGAATCACAGGTCACGATGCTGACAAGGTTGCAAGAGACGTCATCACCGCCGCGGGATACGGCGAGATGTTCGGACATTCTTTGGGACACGGCGTCGGCATGGAGATACACGAGGCCCCTACGGCAGCGCCTTCGTCCACTCGTGCTCTCAAGGAAAACATGATAGTAACCGTTGAGCCGGGAATATATATCCCCGGTGAGTTCGGCGTGCGCATAGAGGACTTCGTAATTGTAAAGAAGGACGGCTGCGAAAATATGACTCTGGCTAAGAAATCACTTATTTCTTTGTAAAACCCCTTGCATTATTGCTGAGTATCGGTTAAAATAAACTGTAAGTCACTGTGCGATGCGGCCGTGCGGTATATGAAAGTTAATTATAAGTATTATTTTTTGTCGGGATGCTGCCGCAATAATACAGCAGCTCGAAAAGAAACGGAGGACAATATTATATGATCACAGCAGGTGATTTCAGAAACGGCGTTACCTTTGAGATGGACGGAAAGGTNNCAGCATGTAAAGCCGGGCAAGGGAGCTGCTTTCGTTAGAACCAAGACCAAGAATGTTATAACAGGCGCTGTTGTAGAGAAGTCCTACAACCCCACCGCTAAATTCCCCACAGCCTTCATCGACAGAAGAGAAATGGAGTATTCCTATACAGACGGCGAGCTGTATTACTTCATGGACACCGAGACGTATGAGCAGATTCCCGTAAGCCCCGCAGATGTCGGCGACAACTTTAAGTTCGTAAAGGAAAACATGGTTTGCACCGTTCTCTCTTACAAGGGAAAGGTGTTCGGCGTTGAGCCGCCTTACTTTGTTGACCTCAAGGTAACTCAGACCGACCCCGGATTTGCAGTGAATGACGNNCCCGGATTTGCAGGCAACACGGCTACAAACGCCACCAAGCCCGCAACTCTTGAGACCGGTGCAGAGATTAAGGTTCCTCTCTTCATCAACGAGGGCGACGTAATAAGAATTGACACCAGAACCGGAGAGTATATGAGCAGAGCTTAAAGCCGCTCACTTTCTCCCGATGCTTGCGGCATGCGAACACGCTGTTTTTTACAAGGCAGGACGCTTGCCCGACGTCATTCATGCAACGGCAGACACGGCGATGCACGCATATTGCAAAGTGCGCGCTGTGAAATATGCAAATAATCTTTTTTAGGAGGGTTATTATGACTTTATCAGAAAAGGCTAAGTATTTAAGCGGACTTATGGACGGACTCGGCGTAGATGATTCTACTCCCACCGGAAAGATACTCCTTGCCATAGGCGATCTTCTCGATGAGATAGCATCAAGCGTTGACACCATTGATTCCGATGTAGACGATATTGTTGAGTTCTGCAACAACATAGACGAGGATCTGAGCGATGTAGAGCAGATCGTTTACGGCGATGATGACGACGAAGATGACGAGTGCTGTGACGATGACGACGAGTGCTGCTGCGACGATCACTGCGATTGCCACGACGACGAAGACGATACTTACGAGGTTGTATGTCCCACCTGCGGCGACACAATAGAGCTTACATACGAAATGGTACAGGAAGGCTCTATTAAATGCCCCAACTGCGGAGAGCTTTTGGAGTTTGACCTTGGCAGTGAAGAGCCATCTTGCGAGAAGGACGAAAACGAATAACGCTGTTTTCTTTGTAAAACAGCCGCAACTTAATACTGTATAAATATATCTTCAGGGGTAGGGTGCAAGTCCCAATCG
>DDJI01000022.1:1196-1566 GCA_002338885.1 Ruminococcus sp. UBA1828 | reverse complement strand
TTTGTTTTAGCTATTTTAAGCATGCAAAGCCCGTGAAAGATTTTTCACGGGCTTTTATTTTATGTATAGGAGTGATATCTATGTCTGAAAACACACAAACACATGTAAAAGCAAAATCGAAAATCACAACAAGAGCCATCACCGCTTGCGCCATGCTCACCGCGGTGTCTGCGGTTTTGCAGTTTCTTGAATTTTCGATACCGATAATCCCGTCGTTTGTCAAGCTTGACCTGTCGGATATACCTGCGCTTATAGGTACTTTTGTACTCGGACCGCTGTACGGCGTGGTGATAGAGCTTGTAAAGAACATCATTCATCTGCCTTTCGGATCCTCTTTGGGAGTTGGCGAGCTTTGCAACTTCATATTCGG
>DDJI01000022.1:0-1180 GCA_002338885.1 Ruminococcus sp. UBA1828 | reverse complement strand
TTCAGCGCGGGAATGATATATAAATTCAAGCACAACCGCGCCGGCGCAATAATTGCATGCGTGTGCGGAGCGGTGCTCATGGCGGCAGTAAGCATACCGATTAACTACTTCTTCGTTTACCCTGCATATGTCGTGGTGTACAACATGCCGCTCGATGCGATAATAGACGCATATGAGGCTATTCTTGAGCCGATTGCAAGCGTACCTACCGAAAACTCACTCTTAAACTGCCTCATAGTTTTCAATTTCCCGTTTACATTGTGCAAGGGCTTAATCGAGGCTGCAATATGCTACATAATCTATAAGCCCATAAGCCGCCTTTATCACAGATAATTCGCGATTTCGTGTAAAGAGTATATTAATATATTTACATTTTGAACTGGTTTGATGCGAGTTTTGTTATATTGAAATGTGATGAAAAAAAAGGTTATAGTAATATTATCAAATAAATGAGCGAAACAAGCGAAAGAGTAAATTTTGCTTGCCAAACTTGGAGGTAATGTAATGGGGAAAAAGATTAACAGACTTATATCCGGCGTCATATGCCTGTGTATGGCAGCGTCAATGGTGGGATGTGCATCCGACGGAGCTGATGATCCCGCAGACAGCAACAACTATGACAACTTGGAGGTAATCATGCCTGACGATGTAACTGTTGATACTGTTGTAAGCGTTTCACCCTTGAAAGCGTCCGTTATGAACGGCGGCGTGTTTGAGGGCTGGGGAACGAGCCTTTGCTGGTGGGCAAACAGAATCGGATACTCCGATGAGCTTTCTCAGCAGGCGGCGGATCTTTTCTTCGGCGATGACGGACTGCGCCTGAACATCATGCGCTATAATATCGGCGGCGGAGACGACCCGACCCATAATCACATAACAAGAACAGACTCCGATGTGCCCGGATGGCTTGTTTTGGACGAGGAAACGGGTGAGTACGTTTACGATTATGACGCGGACGCAGGTCAGCTCAACGTCTTAAAGCGCGCAGTTGAGGCTGCGGGCGATGAGGCTATAGTAGAGGTGTTCTCAAATTCACCTCCGTACTTTATGACGGTGAGCGGTTGCTCCTCGGGCGGATTCGATCCCAACATAGACAACCTCAAGGAAGATTGCTTTGATGACTTTGCGGAGTACCTGGCTCATGTCACTAACTATATTCAGAATGAACTCGGCATAGAGG
>DDJI01000072.1 GCA_002338885.1 Ruminococcus sp. UBA1828 | reverse complement strand
GCCTGCACGGCATAGGCAGGTTCGGCGGCATATCCAACATAACCACCGGCGGCGTGACAAAGGACTACATCACCATCAAATATGCCGGCTCGGACGTATTATACGTGCCGGTAACGCAGCTCGACACCGTTTCAAAGTACATAGGCCCTAAGGACGACGAAAACGTGAAGCTGAACAAGCTCGGCTCTGCGGAATGGTCAAAAACACGCGCAAGGGTCAAGAAAGCATGCAAAGATATGGCTGACGAGCTGATTGCGCTGTATGCCAAGCGCCAGCTTGCAAAGGGATATGCCTTTTCAGAGGACAACGATTGGCAGGCGGAGTTTGAGGAGCGTTTTCCCTATCAGGAGACGGACGATCAGCTTCAGTCCATATCTGAAATAAAAGCCGACATGGAAAAGCCGATACCGATGGACAGACTTTTGTGCGGAGACGTCGGATTCGGAAAGACGGAAGTCGCTTTAAGGGCGGCAATGAAGTGCTACTTAGACCACAAGCAGTGCGCCATAATGGTTCCGACGACGGTTCTTGCGTGGCAGCACTATCAAACGGCGCTGAGAAGATTTGAGCAGTTCCCAATTAAAATAGAGCTGCTGTCCAGGTTCAGAAACCAAAAGCAGCAGCATGAGATAGTAAAAGAGCTTGCACGCGGAGAAATAGACCTTGTTATAGGCACGCACAGGCTTGTTCAGAACGACGTAAAGTTTAAAGACCTCGGACTGCTTATAATAGATGAGGAACAGCGCTTCGGTGTGGCACACAAGGAGCGCCTCAAAGAGCAGTATCCGTCGGTTGACATACTCACCCTTTCGGCAACGCCCATCCCGAGAACGCTCAACATGGCTATGACGGGAATACGCGACATGTCGGTAATTGAGGAGCCTCCGTCGGACAGATATCCGGTGCAGACGTACGTAATAGAGCACCAGCACGGAGTTATAATACAGGCTATACAAAAGGAGCTGCGCCGCGGCGGTCAGGTTTACTACATTCACAACAGGATAGAGTCGCTTGAGGCGTGCGCGTACAAGATATCCCAAAGCCTTCCCGACGCAAGAATAGGCATAGCCCACGGACAGATGTCCGAAAGCGAAATATCGGAGGTTTGGCGGCAGCTGCTCGAGCGGGAAATCGACATACTCGTATGCACGACAATAATAGAAACCGGTGTAGACGTGCCGAACGTAAACACGCTCATCATCGAGGATGCGGATCGTTTCGGACTGTCGCAGCTGTATCAGCTGAGGGGACGCGTCGGACGCTCTTCCCGCAGGGCGTATGCATACTTCACCTTCCGACGCGGAAAGGTTCTGACGGAGGTTGCCTCAAAGAGGCTTGAGGCGATACGTGAGCTGACGCAGTTCGGCTCGGGATTTAAAATCGCCATGCGAGACCTCGAAATACGCGGAGTCGGCTCAATACTTTCCGCAAAGCAGCACGGGCACATGGAGGCCGTGGGATACGACATGTATCTTCAGCTTTTGGAGGAAGCCATAGCGGAAAACAAAGGCGAGGCTAAGCCGCATGCGGCGGAGGACTGCCTCATAGATGTGACAATAAACGCATACATCCCCCCGAGCTACATAGAGGATTTGCAGTCGAGGATTGAGGCGTACCGCAAAATTGCGGGGATAAGCTCACGCGAGGACAGCGAGGACGTGCTCGACGAGCTGATAGACCGTTACGGCGAACCACCGAAGTCGGTGGTGGGGCTTGTAGACGTTGCACTGCTGCGAAACAGCGCATCAAGGCTCGGAATAAAGGAGATAACCCAAAAGGGTCAAAACATACTGTTTTATCTGACGAACACCTCATCGGTCAACGCGATAATGAACCTGACCAAAAAATACAGCGGCAGAATACTTGTAAACGGCTCGGAAAACGGCTACATATCTATAAAGCTTGCGCCGAAGGAAAAGCCCATAGCGCTCATGAAGGACGTCATAGCTGTCATGAGCGAGGATTGACAGGGCGAAAAAACCGTTCAAACGTGCAGCCCGCGCCGGCACACCGTTTATTAACTTTATCCAAAAAGCTGAGCCGGAATTTGAGCATTTCGCAGAAAACGAATATTTCAACAAAAAACATCTTCATTTTTGCACGCTTTGTATGTACATTTGCACAAAAATAATGTATAATTAAACTATTGTAAAATATGAAGGAGGCATCAGACCGAATGGCAACATTCAAAACCCCGAAGGCAACGGCGTTCGGGCAGATTAAAAGGCTGATTTCGCTGCTTTTGGCGTTTGCGATTGCAATTTCGACAGTTGTATTTTCAGGAATTGACATTATAGCTGCGGAAAACGACAGCGCAGAAGACGGCACAAGCAATTTAAGGCGGCCGGTATCAAACGAACAGCCGATGTGGATAGTGCACATTGACTCATGGAACTACGCTGACCCCGAGGCGATAATAGCGCTTGTTCCGGAAGATGTTAAGCCTTACGTTGTGTTCAACATATCGCTTTCTATAAACTGGGATACGGAGAAGCAGCGCTTTATGGTTGTGGAATACGGCTATGAAACCGCAAAGTCGTGGGTAAGGGCGTGCGCGGAAAACAACGTATGGTGCATGATACAGCCTGCGAGCGGCGGACAGTGCCACTTCCCCGACTACGACACGACGGTTGACTATGAGGAAACCGTGTTTGCGGAGTTCTTCCGCGACTACCCCAACTTCATAGGCTATAACTATTGCGAGCAGTTCTGGGGCTTTGACCAGGCGGACTTCCCCGTCACCGCTCAGCAAAGATATCAGCACTTTGCGGGGCTTTTGGAGCTTTGCAACAAGTACGGCGGATACCTTGTTGACAGCTGGTGCGCAAACCAGTGGAGCCCCCCGATAAGCCCGATAGCAATGCTTAAAACCATACCTGAGTTTGAGCAGGCTTGCCGCGACTACACCGAGAACTTTATTCTCCTTGAAAAGTACACTCAGACCGGATACATAGCGGACACCGAAAGCCTTGCAGAGGGCATATGGCTCTCCGGATACAGCGGAAACTTCGGAGTCAGATATGACGAGTCGGGATGGACAGACTCCACATGGGACGGTTCCGGTGACGCATCCAAAAACGAGTACCGCGCCGTAACGGGACTTGCCGTGTATCTTGAAAGGTTCCTTTTAAACGGAGCTACAGTCATAGACGGGCCGGAGCTTGCATGGGTTGAGTGCTTCAGAGAAACGGAGCAGACCACTTCCGAGGACGGATACACCACAAGAAACTGGGATATATATGAGCAGTTTGAAAAGGTCACAACCGATTTCTTCAGGCAGATATTAAACGGAAAGATACGAATACCCACCCGCCAGGAGGTCATCGACAGAACCAAGGTCATAATCATCAACGATGTTGAGACCGGAAACGACGACGACAAATACTCCACCCCCGAATCTCTGACGGAGGGACTTTACAGGATGGACGGCGACGGCGGACTTCGCGACAACCACACCATTTATAAAAAGACCGGACGCTACCCCGCCATACCTATGTCAACCGCTCTTGCGGACGACGTTGCCGAGAGCTTTGAGTACGTCATTTACAAGTCGGAGTACGACGACATGTTCCCGACAATCGAGGACAAGGTGGAGTTCTTCAACGAGATTTTCCCGCAGGAATACACCGGCGACATATATGCGGGAAGGTATGAAAACAGATGGGCTATCTACTGCCCGTACAAGAACACCGGCTCATCCGCATCAGGCGTGATCGACCTGAAGTACAACACCTGCGACACGATGGGCTTTGAGCTGCCGAGGTATTCAAACGTTCTTGTAAATGAGTACTCGGACCACATCGACCTGTATCTGAACAATTATGACGAGGAGGCTTTAATACCCGCAACCGACGTTATAACTGTTTCGGGATGCACATCAGAGCCGACATACACCTATGAGGACAGAGGAATAACCACCGCTAAATTTGAGTCGAGCTACTCTGACGGCGTGTTTACCCTCAGAATCACGCATGTCGGTCCGATGGACGTGACGATAAACTGCTCCGGCGACGCTACGGACAGAGAAACGGAGTATCAGGTGGCGACACTTGTCGAGCCATCCGCTCCCCCGATATACACCGGCACGCTTCAGCACGAGGCAGAGGTCTTTGAGTCTAAGAACATAGACAGATACGTCACCAACGGCGCAAACGAAAGCATAAGAAACTACACCGGTCAGGGATACATGGTTCTCGGCGAAAACGAGGGCGTTTCCGTCAGGGACAGCTTTAAGGTTTTGGAGGACGGCACATATACAGTGACGCTCAGGTATCAGGCCGCAAGCCCCGACACCCTCAAGCTGAGCGCGGGAGCGTTTTCTTCCGCTGAGCTTGTGCTCTCCGACACTGGCGGCGAATGGGCACAAACAAGCGCGCAGATTCACTTGAATAAAGGCGAAAACCTTCTGACGCTTGACGCAAACGGCGCGCTTTCTTCCAACGTGTGCATAGACAACATAACAATCGACTTTGTGGAGGCAGGCACAAACATAATGCCGCTGCTGATAATATGCATAGCGGTTGTCGCAATTGTCTTGATAGCCGCAATTATAGTGCTGATATGCGTAACCAAAAAATCTAAGAAATCAAAAGCAAAATAAACATCGAAATTGATATTTCCCCGCTTGGCATGTGACTGTGCCGACGTTTTTTGGCAGTTGTACAATATGCATAAAAATTTTCGTCAGTTTGACGTTAAAAAAGTTGAAGTCAAAATTGAATTTTTGTTGTTTATATATATAGAAATAAAAAGCGTAAAATTGGCCTTGATTATTCACTTAATCGTACCATATTTACGCGAGAGAAGGGGAAGGGTGAGTCCAATGTTCCATTCTTTACGTGCCACATTAAGATTCGTATGCCGAGAGCTGTGGCACATGCGATGACGGAAAATAATGTGAAAGTGAGGATATTACGATGAAAAAACTGTTAGCAATACTTCTTGCCGCCGTAATGCTGCTGTCCTCCTGCGG
>DDJI01000120.1 GCA_002338885.1 Ruminococcus sp. UBA1828 | reverse complement strand
AGTGTCACATCGGTGCCGGATGTGGTGGTCTGTGTGCCCGACTGGCTGCCGGTTCTGAAGGCTTCCGACTCTCTGCTGATTATATTGCCGGATGTTGCGCTTACATCGTAATCATACTCGGTGGTGGAAGTGTAGAACTCAAGCTCGTATACTGCCACGCCGTCATCGTAATCGAGGTGTCCCTTAGTGAAGGTGACGTCTGATTCTGCAAGACCTGCATCTGCAAGGGCTATTGCCTTTGCCTCGTCAAGAGTCATATCGACGTTTGCTGCCTGCTGTGTGTCAGAAGGTGACGTTGTCACGGTGGGTGAAGTGGCTGCGAAAGTCTCCTTGCTCTTTGAGTAGATGCTGCCGTCTGCGGCTACTATTTCATACTCGTACTTGGTGTCTGCGGTGACGAAATCTATCTCGTGGATTTCTCTTCCGTCGTCATACTCAGTCTTGGTCTTGGTTATGCTCACGTCCGATTCCGCAAGGCCTGCGTCTGCAAGAGCTATTGCCTTTGCCTCGTCGAGCGTTACGCTGCCGGATGCCGTTGTCGTTGTCGCGCTGTTGTCATTTGTTGTGATCTGCGGCTGACCCTCAGACTTTCTCTTTAAGATTGTTCCGTCGTCGGACTTTACTGTGTACTCATACTCGACTCCGTTTGCGTAGAACTCGATTTCGTATACGAAGTGACCCATGTCGTAATCGAACTCGGTCTTTTCAACCATTGCCGCGGCGGGGTCTACTCCGGCATCGGCAAACGCATAGTTTTGAGCCTGCTCAGCTCCGATTGCGTTTCCCTTAGCGATAGCTCCTACCGCTGCTGCGGTCACCGTTCCTATGAGTGCGAGTATCGCAACGATACATACGCATGTTACAACTGCCTTTAGCGGTGTTGAGAATAAACTTTTTATCTTAGTCATTTTAAATACTCCCTTCGTTTGTTCTGACTTGATTATACCTTGTGAACATTAGAGCAACATTAGTAGTTTTAATTTTTTTGATTTATTTTTTTAACTACTGCCGTGAATGTGGCTTTCGCCGTTGTTCCCCCTTGTTCTGTCTTCATTATATAATCGAAAGATTAGAACAACATTAGCATTATTAAAATCCGAAAAAAGTTTTTATTCTTTCACGGGCAGGTGGAAGGTAAACTCGCTTCCCTTTCCCGGCTCGCTTTCGACGCTCATGCTGCCGCCGTGGAATGATGCTATTTCCTTAACCATAGACAGCCCGAGACCCGTGCCCGAGCCGGTGCGGGAGCTGTCCGCCTGATAAAACCTTCTGAATATCTTTTCTTTGTCCTCGCGCGATATGCCTATGCCGTCGTCCGAGACGCTTAGCGTCACTTCATCCTGAGACTTCTTTAATCTCACCTTTATGTGTCCGTCGTCTTTGCCGTATCGGTATGCGTTGCTTATAAGGTTGGACAGAAGCCTGCTCAAGAGCGCGGGATTGCCGTCTACCCATATTTCGTCCTCGACCTCGTGCTCAAGGCTTATTCCTCGCTCCCTTATGAGCGACATGTCCTCGCAAACGGAATTTACAAGCGCTGACAGGTTGAGCTTTTCTATTTGATAGTTTGTTCCCCTTCGCTCAAGCCTTACAAAGTCGAGCATGTCGTTTATGAGCTTTGTCATCTTTCTGCCCTGGCGGCGTATGAGCCTTAGCGCCCTTTCATATTCCTGCGGGGTTCTTTCCTCGTCAAGCGTGTACTCGCACTGCGCCATGATTACCGACATGGGAGTTCTCAGCTCGTGGGATACGTCGGAGGTAAACTGCCGCTCCGCCTCAAACGATTCGTCAAGCCTTGCTATCATGTTGTTGAAGCTGTCCGCAAGCTGATGCAGCTCATCCTTGCCGCTATCAAGCTCTATTCTCTTTTTAAGGTCTCCGCCACGGCTGATGTTTTCTGAGGCGTTTGTTATCTGCTTAATAGGCATGAGCATTCTTTTTGCTATGAAGTATCCGCCCAGCACCGCCGCGATCAAAATTATGGGCAGTATTATAAGCGAGAGCGTTGATATCTCATGCATTTGAACCTCGCCCTGATGCTCCGAAACCACTCCCCTCAGCCAAAGATCCTCAAGCCCTTTTTGCGTTAAGTGCCTGTCCAAGATGTAATACAGCTCG
This sequence comes from Ruminococcus sp. UBA1828, assembly GCA_002338885.1. Lineage (GTDB taxonomy): Bacteria > Bacillota > Clostridia > Oscillospirales > Ruminococcaceae > Faeciplasma > Faeciplasma gallinarum. Next base: position 21,838 of record DDJI01000120.1, on the reverse strand, counting down.
CCGTTTACCGTCCTCTCCCTTATTTCCGAATCGGAAAACTCGAGGTCCGCAAGCGCCACGGCAAGCGGGTTCTCGCCGTACATGAGCGTTCCGTCAGACAGGTAAAGGGCGGTATACACGTCGTTGACCTCGTCTAAAAAGTCGTCGTCTACCTCAAGGTATCCCGAGTTGTACATTATAAAGTGGTCTACGCTGTTTGCAATGTCCACCTGGGATATGTCGGTGTAAAACTCAACCTCATCGACGTTGTCCTCGACGGTGTGCAAAAGCGTGTCGCGGATGGTTTTTTGTATGACCTGATTGCTCACCGTCAGAATCACCACATACGTTATCGCAACTATTACAAACAGAGCCACCGCAAACCACAGAGTTATTTTAAGTCGTATAGACAGGTTCTTCAATCCTCATCATCCTCTCGAATCACATATCCCCTTCCCCTCACCGTATGGATGAGCTTCTTTTTGTGCCCGTCGTCTATCTTTTTTCTCAGATAACTGATGTACACATCCACTACATTTGTGCCGCCTTCATAGTCGAAGTTCCATATGTGATCCTCTATCTTTTCGCGGGAAAGTATCCTGCCCTTGTTGACCATGAGATACTCAAGCAGCGCATACTCCTTTGCCGACAGCATGATCTGTGCGCCGCCCCTTGTAACCGTCTTAGAAGCGATGTCAAGCTCAAGGTCTGCCACCGCCAAAACGTTGCTTGAGCTGCCGAACGACTTTCTTGTCATCGCTCTGACCCTTGCAAGCAGCTCCTCAAGCGAAAACGGCTTTACAAGGTAGTCGTTTGCCCCGCTGTCAAGACCCTTTACCCTGTCAGACACTGCGTCCCTCGCCGTCAAAAACAGCACCGGCGTGTCCTTTTTGGCGCCGCGTATTGCCCTTAACACCGCAAAGCCGTCCGCTTTGGGCATCATTATATCGAGTATGACGGCGTCGTAGTCGGTATAGGACAAAATGTCTATAGCCTCCGCCCCGTCGTAACAGCTGTCCACGCTGTACCCCTCCGAGCTGAGCTTTTGAGTTATTATCTCGTTTAAATCCCTTTCATCTTCAGCCAGTAAAATGCGCATATTGCCACCTCGTATTATATTTAATTATTTGAGCGCGTGTTTTAACACTTTCTCAATCATATATAACCACCGGTACATTAAATGAGCATTAGAGCATGCGGCGGTAGAGGTATCTTCTGCCCTCCTTGCCGCACATCTGCACCGCACCCACGCTGCAAAGTATTTTAAGCCCCGAGCGGGCGTTTTCCTCCGACGTGCCCACGGCGCCAGCATACTCCCTGACGCCGAACGTCTCACCTAAGCTGTTTGGCAAGAACATCTCGTAGTCCCTAAGGCAGCCGAGACTGGCGCACCCGTAAAGAGACCTTGGGATTATATCGACCTTTGTCGCGCGTTTCTTTCTTGAGCGGCCGTAGCCGTCAAGGGTTCTTATCTCATCTACGTCTATCAGCATAAGGCATACGCTCACGCCCTGCTCGCTCAAAAACTCCTTTATCTTATACAGCTCCCAAAAGCAGTCGCAGTACTCAAAGTGCTTGTTTGAGCGGCGTCGGCTGACTATCTCGCCGGTGTCGGGGTCTATCCAAACTATTTGCTTTTCATGCGCCGCCGGAAACACCACCCTGACGCTGTATCCCTCCGAAAGATAGTAGCTGAGCTTTTCACGGAGCTTGTCAAGCGACCTTGTCTGTATCTCGGTTATCTGCCTGCCCCGACATATGTCCGCGGTGAACCTTCCCACCTTGACCTCACGGCATCCCGCGTCAGGCTCAAAGTACACCTTTAAAAACGCATGAAGATACTTTTCGCTGAGCGTTCCCACTCCCGCACTCATGCGAATGCTTGCGGCGGGAATCTTTAAAAGCTCCTCAAACCTTTGCTTGTCCGACATTTGAGCGCTCTGCGATGTAGTCGTCTAAAATCTTTGCCGCAAGGCGAATCACCTTAGCGCAGGGGCGGGTGTTGTAAAACTCGTCGGTTCTTTTCGGAGACTCCGGCGCAGACGCCCCGTCAAGCCCCAAAAGCTCTCTGCAAATCATTGAGCCTGCGCCCTCCTTAAACTTGTACGCCAAGGACTGAACAAGCCTGTAGTGCTCGCTTTTTACCTCATAGTCGCCTGCGACGGTGTATCCGTACAGGCAGCCCGCCACCATAAGCATGCCGCTCATGGCTCCGCACACCTCTCTTAACCGTCCTATGCCCCCGCCGAAAGAAGAGGATATTTTAAGCGCCGTCTCGGTGTCGATGCCCGTCACGTCGCAAAATGCCGCAAAAACCGATTGTGAGCAGTTATAGCCCTGCATGAAAAGCTCATACGCCTTTTGTGAATGATCCATACTTTACTGTTCTCCTCGCTGTTATTTCATTTACTCAAGAGTATATCACACGCGCGGACTGTTTTCCATATCAAACGCCGCCCGTGCGCCGAGAATGCGAAAAAGGCGGCGTGCAAGGAGCACACCGCCAAACAAAGCATCGCTTTTTTATTCTGCGTCGCCGGCGTCAGGCTCAACCTCTGTAGCCTTGTACACCTGAACGCATACGCCTCCCTCAGCTCCGGTTACAACAGAGCGCATGTCGGATGTCTCCCAATCAGCAAGCAGGTCGCTGTCGGTGTAGATTGTGGGAACGCACTTTGCCATATCCGTTCCGTTGTTCTCTATAAACACGCGGCACTCGTTGCCCTCATAGTCGGTTCCGGTTATCATGTACCTTGCCGAGTAGTGACAAACTCCGTCGGGAGTTATAGTCTGGGTGTCAACGCCTGTGCCTATTACCGTGCCGTTGAAATAGTCGCCGTGTGCGGTTCCGTTAAACGGGATCATGGCTATATCCGCCTCATGTCCGTCGAGGTAGTCATATCCGGTTGTTTTGATGTCGATAGTAAGTACAAGCTCAAGTGTCACTTCTTTTTCTTCCTCTTCGGTCTGTTCCTCAGCGTTTTCTTCTTCGTTCTGAGTCACTTAGTTGTCAACGTTGTTGGTGTTGGGCGTATCATCGCTGTTTTGCGCTCCGCAGCTGCAAAGTATCAAAAGCGAAGAAAGGACGCACGCTAAAATTACTTTAATCTTCATAAACTTTTCGCTCCATAACTCAAATTTTATACTTTCGTCCGCCGCTGTGCGGCTTCAAAAGCTCCTTATTATTATACACCCGTTAAAGCGCTGAATCAAGGGGGATGCGCCGCTAATGTTAAGATTATTTAAAGTATCTTTTGCCGGCGGCGGTCGGACGGGAAAATGTTTTTGACGGCAAGGCGCAATATGTGTTTACTTTACAGAAAATATCTGATAAAATAGAAGGGAGCATATTCACATATTACTCACGGAGCATGGCCTGACCAAAACATTCCGTGCGTGAAACGCGATTTATAAAAATATAAAATCTGATTTGCAATATTTCTGCTCCGGCGATTGTATTGTAAGTGAAACATGAATCGGAGATCAGATGACAGAAAGGAGTTCTTTGCTGTTCATCGGCAAACAAGTGAAGATTATGCAAACAAATGACGTCAACGTTTACATATCTTCCGTTGTTGATAAGTATTCGGACATGGTATACCGCACAGCGTACCACGCCTTGTGCGACACGCACTATGCCGAGGATATCACACAGGAGGTATTTTTAAAGTTGTGCAGCGCGCACCCCGAGTCGGAAGANNACCATGGATTTTAAGAGTAACAATCAACATGTGCAAAAACTATAACAAACGCGCATATTCTCACCCGAACATAGAGCTTACGGAGAACATACCCGCGTCGGATGAGTACTCTTCCGACGGAACGGTTATGAGCGCTGTAATGGCTCTGCCGCAGAAGTACAGAACTGCGGTGTATCTGCATTATTTTGAGGGCTATCCTATCAAGGACATAGCAAACATAATGCAGTCGAATCAAAACACAGTCGCCTCGCTGCTGATGAGAGCGAGGAAAAAACTAAGCGAAATGCTGGAAGGAAAGTTCGGCGATGGATCTGGTCAGTGAATACAAAAGCGAAGTTCGATCGATGAATTTGTCTGCCGAATTCAAGGACAGACTTAAAACCATATGTGCGGCGAGCATGACCGACAAAAAAGCAGATCTGAGCCTAAAGTCGGATTCCGACCGCACCATAGACATCTCGCAGAAAAAAGACGAGCAAACATACAAAAGCAAGATCAAAATCTATAAATACGTGTCTTTGGCGGCATGCCTGGTTGCGGCGCTGTCCACAATAGGAATTGTCTCTATCATGAGCGGCAATATAAAATACCGCTCGAGCGATTCGGATAACCGTCTCGGCGGGGACAACGCCATGTACAGCGAGGATGCAACGCAGGAGGATGTGACGAGCGGATCAGACAGCGGCGGCGAAAACGAAGTAAACGCCAACCTCATGCCCGAAAACAGCGCCGACACAACCGGCGACGAGGCAGACAGCATTATTGCACCAGAGGAAATTCCGGAGTCTGACGCGGAAGATGACTTTTGGTCTGCCCCCGACATGGTTGCAGATGCGCTGCCCGAGAGCATGCTCTCCAGCTACGTAGGATACAACTACGACGGCGACTACTACACTGAAGACTACGTTTTGATGCTTTCCGGCAGCGATGCGAGCATAGAGGCAAACGTGTACTCCGACTATGACGAGTTTGCGTCGAACGCCGCAGCGGCTCCCGATGCAGTTACAAGAAACGCCCCGTCAAGCGCGCTCAACTTCTACGACCTGCTTGACACCAAATTTGCCGACGAAGCGCAAAGAGGCGGCGTAAGCCTTGTGAGAATGACGGTACAGGGCATACTCGACGACGATACCCTTCCCGCCCTTGAGGACGGAATGTATACGCTTTATGACGTGAACATCGAATACGACTACCTGAATACGCAGGCATGTGATGTTGACGCATATGTGTGGATCAAGGGCACAGCCGAGAACCAGCTTGAGGGAATGCCTGTTTACGACGTAGGCGACACTATTCTGACCAGCCTTTACGTCACCGAGTCGGGAAGCGTCACGGTTATAGATGAGCTTTTGTACGATGTGTACACGTTAAACGACCTGATGATGGGCTACCACCGTGTATATGAGGACATTAACCCCGGATACACCGACATGGGCATACTCGACAGCGAGACGGAGTTCGTCACCACGACCTCCAACAACCCCGTAGAGTACGTTCACAAGTCCGCCACAAGCGAGCTTACAAGATACATCCGCAGGAAGTTAAACGAGTACGAATACCCCTATGCAGATCTTGAGACATTGGGCATGGTAAGCCGCGGAGAGATTCTCCCCGTGATTTCCGAACAGACGGATGACGAGCAGCCGGTTGATGTCGAGGATCCCACCGTCACCGACGACACCGGCGATGAAGTTCCCGAAGAAGATCGCCTTGAATCGCTCACCGCAAGAGTCAGCGAGGAATACATGATAGTGACCATCGGCGGCGAGCAGGTTCGCCTCAACGACGAAGCCTCAGGCGAATACGTGGCGTCAAAGTACAAAAACTCAGCCACCGGTTCGCTCAGCTCCACATCTGTGAGCAACGTGATGTTTGTCGGAGGACTTTTGGTCTTTGACACGCCCTACGCGTTCCAGGGCAGCATAATAGAAATAGAGGTCAGCAGCGCAGGCTGCCCGCTTGACCTAAGCTTTAACGGAGTAAAGGTCGGAGATTCGCTTGACTATGTTTTAAGCACCCTTGGAATCGACGAAAGCCTTGCAGACAACAGCGCCCTTACCTTTACCGATGGAACAACACGTGCCGAGCTGACATTTGAATACGGCGTGTTGTCGCAGATATCGGTAAGCTTGGCGTAATCAAAAAGCATAACGCAAAAACAAATGAGCGTCCCTGATTTTCAGAGACGCTCTTATTTTTTCAGCCTTGCGTGTGCACTGCCGTGCGGCTTTATTTAGATCATCTAAAACGTTATCTGGTCGGGGTCGTCCATGCCTTTTGCAAACGGTCCGGCAGCGGGCAAGGTATTTACCCGATACTTTGACAGCTCATTCGCCTTTTCCGGCGTGAGTATATATGCGGACTCGACCTCAGATTTTGCCTTCAGGGTCATCGCCTGCACGCCCACGGTGTCCCTTGACGCCTTGGGGAGTATCATGCCGGTGTCAAATATTATCGCCCTGCCGTTTGTGGAGCGAAGCATCACCTGCGCGCCCTCCCCCACATCGAGCATCTGCACAAGTCCGCACTTGTCTGAATACGCCTTTGAAAGCATCTTGCGGTTTGTCTTTGTCTCATAGGAGCTGAGCGGCACCTTTGCGACCTTGCCGTTTTTGTAGACGAAGAGCAAAAAACCGCTGTAATCTAAGGTTGCAGCCATCGCCGCAACGTTTTCGCCCTCTTCAAACTTTAGCTCCACGGGGATAAATTCGCCGAGCTGAGCAGCCTTTGTGTCCGGAAACTGCGAGGCTTTTGTTTTGTAGACATTTGCCTTGTCGGTAAAGAACAGTATGTCCGCGCGGTTTGTAGAGTCTATTTCCGTGCTGACTACGTCGTTTTCCTTGAGCTTTTGCTTTGATGCCATCCTGAGCGACTGCGCGGTTATCTTTTTGAAATATCCCTCTCTTGTGAGCACAAATCTGCACTGATAGTCGGGGACGTCCTTGACCACCTTGCTCTGCGGCTCATCGCTTACATATATTATTTCCGTTTTCCTCGGCTGGCCGTATTTTTCGGAAACCCTCTTCAGCTCGTCAATTATGATGAGCTTTATTTTTCTTTCACTGCCGAGTATGTCGCGCATGTCTGCTATGTCCTTCTCAAGCTGCGCTATGTCGTCGATGCGCTTGAGTATGAACTCGCGGTTGAGGTGCCTGAGCTTTATCTCCGCGACATACTCCGCCTGCGTCTGGTCGATTCCGAAGCCTATCATGAGGTTAGGCACCACGTCCGCCTCTTCATCCGTTTCCCTGACTATTTTTATCGCCTTGTCTATGTCCAAAAGTATCTTTTCAAGGCCTTTGAGAAGGTGCAGACGCTCCTCCTTTTTCTTCATCTCGAAGCTGACCCTGCGCTTGACGCATCCGACTCTAAAGCTTATCCACTCTTTTATTATGTCGTTCACGCCCAAGACCTTCGGGTAGCCGTTTACTAAGATGTTGAAGTTTGCCGAGAAACTGTCCTGCAAGGGCGTAAGCTGATACAGCTTTTTCATCAGCTCGTCCGGATCGACTCCTCGCTTTAAGTCTATGGTTATCTTCAAACCGCTCAAATCGGTTTCGTCTCTTATATACGATACTTCCTTCAAGCCGTTCTTGGCAAGCTCCACGACCTTTTCTATTATCGCCTCTATGGTTGTCGTGGGCGGTATCTCGGTTATTTCTATGCAGTTCTCGTCCTTGTCGTAGCGGTATTTCGCACGGATTTTCACCGATCCCCTGCCGGTGTCAAATATCTGGCGCAGCTTTTCCGCATCGTAAATCATGTATCCGCCGCCGGGAAAATCAGGGCCGTTCATAACCTGCATGGCGTCAAAATCCGGATCTCTTATGATAGCTATCGTAGCCTCGCAAAGCTCCTTTAAATTAAACGGGCATATTGCGCTCGCCATCGACACGCCTATTCCGACGTTTGAATTTACAAGTATGGTGGGAAACGTGACGGGCAAAAGCTCCGGCTCCATCATCTTGTTGTCGTAGTTCGGGACGAAGTTTACGGTGTCCTTGTCTATATCGCAGAAAAGCTCGTTGCATATGGCGTCAAGCTTTGCCTCGGTGTATCTTGAGGCGGCATACGCCATGTCGGACGAGTATGCTTTGCCGAAGTTTCCCTTTGAGTCTATATAGGGGTGCAAAAGCGCCTCGTTGCCCCTCGTGAGTCTCACCATGGTTTCGTATATCGCCTGGTCTCCGTGGGGGTTTAGCTTCATGGTTTGTCCCACTATGTTTGCGGACTTTGTCCTCGGCCCGCTCAAAAGCCCCATGTCATACATGGTGTACAAAAGCTTTCTGTGCGAAGGCTTAAATCCGTCTATCTCGGGAAACGCACGTGACACTATTACGCTCATCGCGTAGGGCATGTAGTTTTTTTCAAGGGTGACGGTTATCGGCTCTTCTATGACCGTTCCCGCACCGTTTATATATGCGTTCGGCTGAAGTTTTGCAGCCTGCTTGCGCGGCTTTTCCTCGCCGCTCTTCTTTTTAGGCATTTACGTCCTCCTGTCAGCTTACATCCGCCATGTCAAGGTAGTCATGGCCGTTGTTGTTTATAAACTCCTTGCGCGCGCTGAGGTTGTCACCTAAGAGCATGTCAAACATGAACTTTGTGTGCTCGGCGTCATCCGGCGTGACCTGTATAAGGCGCCTTGTCGCAGGGTTCATCGTCGTGAGGTTCATCATGTCCGGCTCGTTTTCGCCGAGTCCCTTTGAACGCTGTATGGTGAACTTGGCGTCCCCTATCATGTTCATTATCTCGGCGCGCTCCGACTCGTCGTATGCAAAGTACGTGCGGTCCTTTGTGTTTATCTCGTAAAGGGGCGACTCTGCGATGTACACATACCCCTTGTCGATGAGAGTGGGCGCGAGGGTGTAGAGCATGGTGAGAATGAGAGTGCGTATCTGGAATCCGTCGTAGTCGGCATCGGTGCATATTATCACCTTGTTCCAGCGCAGCGCATTCAGGTTAAAGGAGGACAGCTCCTTGTTCTTTGCGCTCTTGACCTCCACACCGCAGCCCAAGACCTTCATCAGGTCTGTTATTATCTCGCTCTCAAATATCTTGTTGTAGCTCGCCTTCAGGCAGTTTAAAATCTTTCCCCTTACCGGCATGACCGCCTGAAAATCGGCGTCGCGTGCAAGCTTTACCGAGCCTAAAGCGGAGTCTCCCTCCACTATATAAAGCTCCCTTTTTGAGACGTCTTTGGAGCGGCAATCGACAAACTTCTTGACCATGTTTGCCATGTCGAGCTTTTCGGTGTAAAGCTTTTTTGCGTTTACCCTCGTCTTTTCCGCGCTTTCACGGGAGCGCTTGTTTATCAAGACCTGGTCGCAGATTTTATTTGCATCGTCCGGGTTTTCGATGAAGTAAACCTCAAGCTGGTGCTTTAAAAAGTCAACCGCGGCTTCGTATATAAACTTGTTGTTTATAGCCTTTTTGGTCTGGTTCTCATAGGACGTCTGGGTGGAAAATGAGCTTGAAACCATCACAAGGCAGTCCTCGATGTCTACAAACTGTATCTTGGACTCGTTTTTCAGGTACTTGTTGTTTGATTTCATGTAGCTGTCCAAAAAAGAGGTGAACGCCTGACGCACGGCCTTTTCGGTGGAGCCTCCGTACTCAAGGTAGCTGGAGTTGTGGAAGTACTCACAGAGCTTGACCGTCTTTGAAAACGCAAACGCAAAGTTGTATTTTACCTTGTACTCATGCATGTCCTCGCGGTCCTTGCCTTTTCTGTCCGCCGTCCAAAGCCTCGGCTGAGTCAGCCCCTCACTGCCCAAAATCTCTTTTACATAGTCGAGTATGCCGTTTTCGTAGAGGTACTCAAAGCTCTCAAAGCTTCCGTCCTCCTTTTGATACTTCAAAACAAACTTTATCCCCGGGTTGACAATCGCCTGCTTTTTAAGAGTGTCGCAAAAGTACTCCTCCTCTATGGCTATGTCGGTAAACACCTCAAGGTCCGGCTTCCAATGCGTTTTTGTGCCGGTGCGGCGGCGGTTTGTGGCTTCCTTGTGAAGTCCGCCTATGTTATTTCCCTTTTCAAAGTGGAGCTTGTACAGGTATCCGTCGCGGCACACCTCGACGTCCATATACTCCGACGAGTACTGCGTGGCGCATGCGCCGAGTCCGTTCAGACCCAGAGAATACTCATAGTTGTCCCCCGAGACATTGTCATACTTTCCTCCGGCGTAAAGCTCGCAGTAAACAAGCTCCCAGTTATATCTGTTTTCTGCCTTGTTGAAATCCACGGGACAACCTCTGCCCATGTCCTCCACTTCTATTGAATAGTCGTTATAGTACGTGACGGTTATAAGGTCTCCGTAGCCCTCTCTCGCCTCGTCTATGGAGTTTGAAATTATCTCAAACACCGAGTGCTTGCAGCCGTCAAGGCCGTCAGAGCCGAATATTACAGCGGGACGCTTTCTGACTCTGTCTGCGCCCTTTAAAGATCGTATTGCTTCATTTCCGTATTCGTTTTTTGCAGGCATATATATTTTCCTTCCCTAAAATTTGCACATTACTTTTTAGTTTATCACATTTGCGCCCGAACTTCAAGCGAAAACACCTCCGGCGGTCAAATCCTCGCCACTTTATCGCTGCCGGCTCGTCATACTCGTCCATGTTTTTAAATAAAATACTTTAAGACAAAGTTTTGAGGAGGCGGTATACGGGCGTTATGAAAAAGCAAAGCGTTTTGTACGGCTCGTTTTTACTCATGGTGTCGGTCGTGGTTTCAAAGGCGGCGGGGCTAATACTCAAAATCCCCCTTGCAAACCTTCTCGGCGGCACGGGAATGGGCTATTATTCCGGTGCGTACGCCGTGTTCATGCCCCTTTACGCCCTTTGCGCCGCAAGCCTCCCGCCTGCGATTGCGCAGATGGTGTCGGAAAGCGGCGCGCACGGCAGGTACGACAAAATATATCTGACAAGGCGCGTCTGCCTCATATTTTTCAGCGCCGTGAGCCTTATACTCACCGCAATACCGCTTTTGTTTTCGGATTTCATAGCCACACGAATCATAGGAAATCCGGAGGCAAGACTGTCGGTCATGTTCATATCGCCCTGCATTTTCTTAGGCACGGTCACAAACGTGTACAGAGGCTACTACGAAGGGCTGAAGGATATGGCTCCTACGGCTGTATCGCAGATGGCTGACGCGATAGTCAAGGCGGCTGCGGGGCTTGGGCTTGCATACGTCACAAGCGAGTATGCACACGCCATGTACAGCCGCGGCGAGCCGGTGTTCGGCAAGGTATGCCTCAACGAACTTCAGGCGACGAACGCTGCCCTTCCGTACATATCTGCGGCAGCGGTTTCGGGAACCGTGCTTGCCGACCTTGCGGGGCTGCTGTATCTGCTTGCAAGGTCAAGGGCAAAAAAGTGCGCGGAGGAGATTGCGGTGGCGGAGTGCGGTGCAGATTGCCGCGACAAGTCTCAATCCGCGGCTGTGCTGCGCAGGCTTTTGCTCACCATAGCGCCGATAGCGATAGCGTCGGTTGTTTCAAGCCTTATAAACACGATAGACTTATCTACCATAATACTCATGATAAAGCTGTCTTTAAGAAAGCATCCGGAGCTTTACGCGACAAAGTACGCGAGCATAATTTCAAGCGGGGTGAAGATGTCGGAGCTTCCGAACTTCCTTTACGGCTCTTTTACCGGCCTGTCGATGGCTGTGTTTGCGCTTGCCCCGTCCATATGCTCCGTGTTCGGAAAGAGCGCGTTCGCGTCCGTCGCAGAAAACTACGCCAAATCGGACAGGGCTGCCGTATCAAAGGAAATACGCCGCGCGATATGCTCCTGCACATACGTAGCCATACCGGCGGGAATAGGTCTGTCGCTTTTTTCGATGCCGGTTTTGCAGCTTCTCTTTAAAACGAGGTATGCGGAAATATCGGTTGCGTGGCAGCCGCTTGCGGTGCTCGCGCTGAGCACGGCGTTTTTGGCGGTGTCCTCGACAGCGTATGCCATGCTTCAGGCTATAGGCAGGATGGATCTTCCGGTCAAGATAACTACGGCGGGAGCTGTCANNTTCCCGCCGAACACGGTTTTGATACCGACAAATCAATCGGGGCTTGTCGGCGCGGCGATATCGACAGACATAAGCTATCTTGTGATGTGCGTGTGGTCGGTGGCTGTTCTGTACAAGCTCACGCACACAAAGCCGCAGCTGATGATGTCGGTGGCAATACCGCTTTTTGGGGGAGTAGTGTGCGGAGCGGGCGGAATTTTCGTCTATATTTATCTTGCAAACAGGCTTTCAAACGTCATTTCCCTCTGCATTTCTGTATTATTTGCTGTGATTGTTTACATACTTATTGCCGTGTTGTTAGACATAACAACTAAAAATAAAGTCTCAGCGCAAATTTTCCGCTGATAGGCTTGCATTTTTGATAAAACAAGTATAAAATATAAACGTGTTATCGGCTGACGGGAGCTAATATCGCGAATTAAGGGCAAATATGCCGAGTTTGCGTGAATCACGTGCAGCCGCGTTTGGATATCGCGAAAAAATTATACGGAGGAAAGTTAAATGACTAAAGTTGAGTTGGTAAACAAGGTCGCCGAAAAGTGCGAGTTCTCAAAGAAGGATGCAGAGAAGGCTGTAAATGCAGTAATGGAGACCATTGCAGAGGCATTGGCAGCAGGCGATAAGGTAAGCCTTATCGGATTCGGAACATTTGATGTAAGAGCTCGTGCCGCTAAGGAAGGCATCAACCCCAGAACAGGCGATAAGATTGCCATCGAGGCAAGAAACGTGCCTGTATTCAAGGCAGGAAAGACCCTCAAGGACGCTGTAAGCAAGTAATTGCAAAGGCTTTGAGTATCGCGCGGGCGGCAAAAGCCCCGCTGCAAGAAAGTAAGCTTATTAGACGCCGGTCCGGTAGCAAAAGTTCCGGACCGGTTTCTGTATACGCGGCACGCTGACGGCGGCTGTGAAAACTATGCGAAAGGAAGCATTCCGCAGATGAGACTTGACAAGTATCTTAAAGTCACCCGCCTGATTAAGCGCAGGACGGTGGCCAACGAGGCTTGCGACGCAGGAAGAATATTTGTAAATGACAAACCCGCCAGGGCGTCATACGACGTCAAGGTGGGGGACATACTTGAGATTCGCCTGGGACAAACCCCGCTCAAGGCGAGGGTGTTGTCCGTTTCGGAGTACGCAACAAAGGAAACAGCCTCAAGCCAGTATGAAATTATTTCTTAAAACAAAGCCTTCCCCCGCTGAGCGGGAGAAGGCTTTTTATTACTTGAAGGTGTATCCCTGAGCAAGCATGGCGTCTATAAAATCGCCTAAGATGATTGAATTTGTCTCGGAAACCGAGTGCAGAAGATAAATAGCTCCGGGATGAGCTCTTTCTATGAGCTTGTTTAAGGACTCCTCAGGGTCGGGCTGGTTGTCGGTATCCCAGTCCGCATATGCAAAGCTCCAAAGCACCGTGGTGTAACCTAAGTCGCCGGTGATAGCCAGGCTTTGCTCCGAGTACTCTCCCTTCGGCGGTCTGAAAAGGTTCATGCACACGCCGAAATTGGTGAGCATGTACTCGTGAAGCTCCATTATTTCCTGCTGTGCCTCCTCAACGGAAAGCTCCGGCATGGAGTAATGGTGCCACGAATGGTTGCCGATAGTGTGACCCTCGTCTATCATTCTTTGAACCAGCTCCGGCTGCCTCTCGGCATAATCCGCAACTACAAAGAACGTTGCTTTTACGCCTTTTTCTTTAAGCGTATCGAGAATCGACGCGGTATAACCATTTTCGTAGCCCTGGTCAAAGGTCAAAGTTATCACCTTTTCTTCGGTGTCCTCTATTGCCTTTGCGTTGTATTTTGAATAACCTTCGTTAAATCTCAGCGCACCTCTCGGACGGTTAAGTTCGTCAAAATGCGTTCCCTGTCCGTATCCGTCGCCCTCCGTGCTGAGTGTGGAATAGTCCCACGAAGTGCCGGTGACAACAGGCTCGACAACATCGTCAATGTCTGTAGTTTCAGCGGTGTCCTCAGTTACAGCGGTTGATTGATCGGTTTGCGTGTCCTGAGTTTGGACAGGCGTTTGCGTGACGGCGGAAGCATCCGACGGTGCGGTGTCGGTTGCAGGAACGGTATCCATTTTGGTGCCATCGCTATATATGCCGTCCTCTAACTTTGTGCATCCGGTAAAGCTCGTAAGCGCAAGCACGGCTGCCATCAGATATGCACAAATTTTATGGGTTTTCTTTTTTTCCATGAAGTATTCCTCCGCGCCGAATCATCGGCAAATCAAAACGTGAAGCGGAATACCGTTTATTTTTTTCACGCTCGGCATAAGGCTTCCCTGCGCACATCCTGCACGCAAAGCAGTTTCTTTTGCACAAATAATATATGCAGTCGCGTTCAAAATATAAACGGCAGTTTATGCAAATAACTGTCTGCAAATTTATTATATCTTATTATTCGACATTATTCAATTACGGTTTTATTACAAATTAAAAAAACGCTCCCCTGCCCGTATCGGGGCAAGGGAGCGCACAGCCTCTGCGCTCATGCCGGCAAAAGCCGCCTTTGCGCCTTTTATTTTTGATTTAAATAGCTCTTGACCATTTCCTGCAAAAGCTCATCGCGGTCGATATGCCTTACCAAGCTTCTTGCGTTGTTATAGGTCGTTATATATGTCGGGTCCTCGGACAAAATATATCCCACTATCTGGTTTACAGGATTGTAGCCCTTCTCAAGAAGCGCCTCATACACAACGGTCAAGGTCTTTTTTATCTCATCCTTGCGGTCTTGCTTCACGGAAAAGGTCATAGTCTGGTCATGCATACAGGTCAACTCCTTAATTAAAGTCTGATTTTCACAGCCGCATCTGATGCTCAAAACGCAGTTTGGCGGAGNNGCGGAGTCAAAATCTTATGTCCACTTTTATATTATATCCCCGACAGCCTGAAATAGCAAGCACCGCAAAAAACTTTTTAATAGATCATCTTATCTGCGCATTCACCGTTTTCAGAGCTTTTGCGACACGCTTCATGGCGGCGTCCGCCTGCTCATCGGTTAAGGTTGCGTCATGAGAACGCATGGAGATTGAGAATGCAACCGACTTCATGCCGCTTTCTATCTGCTCGCCCTTATACACGTCAAACAGTGTTATCTTTTCAAGCGTTGAGCCTACGGCGTCCTTTATGAGCTTTTCAAGCTGAGCCACGGGTATCTCGTCTGCGCACACAAGCGACACGTCTCTTACCGTTGCGGGGTACTTGGGCAGCGGCTTGTAAAGCTTCTCGGGGATGTCTATGTCCAAAAGCTCCGTAACAAGCACCTTTGCAAGGTATGCCCTCGTGCCAATGCCGTACGTTTCAAGGACATCGGGGTGAAGTTCTCCGAATATTGCAATCGGCTTGCCCGAAACCTTTGCCACGGCAACACGTCCCGGGTGGAACGCGCTCACCTCGTCAAAGCCGCAGTCCTCGCCTGCCGCCTCGACCTCATAGTCGGCTATTCCGACCTCCTCAAAAAGTCCCTCGACAACGCCCTTTACGTCGTAAAAGTCGGTATTTGCGCCGTACATTCCGACTGCAAGCCTTACAGGCTCTGCGGGGAGCTTATCGTGATCGGTTACGATGTACTCCGTTCCAAGCTCGAAAAGCGCCGCCTCATGGTTGCGGTAGTTATAGTTTCTTGCGAGCACTTCGCACATGGACGGAAGCACCGTAGTTCTCATTACCGATGTATCCTCGCCCAAAGGATTTCTTATGACCACGCAGTCTCTGAGCTTGCTGTCTGCGGCAAGTCTTATCTTGTCGTAGTACTTAGGGGATATGAACGAGAAGGTGTTTATCTGGTTTAAGCCCATGGCCACGCATGCTCTTTCGACTTTTCTTTGAAGCTGCTGGCTGTCGGTGAGCTTGGCGTTTGCCACGCCGGTTATGATTGTTCCGGGGATGTTGTTATAGCCGTAGAACCTTGCAACCTCTTCCGCAATATCCGCCTTTGACTCTATGTCTATTCTGAACGAAGGCGAGTAAACCAATCCGTCCTTGACCTCAAAGCCTATCTTTTCAAGGTAGTCTTTCATCTGCTGAGCGGGAATGTTCGTTCCCAAGAATGCATTTGTCCAGTCGGGATCAAACGCAACTGTGACCTGCGGCTTTGTGTTGCAGTCGCAGTCTACATAGTTGTCCACCGGCTCGCCGCAGCCGAGCATCTCGCAAAGCTCAAACGCGCGAAGTATTGCCGGAAGGCATCCATGCGCGTCCAGACCCTTTTCAAATCTTGCGGACGCATCGGTTCTCATGCCGAGCTTTTTGGCGGTTCTTCTGACAGAGGCTCCGTCAAAGCATGCGGACTCAAACACAACGGTTGTGGTGTCGTCCATAATTCCGCTGTACTCTCCGCCCATGACTCCCGCTACCGCCACGGGCTTTTCCGCATCGGCGATGACGAGCATCTCGGGCGACAGGGTTCTTTGCACGCCGTCAAGGGTGGTTATGCTCTCGCCGTCGTGGGCGTTTCTTATGTTTATCTTTCCGCCGCTGAGGTATTTTATGTCGAATGCATGCATGGGCTGACCGTACTCAAGCATGACATAGTTTGTTATGTCTACGAGGTTGTTTATCGGTCTCACGCCGCAGGCACGGAGCCGCTCGCGCATCCATCTCGGGGAAGGAGCTATTTTGACGTTTTTTACAATTCCGCCGATGTAGCGGTGGCAAAGCTCCTTGTTTTCGATGTTCACGCTCAGATACTTATTTATATCGTCGCTGACGCCTTTATATTCCGGATATTTGTATTTCAGCGGCTTGTTGAAGGTCGCGGCGGCCTCTCTTGCTATTCCGAGCATGGAAAGGCAGTCGGCTCTGTTTGAAGTGATTTCAAACTCTACGGTCGTGTCGTCAAGTCCTATAGCCGTGTGTATGTCGTCGCCGGGCTTGCAGTCCTCCTGTATTACAAACACGCCCTCAGGGTCTGCATAGGGAAAATCGTGAACGGTAAGACCCAAGGTGTCAAGTCCGCAGAACATTCCACAGCTCTCAACGCCCCTTATTTTGCCCTTCTTGATCTTGCCCTCCGGCAGTGATGCGCCGTCAAGAGCAACCGGCACAAGGTCGCCCTCCTTGACGTTTTTTGCGTTTGTAACTATCTGCACAGGCTCGTCTTTTCCTATGTCAACCGAGCAGACAAAGAGCGCATCCGCATTTTCATGCTTGTCCTTAGAAAGTATTTTTCCCACAACGGTGTTTGTTATCTTGCTGCCCTCTGTCTCATAACCCTCCACTTTGGAGCCGGTCATGGTCATGTCGTAGCAGAATTTTCTTATAGGCTCGTCTATCTCGACATAGTCGGCAAGCCATTTCATCGATATATCCATTTAATCTGCCTCCCACTCAATCAAAACTGGTTAAGAAAACGCAGGTCGTTTTCGTAAAGAAGTCTCATGTCGTTTATTCCGTACTTGCGCATTACAACTCGCTCAAGTCCAAGTCCGAACGCAAATCCGGAGTAAACATCGGGATCTATGCCGCAGTTAGCCAAAACCTTCGGGTGAACCATGCCCGCTCCCAAAAGCTCGACATAGCCCTCGTTTTTGCACATACTGCATCCCTTTCCGCCGCAGTTGAAGCACAAAACGTCAACCTCGGCAGACGGCTCGGTAAACGGGAAGTGATGAGGTCTTAAACGTATCTTGCAGTCATCGCCGTAAAGCCTCTTCATCATCAGATCAAGCGTTCCTATAAGGTCAGCCATAGTTATGCCCTTGTCCACGACAAGTCCCTCAATCTGATGGAATATGGGAGAATGAGTGGCGTCTACGGCGTCGGAGCGGTAAACTCGTCCGGGTGAGATTATGCGTATCGGGGGCTTTTGCGACTCCATGACGTGTATCTGCACCGAAGAGGTCTGCGTTCTCAAAAGTATCTTATCGGTCACGTAAAACGTGTCCTGAGTGTCTCTTGCGGGGTGGTCGGGCGGAAGATTCAGCGCCTCAAAGTTGTAGTAGTCATACTCTACCTCCGGTCCGTCCGCAATGTCAAAGCCCATTCCCAAAAAGATCTCTTCTATCTCGTTCATGACGGAGTTTAGCGGGTGGAGCTTTCCTATTACCTTCTTCTTGCCCGGCAAGGTCACGTCAAGGCGTTCCTCGCTGAGCCTTTTAGCGCTCAGCTCTGCCTTTATCTTTGCCGCACGCTCTGTTATAGCCTGCTCAATATCGGCTCTGATGCTGTTTGCAAGCTGTCCGATAACAGGCCTTTCCTCTGCGGAAAGGGTTGACATCTGCTTTAATATGGCGGTAAGCTCGCCCTTTTTGCCGAGGTATTTTACCCTTAGCTCCTCAAGCTCCTTAGCGTCCCTGATAGTTTCAAGCTCCTGCTTTGCGCGAAGCTCGATCTGCTGAAGTTGCTGCTTCATCGTTTCATATCCTTTCATAGCTATTAAAGCGTCGCCGCTCACATTTTAAGCGACTGAACGCCCGATATCATAACAAGCCGCCTTAAAAGCGGATTGTACATAAACGTTGACTTAAACATCTTTAAAACAAGCTTTGCCTTTAGCTTAACGCAGGCTCTTGCATACGCTGACTCCGGCTTTGCCGTGTCAAATGCATGCGCCGCGCATTCCGCGCTTGCCATGGCCCAGCTTACCCCCTCAAGCGAGCTTGGGCTTATAAAGCCTCCCGCCTCGCCTATCAGCATAACCCCCGGCGTCTTTTTCCGTGCGCCGACTATCTGCGACGCGCTTTTCGGTCTTAAAACCATGCACGCCTCGTTATAAACCGGCTTGCCGAACACAAAAGAGTGTTTGCCTGCCGACTCGAGCTGTCTTTCAAAGTGCTCGCGGCAATTTTTCGGCTCGAACGCCCCGCCGTATATCATATACTCGTCCTTTGATATCGACCACGAACAGCAGTCGGACGTCTTTTTGTCAAACACGCAGGAGTAAAACGGCTGTGTGTCGTCCTGCGTAAACCACCGCTGAAGGGCGGTATAGCTGCGAATTTTTACGTCCTTAAAAAACGTCCGGCGCACTATCGACGACGCACCGTCCGCCCCGACAACATACCTTGCGGTGAGTTCTTTCTCGCAACAGCCCTCGGCTTCTCTTATTCTGAGAATTATTTTAAACCCGCCCGACACGCGGGATATGCTTTTGCACCTCGCATCAATATGCCTCACGTTTTTCGGCACAAGCGACCGCAGCCACTCATCAAACCTTTCCCTGTTCATGTTCAGATATGAGCGCTGATAGTATCTTATCAGGCTCATGGACAGATCTATTGTCTTTACGGCAAATATCTGCGGGGTTACAAGTATCTCTTTAGGCAGCGTAAGCCCGCTCCTTGCCAAAAACCTTTGCGCATCGGGCGACAAAAGTCCCCCGCACGGTTTGGGTCTTTGCCCCGCCATATGCGATTTGTCTATCATAACGATATCAAGCTTTTTTGCAGCCAGTCTTGCAAATGTCGAGCCGGCAGGTCCTGCTCCTATGACCGCAACGTCGCAGTCGAATTTATCAGGCATTTGCGCCTCCACTTAAACCATGCGCAATTTGCGCATATAAAAAATGCCCTGCCCCAAACGGGACAAGACAAGCTCATAACCACCCATTTTTCGGGAGCAAACACTCCTTAACGCATTAACGTCGCGTCTACGTCCCCGCCTACAACCTTTTTGGCTTCAGCAAGGCCGCTCGGAAGTGAACTTCTGCTCCTGCGAAATAGACGGCTCTCAGCTCACGTCCTAAAGCAAAGCTTACGGACGGCGCCGTCCTCTCTGAAAATCGCCGACAAATAAACAGAGCATACTCTCTTCGTCACAGCGTTTACAAAAATACAAGACGAGTATACCACACTCCAAAACAAATTTCAACGGGTTTTCGCAGATTTATTTTATCGGGCATGGTATTTTATACAGCCCTCTGCGCATCGCTTATACGGCGAATTGCGCGCATTTATCTGCATCTTTCATCACCGCGCCCCGTACTACGCATGCGCTATGCCCAATATGTCAAGTATATCGGCGGGTCTGCGGGCTATGTAATCGGCTTTTGCATCTTCAAGAGACTGCTCGCTTCTAAAGCCCCACGTGCAGCCTATGCACTTTATCCCCGCATTATGGGCTGTATACACATCTACGTCCGAGTCGCCTATATGCACGGTGTTCTCCTTTTGTACGCCCTCAAGCGCCATTATTTCAAGCTCCGCCGTCGGGTCGGGCTTTTTGGGGACGTTTTCTCGGCTTCCAAAGACCCAATCAAAGCTGTCCGCATCAAACAGCCCGCTTATTATTTCCTTAGCAAAGCGGTCGGGCTTATTTGTAAGCACGCAAAGCTTTACGCCGTGCTCCTTAAGCGCCGCAACAGTTTCAGCCATCCCCGAGTAAACCGCCGAATGGTCTGCGTAGTGTTTTGAATAATAATCCGAAAACAGCTCATGCGCTTTGGCGATTGCCCCCTCGTCGCCGCTGAGCTTGTCCGGCAGAGAACGCTTGACCAAAAGCAGGGTGCCGTTTCCCACAAAATCGGTGTACTCCTGCATGGTGCGTGTCGGCAGTCCCATCTGCTCAAGCGCATAGCTCACGCTTTCGCCGAGGTCGCGTATGGTATTCACAAGCGTTCCGTCGAGGTCAAATATGCACAGCTTTACGCCGTCATGAGAAGAAAACATGTTCGACAAATATCTTCACTCCTATGCCAATAAGGATAAGTCCGCCCACTATCTGAGCCTTGTTGTTTAAAAAATCTCCGAATTTCTTGCCCACCGCAACGCCTATCACGCACAAAACGAACGTTGTCGCCGCAATCAGCGAAACAGCCCGCAAAAGCTCCGAATACGAGCCCATAACCGTTGCAAAGGACACGCCCACCGCAAGCGCATCTATGCTTGTGGCGATTCCCTGAAGAACAAGGCTGCCCGGCGTGAGATTGCAGGAGTCCTCGCACTCGTCGCCCTTGTTTTTAATTCCCTCGTAAAGCATCTTTCCGCCGATGAATCCGAGCAGAATAAGCGCTATGACGTGGTCAAACGACTGAACGTATTTTGCAAACGTGCTGCCTAAGACGAATCCTATCGCAGGCATAAGCCCCTGGAAAATTCCGAAGCACGCGCCTATAGCCACTGTCCATCCTGCTTTTACGTTTTTGCGGCACATTCCGTTCGTGACCGACACCGCAAACGCATCCATAGACAGCCCCACGGCTATCAAAAACACTTCTAAAAGCGTCACACCAACACCCCATATAAATTTTATTTTTGCTTTTGCTCAGTCGTCAAGCGGCGACGCCAAAAGCTTTGAATACTTTTCTCTGAACTCCGAGTATCTGCCCTCGTCGAGCGCCTGACGTATCTTTTCCATAAGCGTGTTATAAAAGTACAGGTTATGCTGCACGGCAAGCCTTCCCGCAAGCTGTTCCCCCGCCTTGAACAGGTGCCTTACATACGCCCTCGAAAAGTTTTTGCAGGTCGGGCAGTCGCACTGCGGGTCAATGGGTCTTTCGTCAAGCTCGTATCTTGCGTTTGTCGCATGCATTATTCCGCCCCATGTGAATATTGTCGCGTGGCGCGCGTTTCTTGACGGCATGACGCAGTCGAAGAAGTCTATTCCCCGCCACACGCCCTCTATTATATTTGAAGGCGTTCCGACGCCCATCAAATACCTCGGTTTATCCGCAGGCATATAAGGCTCTACGCTCTCTATTATCCTGTACATCACGTCTGTAGGCTCGCCCACCGCAAGTCCGCCTATCGCATATCCGTCGAGGTCAAACTCGCGTATTCTCTTCATATGCTCCACTCTTATATCGTCATACGTGCATCCCTGATTTATTCCGAAAAGCATCTGGTGCGGATTTATCGTGTCGGGCAGCGAATTGAGTCTTTTCAGCTCGTTGCGGCACCTCTCGAGCCAGCGGGTTGTTCTTTCACAGGAGTTTTGCGAGTAGCTCCTCGGCGCGGGGTTTTCCACGCATTCGTCAAACGCCATGGCAATGGTTGAGCCTAAGTTTGACTGTATCTGCATGCTCTGCTCAGGACCCATAAATATCCGCCTGCCGTCTATATGCGAGTTGAAGTACACGCCCTCTTCTTTTATCTTACGAAGCTTGGCAAGTGAAAATACCTGAAATCCTCCCGAATCGGTGAGTATGGGTCTGTGCCAGTTCATAAATTTGTGGAGTCCGCCGAGCTTTTTCAC
>DDJI01000064.1:810-3892 GCA_002338885.1 Ruminococcus sp. UBA1828 | reverse complement strand
GAGTTCTTCCAGTACTGGCGCAACGTCGATGACAACGACGTGCTCAAGTGCATAAGAATGCTCACCTTCCTTCCTCTCGAAGAAATAGACAAAATGGATTCGTGGCAGGGAAGTGAGCTAAATAAGGCAAAAGAAATTTTGGCATATGAGCTTACAAAGCTTGTACACGGTGAAGAAGAGGCTGATAAAGCTTTGTCTGCCGCACGCGCAGTGTTTGCCGGATCGGGAACGAGCGATAACATGCCTACATTTGAATTTGAATCGGACAGCGTGTCCTTGCTCGATGCGATGGTAAGCGCAAAGCTTGCACCCTCAAAGGCGGAGGCAAAGAGGCTTATACAGCAGGGCGGCGTGTCCTTAAACGATGAAAAGGTAAGCGACATAAACACCGTCATAGACCTCACATCCGGTGCGGTATTAAAAAAAGGCAAAAAGCAGATAGTAAAGCTTGTAAAGAAATAAAGACGCTGAAGCGGAGCTGACTTATCAGAGTTCANNAGTTCAGCCCCGCTTTTTATTTAATCATATATACCTTTTCTCATTTTTATCTGTCTTATGTCCTCGCCGACAAACCTGAGCGTATGCAGCGTTCCTATAAGCCTTGAAACTATTCTTTGGTCGTATCTTTCGGTTAGGGCGGATATGTCAAGGTTTGAGGAAACTATAGTCGGCAGCGACATGTTGCATCTGGAGTTGAGTATGTTGTAAATCGTAGATGTGTTAAACTGCGATGAAAACTCGCATCCCAGATCGTCAAGTATCAAAAGCTCTGCTCCGAGAAGCGTTTCGAGCGTGTCGCCGTCAGTCTTTCCAAAGTGCTCTTTTTCTATCTGGCGAAGATAGTTTTGTATCGNNTGCATGACGAAAGAAATGTCTTGCCTAAACCTGTCCCGCCGAGCATGAATATTCCGCAGGATAACGGCGAAAAGTCTTTGACATAGTCCATGCAAAACTTCAGGTTTTGCTCCATCCTCTCGCGGCAGTTAATTTTTGCCCCGTTATATGTAATAACTTCGGGGTAATATCCTAAATCAAACTCCGCAAAGCTGTGCAGCTTGATTTTGCACTGCTTGTTCAGCTCCAAAACGTTGTACTTGTTTAAAAGCTCCGTAACGCATTTGCAGCGATTTCCGTTGTATATGCCCGTATCAGAGCAGCTGGGGCAGTGGTATTTAACTCTTAAATAGTCCTTTGGAAATCCGCACGCGACAAGCATCTGCTCAAGCTTTTTCTGAGAGGCAAGGTTGTCCTGCTTTATCTTATCTACAGCCTCTGATGCGCTTGACGATGCGTGTGACTTTGAAAAAACAGCGTCCGCAAGCCGATGAGATGTATTTGTTATGTGATGATATACCTCGTAAATCTGAGGGTACTCCTTTTGAATCCTGTCAACATGCATAGCCTGCTCCGATATTGCGTCCTGGCGCCTTTGGTCAAGCTCTGCATACGCTTGCTGAACAACATCGCTTGAGTACTTCACGGCGTATTCTCCTTTCCTGAGCTTGCGCTGTCAATTCCTAATGTAAACCTGTCAAACTCGTTGATGTCAAACGATGCCTGAGGCTGTTGCTTTGCAGAGGGTTTTGCATCGTTTTCGGCAGCGTCCGGAGTGAAAATTTTCTTCTCAGCCCAGGACAAAAGTATCTTATTGATGTATTCAAATGACAGCTTGTTTGTGGCGTCTACGCAGCGTTCTCTTGCAAGAGACACCATCCTGACATCGAACCCCATGTCACGCCAGGAGTCTATATACTTTGTCTGCCTTGATGTCAGCCTTGTGTCAAGACCGAAATCTCTCAAAACCTGATTTTCAAAGCTTGCATAATCCTTTTTGCGGTTAATTTCCTCATCTATCTGAACAAAATCGCAAATTCCTCTGTCGTAAAAGTCCCTTGCAACCGTTTCTATGTATCTTGCGGAGGTCTTTTCTCTGTCTTTGCAGTAGGCGAGAATCAACACTATTGATGGTGTGCTGAAACCGTAATAGTCTTTAAGGTTTATTAAAAGCTCATGGTCGGCATGCTTTAATATTCTGCCTAACGTCTGCTCGGCTTCGCTGAAAAGCTCCCGCATGTCCTCGCTCTGCTCTATCATCGATGCAATGTCCTTAGGCGAATAACTGCAATGAAGCACCGCCTGCTTATTCGGCTCGGGCGACGGCTTGAATGTTTCCGCAACTAAAGCGCTTTCGCTTTGAACAGGTGCGGATCCGTCCGAATCGGACATGACGCCCAACTGATTCCAAAACACCGCCGCGTCTGATACCGCATCTTTGCTCAGCCCAAGCGCAGCAGCCGCTGCGTCTATGCTGTGTGCCGGCTCATCGCTGTTAAGCATGTACAAAAGTAGCTTTAGCGCCGCTCCGTCCGCAAGCTTTATGTAATTGTCAACAATATAGCAGGGGACAAGAAAAAATCTTCGCTTGTCCGGTATATTAAGCCTGATCAGATGCTCCGGCATATATTCAGCCTCCCTCAGATATAACTCGAATAAAAGCATACGTTATTATATCACGCTTTAGATACTTTTTCAACATAAAGCAAGACGCGGCTCCGCGACTAAACCACATCGTGCTCAGTCACGTGCCGCATCCTGCATAAAATTATGAATCGCGCTGCAAGCAGCATGTATTCATAACAAATTATTTACTTAGACGCTTTAAAACTACTCTGATTAAATACAAAGTTTATAATTAGTAGTTTTCCTTTCTAACCTCGAAGTAGCTTCCGGGATGAGCGCATACGGGGCATACGGCAGGAGCCTTCTTGCCCATTACGAGATGTCCGCAGTTGCGGCACTCCCACATGGTCTCCTCGCTCTTTTCAAATACCTTCTGCATCTCAACGTTGTTAAGAAGAGCGCGGTATCTTTCCTCGTGAGACTTCTCGATAGCCGCTACAGCTCTGAACTGATAAGCAATTGTCTTAAAGCCCTCTTCCTCAGCTTCCTTAGCAAAGGTGTCGTACATGTCTGTCCACTCGTAGTTTTCACCTGCTGCCGCAGCCGCAAGGTTCTCAGCTGTGTTTCCAAGCTCTCCTAAGTGCTTGAACCACATCTTAGCATGCTCCTTCTCGTTGTCGGC
>DDJI01000064.1:0-767 GCA_002338885.1 Ruminococcus sp. UBA1828 | reverse complement strand
ATCTGTTCGTATCCTTCCTTCTTAGCAACAGATGCAAAGTAGGTGTACTTGTTTCTTGCCTGTGATTCGCCCGCGAAAGCGGTCATAAGATTCTTTTCGGTCTTTGAGCCTTTAAGTTCCATAGCTTTTAATCTCCTTTAGATGATGTCGTAATTATATTATGATTGACCCGAATTTATCGGTCAACAATCACCGTGATTTGTTATCCCGCTCAGCCATAGCCGAACATGCGGTGCATATATAGTGCGCGTGTATCTCATAGCTTATGAGTTTGATTTTCAGTCTGCTTTCTATCATCGGACCTATATCCTTAAAAGGGAAGTCCGTTACGCTGCCGCCCAAGCTCANNTGCCGCACATATCACATATCAAATGCCCGTGAGGATTCATGTTCTTGTCGTAACAGTCGGAAAAGCCTTTTACGTTTATAAGCCTTATTTCTTTGTCCTCGCACAGCCTGCCTAAATTTCTGTATACCGTGCCGAGCGCAATTTTAGGCATCTTGAGCTTGGCTATCCTATATATCTCGTCGGCAGTCAGGTGCTTATCGGATGAATCTATAATTTCTTTTATAAGTAATCTCTGCCTGGTCATATGTCTCCCGTGTCGTAAAATGAATTAGGAATAGTTCTTAAAAATATAATACCAGTTATCTTTGCAGTTGTCAAGGGCGATATATTAATTAATATTAAAATTTATTTATATTTCGGCTGTATATTAATTAAAACGTAGAAAAGCGCATATCGGCTTGACAGATTCCAATATCAT
>DDJI01000027.1 GCA_002338885.1 Ruminococcus sp. UBA1828 | reverse complement strand
AAGCCACAAAGAGAAAATATGAAATGGCGGCTATGAAGTAAATTTAAAAGGCAACATAAGAAAAAGACGCCCGAAGATGCATGTTAAACATGCTTTCTTTCGGGCGTCTGAAATTATCGGTATGCATTATCATTGCAGGACACAAAAAAGCGCCGCCACTTGCCGTGACGGTGCTTTTAAATTTATATCCGCTATATGGTTATTTGCATGCAACGCGCTTTAGGGTTTGTATTCCGCTTTCAAGCAGGTCAAACGGTATGTTAAGCGCAGGCAAAAGCCTTACTTTATCCTTTGCAGTCAGGACAATAACGCCATTATTTATACATTCGGCAACGACTTCCTTTGCAGGCTTCTTTGTCTTTACGCCTATCATAAGTCCCATTCCGGTGACGCTTTCTATACCCTCAGCTCCGCTAAGCTCGGAGAATATGTACTTTGACTTTTCTTTAACTTCGTTCAAAAGCTTGTCGTCTATTCTCTCAAGAATATTGAGTGCACCTGCGCAGCAGACGGGATTTCCGCCGAAGGTGGATCCGTTCAATCCGGGAGTAAAAACGTCTTTTACCTTTTCGCCGAGCATGGTAATGCCTATGGGGAGTCCTCCGCCTATTCCCTTTGCCGTAGTGACGATGTCGGGCTTGATGCCGTAGTTCATGTAGCCGTAGAGCATGCCGCTTCTGCCGTTTCCTATCTGAACTTCATCAGCTATAAGCAATATGTCATTGCTTTGAGCAAGCGCCGCCATTGCATCGACAAAGTCCTTATCTAAGGGCAGCACGCCGCCCTCTCCGCGAACAATCTCAAACATAATCGCCGCGACGTTATTTTCGGACACTGCTTTTTTCAGGTCTTCCGGCGTTGCATCACAGTGTACAAAGCCGGGAGTAAGCGGCTGAAAATACTGATGGAACGCATCCTGACCGGTCGCAGCAAGTGTAGTGAGCGTTCTGCCGTGGAAACTGTTTTTAAGAGTTACAATAGTGCTGCAATCGCTTCCCTTTTTATCGCTGCCATATTTTCTTGCAGCCTTTATGGCACATTCGTTTGCCTCTGCTCCGGAGTTTGAGAAAAAGACATTGCACATGCCTGTTCTGTCGCACAGCATCTTTGCAAGCTTTGCACACGGCTCGGAGTAGTAAAGGTTTGAAGTATGCTGGAATTTGTGGAGCTGCTCCGTAACAGCCGCTATCCACTGCTCATCGCACACGCCAAAGCTGTTTACGGCAATTCCGCTTCCTAAATCTATGTATTTCTTTCCGTCGCAGTCGTAAACAACCGATCCTTTTCCCGAGACAATGTTGACGGGAAACCTCGAATATGTGGGCGCGACATACTTTTTGTCAAGTTCAATTACATTCACTGTGCTTTCCCTCCTCAAACATTGTTCCTATGCCCTCTTCGG
The DNA here is from genome assembly GCA_002338885.1 of Ruminococcus sp. UBA1828. Lineage (GTDB taxonomy): Bacteria > Bacillota > Clostridia > Oscillospirales > Ruminococcaceae > Faeciplasma > Faeciplasma gallinarum. The sequence continues at coordinate 7,694 of DDJI01000027.1, read as the reverse complement.
TAAGGGTTTCTATGAGTATGGAATGGGAAATGCGTCCGTCGATTATGAACACCCTTTTAACTCCGTCCATAATGGCGTTTACGCAGCATTCAACCTTTGGTATCATGCCGTCGCATATGATTCCGTCATCAATAAGCTTCTTTGTCTGCTCGACGGTAACACGCGTTATAAGCGTGCTGGGGTCGTTTTTATCCATGAGCAGTCCGGGAGTATCGGTGAGAGATATCAGGCTTTCCGCCTTCAATGCGCCTGCTATTTTTGCAGCGGCGGTATCGGAGTTGATATTGTATACGTTGCCCTCGTCATCGCATCCGAGTGTGGACACCACGGGGATATATCCTTTTTCTATGATATCAAGTATCGGCTTGGGGTTGATCTGCGTGATCTTGCCCACATATCCGAGCTTTTCGTCCTTAATCGTTGCCTTGATCATGTGACCGTCTATGCCGGAAATGCCTATTGAGTTTCCTCCGCAGCATTCGATGAGGTTTACAAGGCTTTTATTTATCTTGCCCGCAAGAACCATTTGAGCCACTTCTACGGTCTCCTTATCGGTCACCCTGAGTCCGTCTATGAACTTTGTTTCCTTGCCTATCTTNNACCTTGACGCCGATAAGGCTGAGCAAGACAATGTCCCTGACGACTGAGTTCTTGAGCTTTTCATTTACCATGGCGTTTCCGCCGTATTTTACTACGACGATCTTGCCGTTATATTTTTTTATGTACGGCAGGGCATGAACAAGTATTCTTGCCCTGTCTGCGTTTGAAATATGCATTTTTACACACCAGCCTATACCAAAATATTTGCCCTTTATTCAATCAAGTGCGGTAGTCTCCGTTGATTCTGACGTAATCATACGTTAAGTCGCATCCCCATGCCGTAGCCTCACCTGAGCCGCTGTTAAGCTCGATTTTTATGGTTATATCGTGCTCTAAAAGAATCTTCTTGGCGACTTCTTCGGAAAAGTCTACGCCTGCGCCGTCTTTGCACACAAGTATTTCGCCGGCAACTGATACAAACGAGACATCGACCTTGTTTACATCTACATCCGCGCCGCTGTATCCTATTGCGCAGAGAACTCTGCCCCAGTTTGCGTCCGCGCCGAACATGGCTGCCTTAGTCAAAGACGAGCAAATAACAGCCTTTGCAACGGTTTTTGCTGTGTCTGTGTCCTTGGCTCCGGATACTTTGCACTCTATCATCTTGGTTGCACCCTCGCCGTCTCCGGCAATGCACTTGCATAAGAACACCGTGACGGTATTAAGCGCCTTCATGAACGTGTCAAAGTCATCACCTTCACAGGCTATTTCGCTGTTTCCCGCCATGCCGTTTGCTAAAATGGTGACCATGTCGTTTGTAGAGGTGTCGCCATCGACGCTCACCATGTTAAACGTGTTTTGTATATCGCCCGAAAGAGCCTTTTGAAGCATCGGAGTGCTTATTGCACAGTCGGTCGTGATAAAGACAAGCATGGTTGCCATGTTGGGATGAATCATTCCCGAGCCTTTTGCAATTCCGCCTATCCTGCACTCTTTTCCGCTGACTTCAAAGCTGACAGCTATCTCTTTTTTGACTGTATCGGTGGTCATTATTCCTTCGGCGGCAAGCTTGCTGTTGTCGCCGAGACCGCTGACAAGCTCATGCATTCCCGACTCAATCGGAGTGATGTCAAGCGGCTGACCGATTACTCCGGTAGACGCCACAACGACGTCATTTGCCGATATTCCAAGCTCCCTTGCGGTAAGCTCGCTCATCTTTTCGGCAATTTCTATGCCGTTTGCGTTGCAGGTGTTTGCGTTGCCGCTGTTGCATATCACAGCCTGAGCGTATCCGTCCGAAATATGCTGCTTTGTAACCGTAAGGGGTGCGCCCTTAACAAGGTTTGTCGTATAGACAGCGGCTGCATTAGCTCTCTTTTCGCTGTATATCAAAGATAAATCCCTTTTTGATTTGTTTTTTCTTATTCCGCAGTGTATGCCGTTTGCCTTAAATCCCTTTGCCGCGCACACGCCGCCTTCTGTAATCTTCATAGCTATTCTCCTTTTTAACTTACAGCTCAAGTCCGGCGGTTATATCTGCGCCGAGCTTTATATTAAGAACCTGCACCGCAGCGCCTGACGCGCCCTTTCCCAGGTTATCGTATCTTGCGGTGAGAAGTATTCTGTCCTCGTTTCCGAAAACAGACACCTGCATGGAGTCCTTTTTGCTGAGTCCTGCGGCTGAAAGCATTCCGCCCTCGTCGCACTCGTCCGTATAGCTCACCACAGGACCGTTATACATGCTTTTGTATATTTTCTTTATATCCTCCGCCGTTGCACCGTTTAAAAGGTCTTGCTTAAACAGCGGAACGGTTACGACCATGCCGCTGTAAAAGTCGGACACTATGGGGCAAAAAACAGGCGCATTATTTAAAAGCGAGACCGCTTTCATTTCTTTTAAGTGCTTGTGATTTTGAGTGAGTCCGTACTGCCTTGGCGCATCAAGCAGGTGGTCTGTGCGCTCCTGCTCATACTGCGCTATCATCTTCTTTCCGCCGCCGCTGTAACCGGTTACCGAATGACAGCATAGTCTTGCGTCGACGCTTATAATTCCGGACGACACCAAAGGTCTCACCAAAGCAATAAACCCGCTTGCGTGACAGCCCGGGACGGCTATCCTTTTTGAGGATTTTATCTTTTCATAAAACTCCTCGGACAGCTCCGGAAATCCGTACACCCAGTCGGGATTTGTGCGGTGAGCAGTTGACGTATCTATAATAACTGTATCGGGGTTTTCAAGCATCGACACGGCTTCGATTGCAGCGTCGTCAGGCAGGCACAAAAAAGAAACATCAGACATGTTGAGCATTCGCTTTCTTGACTTGGGATCCTTTCTTTCTTCCTCCGACAGTGTCAAAAGCTCAATATCGCTTCTTTGCTCAAGTCTTTCGTAAATCCTAAGACCTGTTGTCCCCGATTTACCGTCAATAAATATTTTCTTCATTCTTCAACACGACCTTAAATGCATAAACTTACATTCAATATGCAACAATTATATCACAGTGTGAATATTTATTCAAGCAATTTTGCATATTATTCTGCCGAATTTGACTCTGATGTTTTAAACAACATTGTGCACAATTATAGCATGCATGCAGTCTAAGAGGCACGAACAAATCAGCGTGCGCCGACATGTATCATGCCTCCGTATATTTAAATAATCAATGAAAAATGTTTCCCGAAAGTTCTGCCAGAGTGTTTTCTCCCCAGCTGTAGTTTGTGAGGTAGCTTCCCTTAAACAAGGATGCATACCCTTCCTTGCCGGAAAGGTAGTCGTACAGATCGCACTCGACTCTTTCGGTGACGATTCTGCGCTTTCCGTCTACAGACTCTACCGCATCGGGTATGCCGTACTCCTCAAGTATGTTCTTAAGTCTCAGGGCAACTTTTCGGTACCTTGCAAGCGTTACGGGGTTTACAGGCTCGTCCTCCCACAAAAAGCTTATCGCCTCTTCGGAAGAAACGTATCCTCCCCGCCTGTCAACAAGCAGGGCAAACAGCTCTTTTGACTTCTGGCTTCTGAACGCAATCGGTCTGCCGTCAACAAACGTATCAAAATAGCCGAATGTGCGTATCTTAATCTTTGGTTTTTGCAATATGCCGGACGCGCCTGCGTCTGCTTTTTTGTATTCCGAATCCATATTGTAAAGTATTACATAGAACTCTGAACCGCCTTCTGCGGTTTTTCGCGAGCAGACGGCGCGTATATGACGGATTTTATCTCCGTCCTTGAAAGAAAAATCTGCGCATAAATCCTTAAAAAGTCTCTGCTCCGACTCATAAGTTATATCGCTGCGAGATATGATGTCTCTTATAGGATGCATCTTTGTGGCAAGAGCCTGCCATTCGTCTTTAGAGTACTTAAAGAAGTTGCAAATGCTGTCGCTTGTGTAAAGGGGTCTGACCATATCGCCGTCAACCTCAAACGCGACAATTCCATCCGCTATGCGAACCGATGTCTGAGTATCATTTTTAGGCATGATGCTGTCCTCTGAAACGCTTTTACTGCAAAACAGGCAGACAGAGCTGTCTATCTTTAGGAAAATGCCGCTGTATTTGCGTGACGAGCCGCCGCTCAGCGCGTGATATTCTATAGTCGGAGGGCTTGAATCGGCGTCGGAATACCTTGTGCGGTAGAGATCCTTAAAGAAGTTTTGAAGTACCGGCCTGTCCGATTCGCAAACGGTTTCGCTTATCCACCTTTGCGTCGCTTCCTCCATTCTCATGGGTATATCTTTAACCCACTTATACGGCACCGAATCGTTGATATATATGCATTTGACTGTATTGTCCGAAAAGTCAAACTCAAATATGCAGTCATAAACATGTGACAGTGCTTTAAGATACCTTTGAGTCTTTTGCTCTTTGTTTTTTATATGCTGCTCGGTTATGTCCGTGCATATGCTTTGAAACTCATCATTTCCATGCTCGTCCTTGGTCTTTGTAACCCAGCCGAACATATATGCCTTTGTTCCGTCAAACCTCAAAACGTTGATTTCGCCCGAGATAGGCGTTCCCATTGTAAACACACGATTTAAAAACGCAGAAAATTTCCGGCGTTCCTCCATCGGAATCATCAAAAATATGTTGTCCTTATACAGGTTGAGATAGTCTGATTCTCCGTCCTGAGCATGCGGGAATCTCAAAAGCTCAAGCATCCTCTTGTTTATGTATGTAATCTTCGGCTGAGCATCGCATGTAAATTTTAAAAATCCGCATGGAACAGTATCGTCGAGAAACTTCAAATTGCCAAGCTCAGACTTGATTGCGGTTATGTCGCACAGGGTTGAGCAGCCGACAAGCTCCCCGTCTGAATTTTTTAATGTGGTCATTGTATCGGCGACGCAAATTACGCTTTTATCTTTTCTTATAAGCCTGTACTGTGCGCTGAGTGTCGTCTCTCCTCGGCTAAGCTCTGAGATAAACTCGGCATAGCGTTCCTTGTCGGCGGGATGCACCGCATCAAAATAGCGGTCGCGCGAGCTGTCCGAAAGCTCTTCTTCAGAACATCCCAGCATTTTGCACAGGCTGACGCTCACGTGCGCCAAACGCGCTCCGCGTCCGTCGTCCGCAAAAATATATTCATGATATCCGCTGATACCGCGATCTAATATCGCCGGCATGTTCTCAAGTCGATCGATCATTCTCTCACCCTAAACAATACATATAGTCAAGTTAGATAAAAATATAAAGCCTAAAAGTTTATGTCATAAATTTTAAAGTACTAATGATATATTATTATATGATAAATGAAACCATTTGTAAAGAGCGGCGAATCAATAATCGTACATCGCACGTCACATAAAATAAAGAGGACGTTTTGCGCGTCCTCATTTATCATATTTATACTTTAGCTTTTAAAACATCGCTTATCGTCTTTCCGATATCGGCGTCGATGCAAATACTTCTGTCTGCGATATCTTCGGGGCAATATGCCTCACTTCTGTTTATGCAGACATATGTCGCGTCCTTGTTGTTTGCGGTCATTTGCCAAAACGGATACTTGATAATAACAGGGGTGTTCATGCCTACTCCAAGCTCGATTAAGAGAATATGCGAGTTTTCATGGCGGCGCAGGTAATCCTCATAGCGTCCGGCGGCTGCGTACCATCCTTCATCCTGTACAAACGTCATATCGCTGCGAAGGTTTACTGTCATGGGCGCTCCGCACACAGGGCATTTTGGAATCAGCTCGGTAGGAATGCGCATATCGCGCTGAGCTGCAACCATTTTTCTCACGGCATCCTCATTGTCATACGTCTTTTGGCAGCATGGCTTTGAGCATTGAAACAGTCCGTAATCGCCCTGAGTATAAAACAGCCTGTGCTTGTCAAAGCCTGCAATTTGAAACTGATGATCGACGTTTGTCGTAAGGACAAAATAATCCTTGTCCTTGACAAGATCCAAAAGGTCGGTGTACGGCTTGCCGGCGGGAATATCATAGCGGTTGTAGTATATATGTCTGCTCCACCATGCCCAATATTCCTGCGGCGTATCGTAGGGATAGAATCCTCCCGAATAGATGTCGTTTATGCCGTATTTCTTGTGAAAGTCGGAAAAAAAGCGATAAAATCTTTCTCCGCTGTATGTCAATCCGGCAGAAGTGGACATGCCTGCGCCTGCGCCTATTAAAATTGCATCCGTCGAATCAATATCCTTTTTGAGTTTTTTTATTTTATCCGAGTAGCTCTCGGTAGATTTCGAGGTCAACTTGCTTAAAAACATTAAATATCACCTTGATTTCGCTTTGTGTTTGCTCTTTATACTTGCTTACCGTGTCAATCGCTATTTCCGCCGCACGCCTGTTGGGAAACATAAATTCACCGGTGGAAATGCAGCAAAAAGCAATGCTTTTCAGGCTGTACTTCTGCGCAAGCTCCAGGCATGAGCGGTAGCAGCTTGCCAAAAGCTCTTCGTCATGTTTACTTACGCCGCCACGCACAATCGGGCCTACGGTGTGAATGATATATTTGCATGGCAGGTTATACGCAGGTGTGATCTTTGCCGAGCCTGTTTTCTCGTCGTGTCTCTGATTGCGCATGATTTCGGCGCATTCAAGCCTCAGCTGCACGCCGGAATAGGTGTGTATTGCATTGTCTATGCACTTGTGGCACGGGACAAAGCATCCGAGCATTTTCTTATTTGCCGCATTGACGATGGCGTCGCATTTAAGGGTTGTTATATCGCCCTGCCACAGATACAAATCCTTTTTAACCTGAGTTAAGCTCGTGTAATCCGTTATGCCTTTGTGCGATATTTCTTCCTTCAGGTACTCATCCTGTACCCTGAGAAACTCCTCGCTGATTTTATCCGGCATTCGGACATTCATAAGCGACCTCAAGAGATGTTTTTGACCCTCGGCATCATCCGGAATGTCTATGCCGGAATACTCCTTGTGCTCGCTCAGCAACACTTTAATTAAATAAATGCGCCGTTGTTCCTGCGTCATGCAAATTACCCCCATGCTTAATTGTCCATAATATCATAGTATCGTATCAGCAGCTGCTGATTTAATTATAACGCCTGCAGCAACAACATCAATATCTTTTATAAAGCGTTTAACAAAATCCGATAGCTCCCGACACATTTTGTGCCGAGAGCTTTTGTCGGATATTTTATTTATCTTGCTGATTACGCTCTTACAACGCTTATGCGCTGCTGAATGTGATTTCCGCTTACTATCTCATCCACAAGCGCTATTGCATAGTCTGCATAGCTGATGATGCTTTCGCCGCGGCTGTTTAAGGTTAACTCCTCGCCTGCGAGGATGTACTTTCCGGTGCGCTCGCCGTCAGCCTGGAAGTCACCTGCGGGGCTGATGAATGTCCACTGAACATCGCTGCGCTTGCGAAGCTCTTCAAGCGCCTTACCCTGTGCCTTTGCAAGGGGCAGGAACTGAGGTGGGAAATCAGGTCCGTCAGAAACAACAGCGGTGTGCTCAGGGTTTACATACAAGCTTCCTGCGCCGCCGACAACGACCAGACGAGTCTTTTTGCCTGAAAGGATGTCGCACAGATGCATCAAGGACTTTGTGTGGTTGGGAAGCTCCTCTTCCTTCCATGCGCCGAACGCATCAACTACAACATCGAAGCCGTCCAAGTCAGCTGCCGTCAAGTCAAACAAGTCCTTCTTGATGACATTCTTTGGCCTTTTAA
>DDJI01000096.1 GCA_002338885.1 Ruminococcus sp. UBA1828 | reverse complement strand
TTTTTAAATTGCTTGCAAAATGTTTGCGTGATGTTAAATTTTCAGCGCCGCATGACCCATAAAAGCTCCGATATATAAAAAAGCCGGCGGCATGCCGGTTCAACGTTGGTATTTATATGTAAGCGGGGAAGCTGAAAAAGGATATAAGACGCCCAAAAGACATGCGCAATTAAAAACAGCCATAAAAAACTCGTAATTTGTGCTTTTGTCCTTGATTTATGAGCGGCACTGTGTTATAATCCAATTTAGCAATTTAAAGCTTTATTGAGCGCAACCGATGTCACAAACGCCGCAGAGAAGTTTCAGTGCGTTTTTGTACATGATTTTCTCAAGCTCCTCATCGCTTAGCCCGTATTCAGGCGAGGTTATCAGCTTTATGAACTCGTCCTGCGGCGCCCATGGGGAATCGGTTGCGAACATTATGAAGTCTGCGCCGTGGCGGCGAATTATTTCCCTGTTTTTCTCGGGATTTATGCTCAAAACCGCGGCTGTGTCCATGTATACGGGCTTTCCGACGAGCTTGTCCATAACCTCGTCCTCAAGCTCAAATCCGCCGAGGTGCGCTAAAACGAGCTTGTACTCGATAATTCCGCGCAGCTCGTTCAAAACATGCAAGACCATATCGGGCGTGCAGTGGACGTCGTCTCGATACGCGACGTCTATTCCCGCATGTGTGATGGTGATAAGGCCTCTTTGAGCCGCTTTCTCCATTATGTTTATGTACCTCGGGTCGTCAAAGCGAACACCCTGATAGTCGGGGTGGAGCTTTATGCCGAAGAATCCCGCGGATTTTATGTCGTCTAACAGCGCGTCGAGGTTGCCGCAGTCGGGATGGATTGCCGCGGCGTATATTATGTCGTCCTTGCCGCTCAGCTGAGCGCCGAGACGATTGATGGACTGCACCTGGTGCACGCTTGTTGCAACAGGGAGTATTACCGAGTAATCGACGCCGGAGCGCTTCATGGACTCTTTAAGACCGTTAAGAGTGCCGTCGGAATACGGCTTTATGTTTCCCCTTTGCGAAAGCGAGGCTATCGCCCTGGGCGCTACGCTGTCGGGAAACGTGTGAGTGTGAAAATCAATTATCATAATTATGCTCCTTCTTGAGATGAAACTAAGCTAATTATAGCATAAAAAATATAAATTTAAAGGTGATACGATGACAATAGTTGATTTGCTTGAAAGAAACAGCGCAGAGTTCGGAAACGACATTGCGCTTGTGGAAATAAACCCCGAGCTGCCGGAGGACCGCAGACTCACGTGGCGTGAATACGAGCTTGTACAGCCCACCGTGCGCACAAGCTACCGCCGTGAAATAAGCTGGTCGGTATTCAACGAAAAAGCCAACCGCTTTGCAAACGTGCTTTTGTCGAGGGGAATAGGAAAGGGCGATAAGGTTGCCGTTTTGCTGATGAACTGCCTTGAGTGGCTGCCGATATACTTCGGCATACTCAAGACCGGTGCGATGGCTGTGCCGCTCAATTTCAGATACTCATCGGATGAAATAAAATACTGCCTTGATCTGGCTCGGGCGGATGTTTTGATGTTCGGCGCAGAGTTTATAGGACGTGTCGAGGAGATCGCCGACACCATAAGCAAAAACCGCCTGCTTATATACGTCGGCGACGGATGCCCGTCCTTTGCGGAGAGCTATGCTCATCTTGCCGCGGACTGCTCAAGCTCCAACCCGGGCATACCGCTTTGCGAGGACGATTATGCTGCGATATACTTTTCATCCGGAACAACAGGCTTTCCGAAAGCCATTTTGCACCGCCACCGCGCGCTGATGAACGCCGCCGTTGTCGAGCAAAAGCATCATTCACAGACTAAAGACGACGTCTTTTTGTGCATACCTCCGCTGTACCATACCGGAGCGAAAATGCATTGGTTCGGCTCTTTGATAAGCGGCTCAAAGGCGATTTTGCTGAAGGGCACAAAGCCGGAGTTTATACTCGAGGCGGCGTCAAAGGAAAAGTGCACGATAGTGTGGCTTTTGGTGCCGTGGGCGCAGGACATATTAAACGCTTTGGACAGCGGCAGACTTAAGCTGTCCGACTACGACCTGTCAAACTGGAGACTTATGCATATAGGCGCGCAGCCCGTGCCGCAAAGCCTGATAAAGCATTGGCTTGAGTACTTCCCGAATCACCAGTACGACACAAACTACGGACTTTCGGAGTCCACAGGCCCCGGCGCCGTTCACCTGGGCGTCGAAAATATAAGCAAAGTCGGCGCAATAGGTGTTCCGGGTTACGGATGGCAGGTAAAGATAGTAGACGAAAGCGGCTGCGATGTCGGTCCGGGACAGGTAGGAGAGCTTTGCTTAAAGGGAGCGGGCGTAATGGTTTGCTACTATAACGACCCCGAGGCGACGGCTGCTACCTTAAAAGACGACTGGCTCTACACCGGAGACATGGCGACAAAGGACGAGGACGGCTTCATATTCCTGGTTGACAGGAAAAAGGACGTCATAATAACCGGAGGCGAAAACCTCTACCCCGTGCAGATAGAGGACTACATACGCGGCTTTTCAAAGGTCAGCGACGTCGCGGTAATAGGCTTGCCGGATGAAAGACTCGGAGAAATAGCCGCCGCAATAATACAGATCAAGGACGGATTTGAGTGTACGGAGGACGAAATAAACGAGTTCTGCAAGGGCTTGCCCAGATATAAGCGCCCAAGACGCATAATTTTCGCCGACGTGCCCAGAAACCCGACAGGCAAGATAGAAAAACCGCTTTTGTGCAGAATTTACGGCGCAGAGCATCTTGTGCTGGAACAGAATATAGGATAAAATAAAGTACAAGGGGAAATCACATGACTGAGACGATGATAATCACTCTTTGCCTTATCGTGTGCTTCTTTGCACTCATGATTTACATAGGCATACGCTCAAGAAAGCATGCAACGGACATAAACGGCTTTGTTTTAGGCTCGCGTTCGGTAGGGCCGTGGCTCAGCGCGTTTGCGTTCGGCACTTCCTACTTTTCCGCCGTCATATTTGTCGGATACGCCGGACAGTTCGGATGGAATTTCGGACTTGCCTCCACGTGGATAGGCTTAGGAAACGCTTTTATAGGCTCGCTTTTGGCGTGGAGCGTATTGGGAAGAAGAACAAGAATAATGACTCAGCACCTTTCAAGCAAGACAATGCCGGATTTCTTCGGCGCAAGGTTTGAGTCAAAGGGCTTAAAGATTGCGGCGTCTGTAATCACGTTTGTATTTTTGATACCATATACGGCATCTTTGTATAACGGACTTTCAAGACTGTTTTCCATGGCGTTTGACGGCATAGACTACTCGGTGTGCGTTATAGTGATGGCCGTTCTGACCGGAATATACGTAATCGTTGGCGGATACATGGCAACCGCCATAAACGACTTTATTCAGGGCATAATCATGCTCGTGGGAATAGTTGCGGTCATATTGGCGGTGCTTAGGGACAACGGCGGACTTGCCGCGGCGACGGAAGAGCTTGCCACCGGCGCAAACGGCGGCTGGGAGTATGCCTCGTTTTTAGGCCCGCAGCCGGTGTTTTTGCTCATCGTAGTCATACTCACCTCGCTCGGAACGTGGGGACTTCCTCAGATGGTTGCAAAGTTTTACGCAATAAAAAACGAGGAGTCAATAAAGACCGGAACGGTCATCTCCACACTCTTTGCAATAGTCGTCGCCGGAGGATGCTACTTCCTCGGCGGATTCGGCAGGCTGTATGACGTGGATGTGGCGGCGGAGGGATATGATGCGATCATCCCTCAGATGCTCTCGAGCTTAACGCCTGTTTTAATAGGCGTGGTGATAGTTTTGGTGCTTTCCGCGTCTATGTCAACGCTGTCATCTTTGGTTTTGACAAGCGCCTCAACCGTGACGCTGGACTTTATAGAGCCGGTGTCTAAAAAAGAGCTTGGCGAGAAGAAAAAGATGCTCATTATACGTGCTTTTATAGTGGTGTTCATAGCCGTTTCGGCGGTGATAGCAATATATCAGGCGAGAAGTCAGAACCTGTTCATCGCTCAGATGATGGGCGTGTCGTGGGGAGCGCTTGCGGGCGCATTCTTAGCGCCGTTTTTGTACGGACTGTACTTCAAGAAAACTTCAAAGGCGGCGGTCATAGCGTCGTTTGTGTTCGGCGTCGGACTTGAGACGGTGCAGCTTTTTGTGTCGCTCGGCGCTTTGGATGTTTCAAATATACCGGTGCTGTCGTTTGTGTTCACAAACTCTCTTTACTCCGGCGTGTTTGCAATGCTCGGCGGACTGATAATCGTGCCGGTCGTGAGCCTTATAACCCCCGGCTCAAGACCTGAGGGCATTGAAAAAATGTTTAGCTGTTACGAAAAGACAAAGACAGTCGAGATAACGGACAGCCTGGGAAAATAACATGTAACTGTGCTTTTTAAATCCCTATAAAACAGAAAGGATGAATACATTGAAAAAACTAATGCTTGGCAACGAGGCGGTTGCCAGAGGTCTTTATGAGGCGGGAGTGAAGGTGGTATCAAGCTATCCCGGAACCCCCTCAACGGAGATTACAGAGTATGCGGCAAAGTATGATGAAATCTACTGCGAATGGGCGCCTAACGAAAAGGTTGCCGCAGAAGTTGCGTTCGGCGCATCTTTAAGAGGCGTGAGAAGCGCATGCGCCATGAAGCATGTGGGATTAAACGTCGCAGCCGACCCGCTCTTTACGCTCTCTTATACCGGCGTCAACGGCGGACTTGTGCTCTTTGTCGCAGACGACCCCGCTATGCACTCGTCACAGAACGAGCAGGACTCAAGACATTACGCCATAGCCGCAAAAGTGCCGATGATAGAGCCTTCCGACTCCGCAGAGGCAAAGGAGTACGTCAAGCAGGCGTTTGAATTGTCAGAGGAATTTGACACTCCGGTGATAGTGAGAATGTGCACAAGAATAGCGCATTCGCAGTATGCCGTTGAGCTTGAGCCGAGGCAGGAAAAGCCGCTCGGCGAATATGTGAAGAACCCCGCCAAGTACATAATGGCTCCCGCAAACGCAGCAAAAAGACATCCGTTTGTCGAGGAGAGGACAAAGCGCTTGCAGGAGGTCGCAGAGACAGGCAGGTTTAACAGAGTCGAAAAGACCGACAGCGAAATGGGCATCATCTGCGCGGGAACATGCTATGAATACGTAAAAGAAGTGTTCGGCGACAGCGTGTCCATACTCAAGCTCGGCATGATAAACCCTCTGCCCGAAAAGCTCATACGTGACTTTGCCGCAGGCGTAAAGCAGCTTTACGTCATAGAGGAACTTGACGGCATAATAGAACAGCATGTAAAGGCGCTCGGAGTTGACTGCATAGGCAAGCAGATGTTTTCACCCGTCGGCGAATACAACCAGGCTACCATACGCCGCGCGTTCGGCATGGAAGAGCCTAAGAGCGTGTGCGCCGATTCCGAAATACCCGTGCGTCCTCCAGTGATGTGCGCGGGCTGCCCGCACAGAGGCATGTTCTACACGCTTGTAAAGAACAAGGTCACCGTTTTAGGAGATATAGGCTGCTATACGCTAGGAAGCACGGCTCCGCTTTTTGCACTCGATTCCACACTGTGCATGGGCGCGTCCGTTTCGGGCATACACGGCTTTAACAAAGCCGGCGGAAGCGAGTCGGAGCACAAGACGGCTTGCGTAATAGGCGACTCGACTTTCATGCACTCAGGCATGACCGGACTTGTGAACATAGCCTATAACAACTCAAATTCCACCGTCATCATCTTAGATAACTCCATAACCGGCATGACCGGACATCAGCAAAACCCCACCACCGGCTATAATATCAAAGGCGACCCCGCCGCTGCGGTAAACCTTGAGGATCTATGCCATGCAATAGGCATCCATCGCGTGAGAGTGGTAGACCCGTATAATCTGAAGGAGTGCGACGAGGTTCTTAAAGAAGAGCTTGCAGCCGATGAGGCGTCGGTTATCATTTCACGCCGTCCCTGCGTTTTGCTCAAATACGTAAAGCCGAAGCCGCCCGTGAAGGTAGACGCCGATAAGTGCGTGAGCTGCAAGATGTGCATGAAGCTCGGCTGCCCCGCAATAAGCATGAAGCAGGGCAAGGCGCACATAGACTTTACGCAGTGCGTGGGCTGCGGCGTGTGCGAGCAGCTTTGCAAGGTCGGCGCAATACAGAAAGGGTAAGTGTGCAAAAGTATTATGAATACCGTTAATGTTATGATAGTTGGCGTAGGAGGTCAGGGAAGTATACTTGCGAGCAAGCTTTTGGGCGTACTTCTGACCGACGAGGGATACGATGTAAAGGTCAGCGAGGTGCACGGCATGAGCCAAAGGGGCGGCTCGGTTGTGACATATGTCAGGTTCGGCAACAAGGTTTACTCCCCCGTGATAACAAAGGGCGAGGCGGACTATATCGTGTCGTTTGAAAAGCTTGAGGCGGCTCGGCATGCGCCCTGCCTTAAAGAGGGCGGAAAGATAATAGTGAATACTCAGCAAATAGACCCGATGCCCGTAATCACCGGTGCGGCGGAGTATCCCGAAAACGTCCTCGAGGAGCTTAAAGCAAAGGGAGTGCATGTCGATGATATAGACGCGCTCAGTCTTGCGGAGCAGGCGGGAAGTGCAAAATCGGTAAACATAGTTTTGATGGGCAGACTGTCAAAGTACTTTGACATACCCGAGCAAAAGTGGCTTTCAGCCATAGAAAAGTGCGTAAAGCCGCAGTTTGTCGAGATGAACAAAAAGGCGTTTGAGCTGGGTGCGGCTCAGTAGCTCCACGGCAATATAAATTTAAATCAAAAGAAGGTAAGGAGAGTCAAAGAAAATGTCAAGATACTATCAGCCTGAGATAGAGACCGCATCGCGGGAGGAAATTCTCAGGATCCAGAACGAAAAGATAGTTCGCCAGGTCAAGCACGTTTACGAAAACGTCGCATACTACAGGGATCTCATGGACAAAAAGGGCGTCAAGCCGGAGGACATAAAGAGCGTTGACGATATAAAAAAGCTCCCGTTTATCTCTAAGGAGGACTTAAGAAAGACCTATCCTTACGGACTTTTGGGAACAGACCTTAAAAACTGCGTCAGAATACAGTCCACATCCGGAACAACGGGAAAAAGAGTTGTGGCGTTTTACACACAGCACGATATAGACCTTTGGGAGGACTGCTGCGCAAGGGCTATAGTCGCCGCCGGAGGAACAAACGAGGACGTATGCCACGTGTGCTACGGCTACGGACTCTTNNCCTCAACGGCGGATCTCATAAGGTGGGATGCCTGACGCTGCCCATGTCGTCCGGAAACACCGAAAGGCAGATACAGTTTATGATGGACTTAGGCTCTACAATTCTTTGCTGCACGCCTTCTTATGCCGCATACCTCGGTGAGGCTTTGGCGGATCGCGGATATAAGCCGGAGGACAACAAGCTCAAGGCGGGAATATTCGGCGCGGAGCCGTGGACGGAAGAGATGAGACGCAGCATAGAAAAGAGCCTCGGCATAAAGGCTTATGACATTTACGGGCTCACCGAAACAAGCGGTCCCGGCGTGGCGTTTGAATGCGAGGAGCAGACCGGCATGCATATTAACGAGGACCACTTCTACGCTGAGATAATAGACCCCGATACCGGCGAGGTTCTTCCCGAAGGCTCAAAGGGCGAGCTGGTGTTCACATCGCTTGACAAGGAGGCGTTCCCGCTTTTAAGATACCGCACAAGGGATATATGCATACTCACCCGTAAAAAGTGCTCCTGCGGAAGAACTCATGTAAAGATGAGCAAGCCTTTGGGAAGAAGCGACGACATGCTCATAATCAGAGGTGTAAACGTGTTCCCGAGCCAGATAGAAACAGTGCTGCTCAATCAGGGCTACTCTCCTAACTATCAGATAATAGTTGACAGAAAGAACAACACCGATACCCTTGATATAAACGTAGAGCTTTTGCCGGAGCAGTTCTCCGACAAGATGAGCGAAACTCAGGAGATGGAAAAGTCGCTTGAGGATGCGATGAGGGCGATGCTCGGCATCAAGCCCAAGATTCACCTTGTTGCGCCCAAAACCGTGACAAGAAGTGAGGGCAAGGCGGTAAGAGTAATAGACAACAGAAAACTTCACGACTAAGGAGGATTTTTATGGCAATCAAGCAGTTGTCAGCGTTTGTAGAAAACAAGCCGGGAAGGCTTCTTGAAATGATAAAGAGAATTGCGGACGAGGATATAAACATCCGCGCGATGAGCATAGCCGATACTAAGGACTTCGGAATTTTAAGGCTGATACTTGCCGACGTGCAAAAGGCAAGGGACGTTTTGTCCGAGGATACGCTCGTGTCCGTGACTGAGGTCATAGCCGTTGAGATGAGCGATAAGGCGGGTTCGCTTTATCACATACTTAAAATCCTCGGCGATGCAAATATAAACATCGAGTACATGTATGCGTTCACCGCATCTACAAACCTCGGCGCATATGTTGTCCTTCGGGTAAACGACAACGAAGCTGCGGAGCAGGTGCTCCACTCAAACGGCGTCGAAACCCTTTCGCAGGCAGACATTTCGGAGATATAACCGAACACAAAGTGTAAATACATTTGCGTGCATTTAGGCAAGATAAAAAACAGCGCGGACGGCTTTTTAGCTGCCCGCGCTTTTTTGATGCTCGCCAAAAAACCTTGCAAATATCCATAATCAGAGCCGCACCGCGCAGGCTTGACAAAATATTTACTCATTCTTAATGAAAAGCGGTTGACAAAGCGGGTCTTATGTGATAACTTAAATCTTAATGGGAAACGTTATTAGGTGTCTTTTGAAGTCTTCCAGGTAAGTATTTTATCCGACCGTGAGCCGTTTGTGGCGGCACCCGAAAGCGGTCAACTGCCGAGCGCAAGACCTTTTAAAACGGTGTTGCGCGTTGATAAATGATGAAATGTGAAAGGCGTTTCATCGTTGGGCTTAAGCCCGGTTTTTTAAGTTGGTAACTATAAACCGGCGTCGCAAGACGCCCTAACTTGTAAAACGGTCAATGAGAGTAGTAAAAGCGGAATATTTGCTATATAGACTCTGGATATCCATGTGACGCAAACCAATCTGCATTATGGCATGCAGTGTATGCTTTAGCACAGACTTTGTGTGCGGCTGCGTGCAGACTTTAGCATAACGCCTTGCGGCTGAAATAATGCGGCAGTGCATGCGTGTGCCTTGCTTTATGGTGGATACAGCGACGAAAACAGGTTAGAAAACTTGCTTTCGTCTTTTTTTATTTTTTATTCGGAGGTTAGAAGATGGGGAATCAGGAAAGAGCGCCGATATACGAAGCGCTTGAGGAGTTCAGAAGGAATAGAGTAGTCCCGTTTGACGTTCCCGGACATAAAAGGGGAAGGGGAAATCCGGAGCTTGTGAGGCTTTTGGGCAAGCAGTGCGTGGAGCTTGATGTAAACTCAATGAAGCCGCTCGACAACCTTTGTCATCCGGTTTCTGTCATAAAGGAAGCGGAGGAGCTTGCCGCCGAGGCGTTCGGCGCAGCGCATGCGTTTTTGATGGTCGGAGGAACTACGTCTGCGGTGCAGTCGATGGTTTTAACGGCGAGCAAAAAAGGCGAGAAGATAATACTCCCGAGAAACGTGCACCGAAGCGTTATAAATGCGCTTGTTATAAACGGAGCCACCCCGATATATGTAAACCCCGATGTGGACAAGAAGCTTGGAATAGCGCTCGGAATGGAGATATCTCAGGTAGAAAAGGCCATAGAGGAAAACCCCGATGCGGTTGCGATACTTGTCAACAACCCCACCTACTACGGAATATGCTCAAACCTTAAAAAGATAGTGGAGCTTGCGCATGCGCATCACATGATGGTGCTCGTTGACGAGGCTCACGGAACGCATTTTTATTTCGGCGAGGACATGCCCATAAGCGCTATGGCTGCCGGTGCGGATATGGCAAGCGTGAGCATGCACAAGTCTGGCGGAAGCCTGACGCAAAGCTCGTTTTTGCTTGTCGGCCCGAACGTAAGCCCGGGATACGTCCGCCAGGTGATAAACCTCACGCAGACTACAAGCGCATCCTATCTTTTGCTTGCAAGCCTTGATATATCCCGCAGGAACCTCGCCATAAGAGGCAAGGATGCGTTTGCGGAGGTTGAGCGCATAGCTCAGTATGCAAGAACGGAGATAAACAAAATAGGCGGATACTACGCTTACGGCGAAGAGCTGATAAACGGCGACAGCATATACGACTTTGACACCACAAAGCTGACGGTGTATACGCTTGATATAGGACTTGCGGGCATAGAGGTTTATGATTTGCTGCGCGACGAATACGACATACAGGTGGAGCTTGGCGACATAGGAAATATACTTGCCTATATCTCCATAGGGGACAGGATGAGAGAAACCGAGCGGCTTGTCAGCGCCCTGCACGACATAAAGAGCAGGTACATGAAGGACAAGACCGGACTTTTGGACAGAGAGTACATCTCGCCTCAGGTGGTCATGACGCCTCAGGAGGCGTTCTACTCCGAGAAGGAAGAGATGATACTCATAGAGCAGACGGAGGGAAGAATATGCACGGAGTTCGTCATAACCAAAAT
>DDJI01000010.1:2037-3277 GCA_002338885.1 Ruminococcus sp. UBA1828 | reverse complement strand
TTGTCTACGGCACAGAAGAAGATTATACAGTAGAAAACGGCGTGGTAGCGTACAGTGATTCGTATTCGCAAAACTTTTCGAGGTTTGCAAATATATTTATTTGTATGCCAAATGTAGATACTCATACAAGTGAAGAATACCTTGAGATGATAAACAACTTAGGAGAACTGACGTCAAACGGTTTTTCCTTCGACGGCTCAAATGTTTCCGAACAGGTGCAATACTTAAACGGTATTCTTCCCGGCGCCCTTGAGGAGGAGGAAAATATCAAGAATCCTCAGATTAAGCTTCAATTAATGCTCTACAGATCTGAAGGTGTTGACTTTGATACCTTTTACGAAGAATTCAAGGATTATATGTACAGCCTCGGACTTCAGGATGTTATAGATGAGTACAACAGGCAGTATACTGAATGGAGAAATGCGCAATAACATCAGCGACAATCTTATTATATGGAGGTTAAAATGAAACTATTAANNTCATTATGCTTTTTTCTATCACTTCGTCTACATATGCAGTAACCACATCGTTTCCAATAGATAGAAACAACCCGAATAGTACATATGTGACCGCTACATTAAATCTTCGCAGAACTTCCGCAAATGCAACAACTGAAATGCCATACGGGTTCTGCACACTATATGTAAGGGTAACAGCGTATTATTTTTTAGATGATTCCATTGGAAGCACACCCGCAAACTGGGGTTCCTCATCTGTTTTCGACGGGCCGCATGAAGGCTATTCGGTCTCAGCTACAGCATATTCTCCTAACGGCCTATAGTTATTGAGCGCCGCTTCTGTTCATGGTGCTTCTTCGCCTGACACAAGTATGAACAACGATGATAGTTTGGTAACCGGAACGACACCATAACAGAATCAATAACTATGTTCAGTCTCTCTGCAACATAAATATCGCAAGTGAAGAGTGATAACATAGCTTATTTAATAACGAGGTAATGCACATGAAACATATAAAAAATTTCTTTCAATGTTTTATCGCCGTAATATTTATGTTTACACTTCTCACCTCCTGCGGCGCAAATGATTCATATGACGACACGACGAGAGTAGTGACAAAATACAAAAACATATACGATATCGGTGAATTTGCCACAAACAGTGCGGGAGGTCTCTTTTTCGGAGACTTCGACACGCTTGAAACAGTATATGTATGTTCAAAGCCAAACTGCACACACTCGGATGAAACATGCAGTGCATACGGCTTTAATAAAATCTTCCC
>DDJI01000010.1:0-2011 GCA_002338885.1 Ruminococcus sp. UBA1828 | reverse complement strand
TAGCGCCAACCACGCCTTTTGTATACCACGGGGACAACCTTTACTGGTTTACGCTTGAACATATCTATAACGACGACGGCATCCCTACTATTGACAGTCAACTGCACAAATGCGACCTTGACGGCACCAACAGAGTGACTGTAGCATCATTGTCTGAAGGCTTAGGTGTTAATTGTGTACACTTAGTGCTTGACGGAGATGTTATGTACTTTATCGTATCGCCGGACCGCTCTATGAACAAGTCGGATCAAATACCCGTCTATCTGTATTCTTACACCTTCTCGGAAAACAAGGTCGAGCAAATTATGCAGATATGCGAGGGGTACTCAAGCTACGCTGAACCGCGAGGAATATTTGACGGAAAGCTGTACTTAGTATACGCTGAATATGACCGGCCGCTGTCAACGATTGTGGCAGAGGGCGGCGATCAGGCAGACTACCGGCACGAGGTCACCATAGATCTTGAGACGCTTGAGATGGAAGAAGCTGAAAAAGCGCCTATCGGCATATCTGACGGAGTGCTTTTGAGCATAGATGACAGCGGCGTACAGATAACAGAACCGGACGGCTCGGTATACATGGCAACGGAGTTTGAGCCTCAGGAATGGTACGGCTATGATGTCGTTAACGGAATGCTCATATGCCAGATGATGGGCACAGCATACGACTACAAAAACGACAAGTACTACACCGTCAACAGCGGCGGAAAAACCGTCGTAGACTGGCGTAACGGAAAGTACATTTTAAGGGCGCAGGATGAAAACTTATGGTATACATACTCCGCAGCCGATGCCGACGAAATATTTATCCCGCAGTAATTTAAAGTTTTTCATTGTTTTCCTTTCTGAAAATTCCCCGCTTTGTGCATATAAAATGCGCCAAGCGGGGTTTTTTATTGCGCAAAGATGTTGTCAAGCGGCAAAAAGTGTGGTATGATTATTTGTAATTGCGCTGAATAATACCGATTAAACGGAGGAATAATTTTGCCTAATCCAAACATTGAAAATCAAATACGCAGACGCAGAACATTTGCAATTATTTCACACCCCGATGCGGGAAAGACGACGCTCACCGAAAAACTTTTGCTTTACGGCGGAGCCATAGCCCTTGCAGGCTCGGTTAAGGGAAAGAAAACGGACAGGCATGCGGTCTCCGACTGGATGGAAATAGAAAAGCAAAGAGGAATCTCGGTCACAAGCTCGGTTATGCAGTTTGAATACGAGGGATACTGCATAAACATACTTGACACTCCCGGACACCAGGACTTTTCCGAGGACACATACCGCACGCTGATGGCTGTTGACTCGGCGGTGATGGTCATAGATGCCGCGAAGGGCGTTGAGAATCAAACAAGGAAGCTGTTCAAGGTTTGTGTAATGCGTCACATACCCATCTTCACATTTATAAACAAGCTTGACAGGGACTCAAAGAACCCGTTCGACCTTCTTTCACAGATCGAGGACGAGCTTGGAATTGCGACATGCCCCATGAACTGGCCCATAGGCAACGGAATTGACTTTAAGGGCGTGTATGACCGCTCTTCAAGGCACATACTCTCCTACACCCCCAACGGAGGTCAGAAGGAAGTAGAAACGGTTGAGGCGGAGCTTGGAGACCCGTCGCTCGATGCGCTCATCGGCGAGGCGAACCACAGGCAGCTTGCCGAGGACATAGAGCTTTTGGACGGTGCAAGCGACGAGCTTGACCTTGAGAAAGTGTCAAAGGGAGAGCTGTCGCCGGTGTTCTTCGGGTCTGCGCTCAACAACTTCGGTGTAGAGCCGTTTTTAGAGGGATTTTTGAAGATGGCTCCTTCCCCGCTCCCCAGACAGTCCGATCACGGCACGGTAAACCCCACAGACGACAATTTCACGGCGTTTGTATTCAAGATACAGGCAAACATGAACAAGGCTCACCGTGACAGGCTGACATTCATGCGCATATGCTCCGGAAAGTTCACAAGGGACATGGAGGTTTCGCATGTACAGGGCGGAAACAAGAAAATGCGTCTTTC
>DDJI01000016.1 GCA_002338885.1 Ruminococcus sp. UBA1828 | reverse complement strand
TTCAACATCAACAACCTGGAGTGGACAAAAGCCATTCTTCAGACTGCTCAGGAGTTAAACGCTCCCGTAATTCTCGGAGTTTCCGAGGGCGCGGGCAAGTACATGTGCGGATATACCACCATTGTAGGCATGGTAAAGGGCATGATAGACAACCTGGGAATCACCGTACCGGTTGCGCTTCACCTTGACCACGGAACCTTTGAGGGCGCAAAGGCATGCATCAACGCAGGCTTCAGCTCGATCATGTTCGACGGCTCTCACTATCCCATCGACGAAAACATAAAGCTCACAACCGCTTTGGTAAACACCTGCGACATTCTCGGCATCTCTTTGGAGGCTGAGGTAGGCGCTATCGGCGGCGAAGAGGACGGCGTTATCGGCATGGGCGAGTGCGCAGATCCCAAGGAGTGCAAGCAGATTGCAGACCTCGGCGTTACAATGCTCGCAGCCGGAATAGGAAACATCCACGGCAAGTATCCCGCAAACTGGCCCGGACTTCGCTTTGACGTTTTGGCGGCTATCAAGGAAGAGGTAAAGGACATGCCTTTGGTTCTCCACGGAGGAACAGGCATTCCGGAGGACATGATCAAGAAGGCAATTTCTTTGGGCGTTGCAAAGATCAACGTAAACACCGAGTGCCAGATCGCCTTCACCGCAGCTGTCAGAAAGTACATCGAGGAGGGCAAGGATCTTTCCGGCAAGGGCTTCGACCCCAGAAAGGTTTTGGCTCCCGGCGTAGACGCAATCAAGGCAACCGTCAAGGAGAAGATGGAGATCTTCGGCTGCATAGGCAAAGCTTAAATCTCAAGCCGACTTACGCGCGTCACTGCCGTAAAATGAAAATAAAAAGCCCCGCAGATCTGCGGGGTTTTTTTCGTTTGCCGTCGTGTGCGGCGTATGCTCACTCTTTGTTCAGCTCGTCCTTCATCGCAAGGTCGTACTTAGGATGGCTCCTTCTTAGGGATATGACCCTTCCGTCCTGCTCAAAGCAGTGCTTTGAATGGGCGACGGTGCAGAGCATGCCGCTGCTAAGGTCGTAGAACTTATAGTCAAACTCAAGCGTTGCGCCGGTGTAGTTTGATATTTTGACCTCTATTTTCACCGTGTCGTCAAACCTCACCGACGACTTGTATTCAACCGACAGCGAAACCACCGGAGAAACTATGCCGTCCTTCTCTATCTGCGCATATCCCGCGCCTATGCTGTTCAGGTACTCGACTCTTGCGTCCTCCATCCACTTTACGTAGTGCGAGTGGTGGATGATGCCCATCTGGTCGGTCTCATGATACCTTGCTTTCATAAAATATTCAAACATATACTTGTCTCCTTGTCTGCCCATAAAACTGTATTTGCCTGCACGGCGCTGCCGCAAAAAGAGTATAGAACATCGCGGGCGGCATGTCAACGGCGGCAAAATCCATAAACTGCCGACGTCTCGGAAAAAATATCAGAAAAATAATATAAAAAACAGTTGAAAAATCGGTTGCTATGGAGTATTATTAAATATACTGCGCCCACTAAACCCGAAAATCCGAAATCATGGTTTTTCGAGCGGGTATTATAATGCGTTTTCTTTTTTATTATTTGACTAAGGGGTAATTGTGTTGTTCGGAAAAGGTAAAAGGCTCGGCGTCGCCGCAATGGACATGACAAGCGGCCCGCTCTTCATGAAAATAGTCAGATTTACTATACCGCTGATGCTCATGGGAACACTTCAGCTTTTGTACAACGCTGCGGATATCATCGTTGTGGGAAACTGGGGCAGTGAGAACTCCCTCGCCGCGGTAAGCTCTACAGGTTCGCTGATAAACCTGATAGTCAACGTCTTTATGGGTCTGTCTGTCGGAACAAGCGTGGCGGTGGCTCAGCACTTCGGCGCAGGCAGGATGAAAGACGTCAGCGACGCGGTTCACACCTCCATTGCGCTTGCGGTCATATGCGGAATTGTCGTGGGAATATTCGGCTTCTTCTCCGCAAAGGGCATACTCAGGCTGATGGACTCGCCCGAAAACGTAATAGACCTTTCGGCGCTGTATGTGAAGATATACTTCATAGGCATGCCCGCAAACATGATATATAACTTCGGCGCGGCAATCCTTCGAGCTATCGGAGACAACAAAAGGCCTCTTTACTACCTGACCGTTTCGGGAATAGTGAACATAATACTCAACCTCGTATTAGTAATAGTGTTCCACCTCGACGTCGCGGGAGTTGCGATTGCAACGATTGTATCTCAGGTGATATCGGCAGTTCTGATTTTAATATGCTTAATACGCACCGACGGACCTATAAAGCTGCACATAAAGAAAATAAGGATTCACCGCGAAAAGCTTGTACATATACTCACCGTGGGACTCCCCGCGGGAATACAAGGCTCGATCTTCTCGATTTCAAACGTCGTTATACAGTCATCCGTAAACGCATTCGGAAGCGCGGCAATGGCGGGAAGCGGCGCAGGAGCAAACATAGAGGGCTTTGTGTACCAGGCCATGAACTCCGTTTATCAGGCTGCGATAACCTTTACGGGACAGAACTTCGGTGCAAAGCAGTACCGCAGAATAAAGAAGATAGCGTTTGAATGCATGGGTCTTGTGACGATTGTGGGACTGGCCGCCGGAGCGCTTGCAAAGCTGCTTGACGAACAGCTTTTGGGATTCTACACGGACGTTGACCTTGAGATAAAATACGGCGTCACGAGAATGTCGGTAATACTTTTGACCTACTTCTTAGACGGAATGATGGATGTAATGGTGGGTATGCTCAGAGGCATAGGACACTCCATACTCCCCACGATAACGACGATAGCGTTTGTGTGCGGATTCCGAATAATCTGGATTTACACGTATTATGCGCAGTACAAAGAGGCATGCGGCGGAGACCCCGAAAAGTCGCTGACGGTGCTGTTTTTATCCTACCCGATATCATGGATTATGGCAACGCTTTGCCACATAATCGGCTTTATTGTGATTTACGGTGGCATATGCAAAAAAGCCAAGGCCGCGGGTGAATATAAGTAAGTGATTTAAAATACTATGTGGTACTCCGTAAGTTTTGTGAGTGTTTTTTGCAGCAAAAAAGCCAAAGCAGCCGGAGAATATAAGTAAGCGATATAAAATATTATGTAGCGCCCTGTCGGTTTGACGGGGTGCTTTTTTGTTTTTTAAGCAACTTTATAATTATTTTTATTTTTTATGTTGACAAGTAAGCTTTACNNGCACCGTCACAAGTAAGCTTTACCATGGTAAACTGTAGATGTAAGACAAGAAGTGAGATTTTAAAGATAAAGAATGTGCGCATGGTATGTAAGTCATTCTTACGGTTAAACTGTACCACTATGCATCTTTTGCTAAGGTGGTAGTTTAATAAATAATTTTAAAGGAGGCGCTTAACCATGAAAGTTGCGTTCAAAAAGTTTCTCGCAATTGTCATTGCCGCTCCGGTGCTGACGGCTTCAACTTCTGTCAACGTCTTTGCGGCTGACGACAACCATGTCCATTCCTTTACAGGAAAAACAGTATATTCGTATTCCGTTGTGAATCCGGCACGTCATACTGTCATTGTTTCTACAATGTATACATGTGAATGCGGCGTCACATACACTGAATACGAATCCTCTCACCAAGAGGCACACAATTTTGGGGTCGGAAAACGCACAGGAAATCAGTATCATCACGCATCGCAAGGACTTCACTATTATGAATGCGAGGCATCCTGTCTGCAATGCGGCTTTACCCATACGTACTGGACTTCAGTTCCGTGCGATGGAAGCAATGACGACCTTGATTGTCCGATACTTTTCGGACTTGATGTTTAATTACTCAAATTACTTGAGCGATTAAACAAATTAATTATCGGAGGGATTTAAAATGAAAAAGACACTCAAGCGTCTTGCCCTGATTGCCATGGCTGTTGTCATGGCCGCGACATCCTCTCTTTGCTTGGGGGCGGAAGATACCGCAGCTGTCGAAACGCCCGAAACCTTTGAAACGGAGTATACAAGACTTCAATACCTCTCGGAAGCGTACCGCATAATGGATGAAGATGTAAAGAGCGGTGCTGCTCCGCACTGGTCAAATAGCTCTGTTATTTACGATGAAAGACCGATATACTCCTGCTATGACAAGATAATCGGATACACATTCGCAATATCCACCGACGACGAGCCTACAGGATATTTGCAGCTGATGGACTACGG
>DDJI01000030.1 GCA_002338885.1 Ruminococcus sp. UBA1828 | reverse complement strand
ATACCAACGAAGAACCGGCATGCCGCCGGCTTCTTTATATATCGGAGCTTTTATGGGTCATGCGGCGCTGAAAATTTAACATCACGCAAACATTTTGCAAGCAATTTAAAAACATAACCGCCGTAAAGTATAGGCATCAGGTGAGAAATCACATTAAACGGAGGCTGCTTATGCAAAAGAAAAATTTCATAACGCTTGTTTTGAGCGTAATCGGAGGACTTTTGTTCGGAATAGGCATGTGCATGTGTCTCATAGCCGAGTGGAACGCATTTAACGCGGGAGTTGTCATAGCTGCCGTGGGCGTCATAGTGCTTGTGCTCATGCTCATACTCAGACTGCGTGCAGAGGGAAAAACACTTAAAATCAATATAAAAACCGTGGGAACGGTGATTTACGGCGCGTTCTCGGCGCTTGTGCTCGGCGTGGGAATGTGCATGGTTATGATCTGGAACATGCTGATTTTGGGCATAGTTTTGGGCATCGTCGGCATAGCGCTTTTGCTTTGCCTCATTCCGATGATAAAGGGTGTAAAATGATGAATAAGTTTGCGATTGCCGCGATAGTTGCCGCGGCGTGTGCGGTATTGGCAATAATAATTTCTGCAATAAGGACAAGGAGGGCTTTATATGACTGCATCGAAGATTGTGAAGATGAATGAAAAGATAGCCGAAAAGGTCACGCAGGGCTATAAAAAGATTGAAGAGGGCGTGACAGAGGGCTATAAAAAGATTGAAAACGGCGTCACACAAGGCTACAAAAAGATCGAAGAGGGAGTGACGGGCGGCTTTGAAAAAATCAGCGACAAGTTTGTGGAAGAGTTTTTGGCAAAGGACGGCGAGACGGTCGAGCAAGCTAAGCAAAGGCTCGGCAAAAGCTGAGAAAACACAGAATGCGCGTATTTGCATCGATTTGCGTTAAAAAGTGTGGAAACGTCGAGCGCGGCGGGTTATAATGGGTGTAGAGCTTTAGCAAGCAAACGCCGCCATCACATAAACAAAACTTTAACACATGGGTGGTATAATGATAAAAAACGCGGAGGTGCAAAAGCACATGTTCAAAATACTGGTTGTAGAGGACGACAAGGAGCTAAACCGCACCGTTTGCGCGTACCTCAACCAAAACGGATACAACGCCGTAGGATGCCGCAGCGCCGACGAGGCATACGACGAGTTCTACGGCGGAGAGATATTCGACATGATTATTTCCGACATAATGATGCCGGGAACGGACGGCTACGAATTTGCAAAGACCATACGCACTCAAAACCCCGACATACCGATACTGTTCATGACGGCTAAGGACGATTTTTCTTCAAAGCAGCGAGGCTTTCTCGCGGGCGTTGACGACTGTGGCTATNNTTCTCGCGGGCGTTGACGACTACATGGTCAAGCCGGTCGATTTAGGCGAGCTGCTCCTTCGCATAGGCGCGCTTTTAAGGCGTGCAAAGATAGCCACAAGCCACCACTTAGAAGTCGGAAGTCTTGTTTTGGATGCGGACGAGCACACAGCATACCTTGACGGCAAAGAAATTTCGCTCACGGTGCGGGAATTTAACCTCATATACAAGCTTTTGTCCTACCCCAAAAAGACCTTCACCCGCTCGCAGCTCATGGATGAATTTTGGGACGGAGACAGCTCGTCGGGACTTCGCACCGTCGATGTATACATGACAAAGTTAAGAAGCAAATTTGCCGAGTGCCGTGACTTTGAAATAGTCACCGTCCACGGCTTAGGATACAAGGCGGTGCTGAAGTGAGGCGGCAAGGTGAAAAATTAAAGCGCGTGCTGCTCGCCGTAAGGGGATATTTTATATTCTTTGCGCTGCTCTGCTTTGTGATAACCTGCTGCATGGTGCTGTTTCTCGAGACACTCTCAAGCGTAAACGGCATAGAGCTGTCCGGCGATCAGATAAGTCAGGCGGCAACCGTCACATTCATAAACGTAATACTTCTAGGCCTTATTTTCACCGTAATAGACGCTTTAAGGCGCAGATTTCTTGTTGACAGGCAGATAAAAAAGATTGTAGACGCGACAAAAAAGGTCATGGCGGGAGATTTTTCTGTCAGGATTGCGCAGATACGCGGCGGAAGCTCTGCGCAAGGTCTGAACGAGGTTATAGTCGGCATAAACGAGATGACGCAGGAGCTTTCAAAGATGGAATCACTGCGTTCGGACTTCATATCAAACGTCTCCCACGAGCTTAAAACTCCCCTTGCGGTCATACAAAACTACTGCACGCTTTTAAGCGACCGCAGCCTTCCGGAGCAAAAGCAAAAGGAATATTTAAGCGCGATTTCAAGCTCATCGAGGCGGCTTGCCGGCATGATAACGAACATACTCCGCTTAAACAAGCTTGAGAACCAGACGGTATACCCCGACGTCAAGACTTTTGATTTAGGCGAGCAGATTTGCGAATGCATACTTGAGTTTGAGGACGCAATTGACGAAAAGGGGCTTGAGCTTGAAACCGAGCTTGAGGAGGACGTCAGCGTGACGGCTGATCCGCAGCTTTTAGAGCTTGTGTGGAACAACCTTTTGTCAAATGCGATAAAATTCACCGACAGCGGCGGAACTGTCACCGTAACACTGAAAAGCGACGGGGACAGCGCATCAGTCAGTGTCAGGGACACCGGCTGCGGTATAGGCGCAGACGAGGGAAAGCATATATTTGAAAAGTTTTATCAGGGAGACACGTCCCATTCAACTCAGGGCAACGGCTTAGGGCTTGCGCTTGTAAAGAGGGTTGTAAACATACTTCATGCGAGCATAGAGGTTTCGAGCGAGCTTGGAAAGGGCAGCGTGTTCACCGTAAAGCTTCACAGGGGAAAATATGAACAGGACTAAAATCAAAAGCTGCCTTAAAGTCGTAAAAGGCGCATTAAAGAAAATATTTTGCCTGCCTACGCTTGCGGTGGTGTGCATTTCCGTGCCATCGCTTGTCTTTGTGTTTATAATACTTGCAACGTCGAACCGCTCTGCGGCGGCCTACGCCGCGTATATTCTTTCCGCATACGCCTTGGCGATCTCCGTCGTCTGCGTGGTCAGGCATGCAAGGCAGTTTCGGCGCAAAAAGCTGAGTTTTCCTATCATTCAAAAAATCCGCGGGATACCTGTCGGCGACAGGATTTTAAGCGACGACGAGTTCCGCTCCGAGATTGTCATGTATGCGGGGCTGTGCATAAACATACTTTACTCTGCGATGAACTTTTACTTAGGAGCAAGGTATGAATCTGTATGGTATGTGATGCTTTCCTTTTACTACATACTTCTTTCGGTTATGCGCGGGCTTGCGGCAAGCAGGCTGAGAAAAAATCAGCACGGGCTTGACATGAAATCGCAGCTGCGAAGCTATCGGGACTGCGGAATAACCCTTTTGGTGATGAATCAGGTTCTCACCGGTATTGTGATATACATTGTAAACAACGGTCAGAGCTTTGAATACTCGGGCAACTTAATATACGCCATGGCGGCATACACTTTTTACATCACGATAAACGCCGTCGTAAACGTGATCAAGTACCGAAAGCGCGGCAGCCCCACTATGTCTGCGGCAAAAATGATCAGCCTTACGGCTGCGCTGGTGTCCATGCTTTCGCTTGAAACCGCAATGCTTTCAAGATTCGGCTCGGATGACGACCACGATTTTCGCGCTGTAATGACATCCGTGTCGGGCGGTGCGGTATGCGTAATAGTTCTTGCAATGGCAGTTTACATGATAGCGTGGTCAACCTATCAGCTCAAAAAGCAAGCCAAAAATCAGCTTTAACAGCAAACTGAAAATCAGCTTTGTTCTAAGGAGATAATTATTATGAATGAATCTAACGACAACAAAAAATTCAACTACAGCTACTCCGCCGACGACATACCCGAGATAGAAAAGATACGCAGCAAGTATATCGAAAAAGAGGAAACGAGCCTTGACACGCTCCGCCGCTTAGACAAAAGGGCAACCCTTCCCGGCACCATGGTCTCGGTGAGCATGGGCATAATAGGCACGCTGCTGTTTGGCGCGGGGATGTCATGCGTCATGGTGTGGAGCGACAATCTTTTCATTTTGGGAATCATAGTCGGCATTATCGGCATAGCTTTTGCCGCAGCGGCGTACCCCGTGTATTCACGCATTACAAAAGCCTGCCGCAAAAAGATTGCCCCTAAAATAATGGAGCTATCCGACAAGCTGCTTAAAAAGTGAGCGCATCACAGCGCATATGAATATAAAAACATTTCACCCGCAGAACACTGAGTGCTCTGCGGGTGAAACGCGCATGTGCAGATTTGCGGGTATGGTTATGGAAGCGAAGAAATCTGATTTTTATGCGCCGGATGCGCGCTTTTATGCAAGCTCCTTTATGCAGTCGTAAACGGCATTTCCCATAAGCTCGTATCCGGTGCTGTTAAGATGCAGGTAGTCGTTTGTATACTTAGAGTCCATGATCTCGGGGTCGTCCTCATCTGCAACCATTGACGCCAAATCTATCGCCGCGTCAAAGTATCCGGAGTTGAGTATGAAATCGTTTATTTCAAGCCTTGCAGGCTCTCTTGCATTCTCATAATTTGAGCCGCCGGAGGATGTGTCGTCATACTGGCTGTTTTTGAAGGGAAGCACAGTCACGCCTATCACTTTCATGCCGATTGCGTGGCACCTGTCAACCCACGTCTTATATTGATTTATAACGCTTGCGGAGTCGTTATTTGACATAAAACCTATGGTGTTTATTCCCGCAAGTATTACGCAGTACTTTGCTCCGTTTACGTTGAGCACGTCGCGGCTAAACCTTGACTCTATTGCGCCCATCCAGTCGCCGCCTATTCCCTTCGCGGCAACCGCCATGTTTTCAAGGCTCGGGTCGTCTGCTAACAGCTCCGAAAGGTAGTCGGAATACCTGCTTAGAGTGTTGTTGTCTATTCCGTATCCGTCGGTTATTGAGTCGCCTAAGCATATTATCGTGTCCACATCGTCAGATATGACGTCTATTTCCTCGACAAAGTACCACGAGGTGGATGTGTTGCCGTTTGAGAAGTCGTTTTGCGTCAGGTTTTCGCCGTCGCCGAACCATGTATAGCACCTTGCAGATTCGTGATATGTGATTGTCTGAGGAACCTCGGACAAGCTCATCGTCACACCTACGCACTCAAGCGGCTCAAACTCAAAGTCAACCGCATCCGTCGATATTTTTGTCCCCGCCGGAACGACTATTCTCTCGTCGCCGTTGTATGTGACGGTGACGGCAGTGTCGGAATCTATTTCATAGTTTCCCCACTCATTCAGCTTTGCTATGCTCATGCCCTCTATCACAAGGTCGCTCTTTCCGTACTGATTTGATATTACAAGGCTTACGCTGTCCCCCGACGAGGACAGGCGCATCTGCTGCCTTACGAGGCTGCCTCCGAGCGACTTATCGGCAGAAGAAAACGCAGTGCTCCATACCGCAGAGCGAGCCAAGCTTTGAGCCTGGCTTGCCTGCGCGTCAGAGTTTACTAACACTCCGTCGCTGAAATTTGCGTTTTTATTCGTCGTCAAAACGATTTGGTTGATTACAAATCCGTCCTCCCTGGGGACGATGGTGATTGTATGCTCGCCCGCCGACAGCTCCGTTCCTACAGACGCCGACTTCCAAACCTTTTCTCCCGACATGTCGCCGGAATTGTGCGTGTATGCATATTTTCCGTCAACCACAACGTGATAGGAGTCAGCGTCTGCGTTCGGAGCGCTCATATTCACAAAGAGGTAGTATGTTCCCGAATTATTTATTTCAACCATGTAATTCAGAGACGGCGCGCCGGATAGGTTATCCGATGTGTTTTCCCATTTTACTCCCGTATCCGGCTGTATGGAGAGCCCGTCCCTATCGGAGGTAAGTGTCCATTCATAATTTCCGTCAGTGTCCGTCCAAGAGTACTGACTCTCATCAAGGGCGTTCGCGGCGTCTATTACAACCTCGCCGCCCTCCTCGAAGTATGCAGTGCCCTGGTTCGGGTCGGATACTCTGACCGAAATCTCATATGTCAAATCGTCGCAGCCTTCTGCGCTGAAGGTAAATGTCAAAGCGGCGCTTCCGGTATTTTCGGATGCGGTGACGGTGTATCCGCCGTCCGCAATGCTCACATCCGCAACATCGGGGTTGTCAGACGCTGCGCTTATTTTAACCTCTGAGCCGTTTGTAGCGTAAACATCAAGCTCGTATGTCTTTTCCGTGCCGCTGCTCATTCGGATATTGCCAAGCCCGCTCAGCACTATTTCGTTCTCCGGAGAATAGCTTGCAAGCTCCTCCGGCAGCGATGCGACCTTTGCCTCGCCTATCGGAGCTATGTTGTTAGGGCTTTCAGCCGGTCCCAAAACAGTCGATCTGAGTGCGCCCGAAACGGTTTCTATCACCATTCTGTCCCACACGAACGATGCATCGGACATATAAACTACTATGTCGTTCCAGCCCTGCTCAACCGTGATGTTGCAGCTGAGTTTTTGGTGCATATCCATGACAGACTGGCGGAGTCCCCAAAGTGTAGCCTCGCACTCGCCGACCAAAACCTGCGGCTCGTCGTCAGACACGCCGACGGCAATGTTCATGGTGCGCTTAGCTCCCGTCTCGTCGGTTCCCTCGTTCAAAACGGGCATTCTCTCAAGTGTGAGCTTGTATGTTCCGGCGTTTTCAAAGTACACGCTGTATACAAGCTTTGCGGCGCTGTCCCAATCCTCAGTCTTAACTGCGGTGTCGGGCATGGCCTTAACGGTGTCGCCGTGGCGTCCGTTTGATACAAATACCTGCCAGTTCCTGCCGTCGTCGCCTTCGACAGCTTCGCTGTAATGCTCAGCCTCTATTGCCACGTAGCCGTTTGCCTCTATATATCCGGTATGGTCGCCGTATTCAACATCCGAGTTTACAGCGATTACATCAAACGTTGCAACCGCCTCGCCGATCTTATTTCCGTTTTCATCGGCGTTGTATATAAGTATTTTGCCCTCGGCAGTTCCGCTGACCTTGTCCCAGTCTGCGCTCACAAGCACGCGCTGTTCGGTTCTTGTGGCTCCGGATGTCTGCGAAAGGACTATCCAGTCATCGCTCGTCTCGGCTACCCATGCCTTTTCGATGCTTGCGCAGCTGAACACGTCAAAGTACCTCGTGTCGGACGGAATGAGCGAATTTAAGCGCAGTGTTCCCGCTCCCACTCTCAAGCCGTTTTCGCAATACGCTCCGACGGTGTCAACCGACTGCGTCACATATGACATGGTCTCCCCGCTGTCGCCTACAAGCGTCTTTGATTTTCCGGGATGCGCATAGTCCATAAATGACGTCCACTTGTTGTCGTTAAGTGAGTTGAAGTCCGAAAGTCTGTCCTTTGTCCTTTGCACAGCCTCCAAGGCAAGCTCCGCGTACACATTTGCGCTTCCCAGTCTTCCCTGCTCGGCTGCAAGCTGGTTCTTTTCGTAGTAGACAAACTGCTCGGCGATGTCAAGGCAGGAGAGAATGTTGTAGTAGAAGTGCTCGTAGAACGACAGTTTGCACTCATCGGACATCTTTTGATAAAGCGCATCTACCGTGTCCACAAGCGATGTCAGCCGTTCTACCCAAAGCAAGCCCTCGTCGCCGTTGGCAATTACGCTGAAGGCAACGGGATGAATGTTATAGTCGCCGTTTGCGTAAAACTCCGCTTTTCTTATGCTGCCGTTTATTACATAGTATTCGCAGATTGCGTCTGCCATAGCTTTAGCGTCCTCTTCGGACAGGTTATAGTCTCTTATAGCCTGGGCGGTCAGGTACTCGCCCACCGAGTCGCCGTCAAAGCTTGCGGGATCCCAAGCCATCTTGAGGAAGTATTCCATGCTCGGCTCGCTCGGCTTTATGTCTCCGACATTTAAAATCCAGTAATCATCCGCTCCGATGTTGTATGCCCTTGACATCTGCTCTGTCATGACAAACAGTGATGCGGAGTTGAGCCAAAGGTAGCTTGACGGAGGTCCCCAATACGATATGTGGTAGTAAACGCCCGCTCCGCCCGGTCTGTTTGCCTCAGCCTCGGTCAGATCCTGACGCAGGTAGTTTTCGTTGTCCTCCGCCCACATGAGCATGATGTCGGTGTTGTCGTCAAGGTAGTTTATCTCGCCGTCGCCGTTGAAGTCCTCCGATCCGTCCCAAAGCATAAACTCATTTAAGCCGGCGTTGTACACGTCGTTCATCTCTTTGTACGGGATTAAGACCTGCGGGATCTGAGTCACCATGTCCTCGCCGTAAATTTCTGCAATGAGCTGCCTTTGAGACTGTATGACGTCCTCCATAAAGCTCACTTTCTTTTGCTCTTCGGTCGCGCCCTCATATGCGCTCAGGTCTTCGCAGTTAAACGCCTCGTCATGAGGGCCTCTGACTCCGAGGGTGAGTATGCTTTCAAAGTCCTTGTTTGTCTCAAGGCGCTCACGCCAGTAATCCAAAAGCATCTCGCGGTTGAGGGTAAAGTCGTATGCCTTATACGAATCGTCGGGGTACTTGATGTCGGGATACTCCGACTTGTGCTCATTGAACCAGTCGCCCCACTCGCCCACGTTATTTCTAAGCAATATCTCGCAGTGAGACGCAGCCATTATTACGCCGTATGCCGCAGCCTCCTGCGCGTTTATCGGTATGCCGTCCTCATCAACAGCCTTGTTGAATGCGGTGGAGCTGCCGTGCATGGCGGGCCAAAGCGTATTTGCCTTCATTCTCAAGACCAGCTCAAACACATGGCGATAGTAGTTTACATCGGGAGAACCGTTCTCGGTGGGATACTTCAGCTTTGCCCACTCGGTCGATTTCTCCTCGTCGTTTATAAATATGCCTCTGTACTTTACCTCAGGGCCGTCCTCTACAAGCGCCGTGGAGTAATTGACGTCTATTTCATCCTTTACGTCTACCGGAACATCGCTGTACCAGTAAAAAGGAGAAACACCTATCTCCTCAGAGATAGTATATATGCCGTATATTGCGCCTCTTGCATCGCTTCCGGCAATGACGAGCGCAGCGTCGATTCCGCTTGCGGGGTTGGGAATTTCCTTTATGGCATACGCTTCCCAGCTGCCCTCAATGCTCTTTGCCTCGTCAAAGCTTCCGCTTTCGATTATTTCATCTATCAGCTCGCTCTCACCGATAACGCCTATAATTATGGCATACTCGGCGTTTGCCGAGCCTGTTTTTAGCTGCGGCGCCTTGCTTTGATCGGCGTTTTCAAGACGCTCGAGCTTTTTTTCCTCGTCGTCTGCAAACGTCTGCTGAATTTCTTTGTAGTCAATAGCGCCCGTGACCATGGCAATATCCTGCCTGAGGTCGTTTGCCGCCCTTAGAACCTGTGAATAAGTTCTGTCACTGTTTTCGTTTGCACTGTATGACTTATCCATCAAAACAGTGGCAGTTTTTGTTCCGTCGTAAATTCTTCCGTAGTCCACGTTTTCTGCTCCCAAATTGTCCGCATCCCCTTCGTCTTTATTGCCTGCGCAACCGGTCATTGCGACAAGATTAAGGGTCATAATCAAGGACAGTAATATTAAGAGCGCTCTTTTTTTCATTCTTGAAACCCCCTTTAGGTTTTATCCGTTATACCCGCACCTAAGCACGCAAGGCATGCGGTCTGCCTGTAATCAGAGTACATCATTTTAAAATCTGCGTCACTGATTATATTGACTTTATTCAATAAAACATGTACAATATTGATATCATATTTTCATACTGTGAGGCATAATTATGAAAAATGTATACACAGCTTTTGAAGAGCAGATTCACATAGACACCATCAAGCATTACGCCAACTGGCGGATGCCGTATATGCATTATCACAGCGTATATGAGCTGCTTTTGATCAACAAAGGCGGCTTTAGTCAGCTGGTTGACGACAGGATACTCACCGGCTATCAATACGATGTTTTCACAATACCGCCCTACATGATGCACAAAAACAACGGCGGTATGGATCACGAGAGAACAGCCGTGAACTTTCCGATAGAGTATCTGAAAAAGTACTACACGCAGGCGGCTATTGAAGAGCTGCTGAGCTGCTATGACAAGGAGATGCACACCCTTTCGAGGGAGGACTTTAACTATATCTTTTCGGAGCTTATGGAGCTTAAAAAGCATCCGGAGGAATTTTACCGCCTTGCAAACGTGCTCATGGTGATAAAGCGCTCCGACAGATATCAGACCACGGTTCTGCCCAAGTCAAAATCCGGCGGCATATCGGAATACATCAATCGCCACTACAACGAAATAACCGGACTTTCGCAGCTCGCAGAGAAGTTTTGCGTGTCAAAGGAGCATTTGTGCCGAGTTTTTAAGTCGGACACCGGAATGACAGTCAGCGAATACACGAGCAAGGTGCGGATCAAGCACGCATGCGACATGCTGAGAACAACCGACAAAAAGGTGACGGACATAGCGTTTGCAGTGGGATACGAAACGCTCGGATACTTCAACCGCGTGTTTAAAAAGGAAATGGGTCTTTCCCCGTCTGATTTCAGAAAAGAGCAGTTTCAGGAGACTCAAAACGATTAGCAAAGCATCAAAAAGAATACCCCGCCGTCCCGAGAAAGGACAGCGGGGTTAATTTATTTGGCTTGGTATTTGGTCATTCAGTGTAAACCGCTATGTTGTCAACGTATATGGTCTGGGTTGCTCCGCCGAACGGGCCTAT
>DDJI01000083.1:5650-5984 GCA_002338885.1 Ruminococcus sp. UBA1828 | reverse complement strand
TATTCCGGACGCCATACCCGTCAGCTTGCTGAGTATGTTTGTAAGTATCATGAGCATGATTACAAGCAGCACGTTTCCGTAAAAACGTCCTCCCTCTGTCAAGACGTCATCATAGAGCATCTTTGAGCCAAACCACGGTGAAACAATCGCAAGTATGTTTGACATGAGAATAGTAAGGGCTATCAGAAAAATCGCAAGCTTAAACTCGCGGAACATGCCCATCAGCCTTGTAAAGATAGAACGCTTGTCAAGGCATCTCGGGCAAACCGGACGATTTGGATTCGGATACGGCTGGTGGCAGGTCGGGCAGATAGTCTGCACGCTGTCCAAAAGC
>DDJI01000083.1:0-5616 GCA_002338885.1 Ruminococcus sp. UBA1828 | reverse complement strand
GCGAGTTTATTACCCTGTCGCAAAATCTCTCGAATTTTTCGCTGTAACCTATAGAAAACCTTGCAATCTGTATGTTCGGCCTTTCATGGTCATACGCCTGACCGAACCAGCCGAACTTCATTCCGTAAAGCTCTTCGTCACTTTCTTCGTTTTGATCTTCCTTATGAGAAAAATCCTCTGTCTCGCCGTCTTTGAGCATAGCTATAATCAGCCTTGCAGTGTTTTGATTTCTGTCGACAAACATGTTCTTTATCTTTGAAATCGNNAAAAAGCTTTTGATGACAGGAATGCTGCTTGCCCTTTCTTCGAGCTTTTCCTTTCCGGACTCCTCTTTGTACTCCTCATAGCCGCTTATGACATACAGGTCCGTGTCGGTAAAGGTGACATACACGTCTATGTACTTTCCCTCTCCGTCCAGGTCGGCTTTGACGCAGTACAAAAGCTTGTCTGTACTTACTCCGCGCTTTTTAAGCTCATCGGCTACAAGCGCGGGAAGCGCGTCAAAATATTTCATAAACTATACCTCTCCCATTTGTCCTATGGGTCCTTCCTTTTTTGCACTTTTGGCTGCAAAAGCAGCTTGTCCGCCGTCTTATAATGTTCCTGAAAAAATCATTTCATCAGTAAATAACCATAAAAGCCCTCGATGCAGCAGCACCGAGGGGAATTAAGTCAATGGTCAATACTGTGAGATACCAATAATCCGCCGGCGGCATGCCCGTATAAAAATCTTATTGTGCTGTCCGATCTCATGCGCATTTTGTCTCACTCCTTTGTTTTAATATAAAGCGTGTTCATTATATACCCGCATCTTTCATATGTCAATACTGTATTTTGCGACGGAGGCAGAAAAGTTTTCGNNTGTTTTCGTTATATAGCGGCATTGATTCAATAAATAAATGCGCCGCTCAATTTATCATATTAAAGCTTTAAAGATTGACTTGAATAATTACAAATGATATAATACAAAAAATATATGATTGGACGTGATGATATGGATCGGCTTATAAAACTTCTAAAGACAAACGCCCGCCTGTCCGACAAGGAACTTGCGGCGATGCTCGGAGTGACCGAAAAGGATGTGGCGGATAAAATCGCACAGCTTGAAAAAAGCGGCGTTATAAAGGGATACACTGCAATTATTGACGAAGAACTCACTGACAACGACGGAATTGCCGCATACATAGAGCTGTCGGTAACGCCTAAGGCGCAGGTGGGATATGACGACATAGCAAGGCTTATAGCGTCGTATCCTGAGGTTGAGAGCCTGTCTTTGATGTCCGGCGGATACGACCTTGCCGTTACGCTTCGCTGCAAAAACATCAAGGACGCATCGCTTTTTGTTGCGCAAAGGCTTGCCGCGATAGACGGAGTGATTGCAACCTCCACGCACTTCTTCCTGCAAAAATACAAGGAAAACGGCATAATGCTTGTTGATGCCGTTCCCGACGAAAGAGGCATGGAATAAAAGGTATGATAGATTATAATAAGCTTTTAAACAAGGTGTCCCGCGAGATAAAGCCATCGGGAATACGAAAGTATTTTGACATTGCAGCGACGCTTGACGATGTCATATCACTCGGCATAGGAGAGCCGGATTTTTATACTCCGTGGCCGATAAGGCAGGCTGCCATAAAGGCTTTGGAGCGCGGAAAGACATTTTACACATCAAATTCCGGCCTTATTAAGCTGCGTGAAGTCATTTCGGAATACACTTTTAAAAGAACAGGCGTAAAATACGACCCTGCATCCGAAATCATAGTCACAGTGGGCGGGTCAGAAGCGATAGATCTGACGGTGAGAGCTTTGGTTGAAGAGGGCGACGAGGTAATAATACCCGAGCCGTCGTTTGTGTGCTACAAGCCCATAGTCGCGCTTGCAGGCGGCACTCCTGTCACAATCAACACATCCTCCGACAACAGCTTCAAGCTCACCGCCGAGGCTTTAAAGAACGCAATTACGGATAAAACAAAACTTCTCATACTCCCCTATCCCAACAACCCCACCGGAGCAATCATGACAAAAGAGGACTTAGAGCCTATAGCAAATATTCTGAAGGGTACAAACATTGCCGTTTTGACGGATGAAATATACTCTGAGCTTACATACGGAAGAGAGCATTTTTCCATTATATCGCTCGACGGCATGAAAGAGCGCACGGTATATGTAAACGGATATTCAAAGGCGTTTTCAATGACCGGATGGCGCCTGGGATACATGTGCGCGCCGAATGAAATAATAAAAAATGCACTCAAGATACACCAATACGGAATCATGTCGTCGCCGACCGTGAGCCAGTATGCTGCGATAGAGGCCATGACATCCTGCGATGACGACGTTAAGATGATGGTCTCGGAATATGACACAAGGAGAAGATACCTTGTCAGCGCCTTTAACGAGCTGGGGCTTGACTGCTTTACGCCTGAGGGCGCGTTCTATGTTTTTCCCTGCATAAAATCCACCGGCATGACAAGCGACGAGTTTTGCGAAAAGCTTCTTTTCCACAAACGAGTTGCGGTTATCCCGGGAACAGCCTTCGGCGAGTGCGGAGAAGGATACGTGAGGGTTTCGTATGCATACTCGATAAACCACCTCGTTGAAGCAATAAAGAGGATACGAGAGTTTTTAGCTGAGCTTTCCGATTCCGGCGAGGAGAAAAAGCCGCAATGAGCGCATCCGACTTCAAAATAAGCATCTGTGCAAACGCAAAGATAAACTTATGCCTTGACATTGTCGGAAAACTTCCGAACGGCTATCACGAAATCAAAACGGTCATGCAGACATTGACGCTTTGCGACACCGTGACACTTGAGTTTACGCATGAACCGGCGGCAGAAAAGATACTCATCGAGATAAATTCCGACCGCCTTGACGTTTCGGATATTCCGACAAACGACAGCAACACGTGCTGCAAGGCTGCAAAGCTGTTCTTTGAGCGCATTCAGCGCCTTGACAAAACGGCATGTGAGCGCTGCGGAGATATTTTTGTTAAGATAACCGTTCAAAAGCAAATACCGCAGGCTGCGGGCTTAGGCGGAGGGTCATCCGATGCCGCCGCAGTTCTCAAGGGGCTTAACAGTTTTTTCGGCAGTCCGCTTGACAAGGCAGCGCTTTGCGAAACAGCTTTGCAGGTTGGTGCAGACGTGCCGTTTTTCATTGACGGAGGAACGGCGCTTTGCTGCGGAATAGGAGAAAAGATAACCCCCCTGCCGCCGATAAGCAAGTACCATGTGCTTTTGGTCAAACCGCACGTGGGCATGTCAACACCGGAGGCATATAAGAGATTTGATGAGTTAAATGAACACAGTGCATACATGCACGATGCATACTCATGCAGCGCCGTAGTCGATGCAATTCAAAGCGGCAAAGACCTGTGCGGGCTTTTGTCAAACGACTTTGAATGCGTTGTCACGGGCGTTGCGGACGAAATACTCGAAATCAAAGATGCGCTTAAATGCCTCGGAGCGGACGATGCTCTTATGACAGGAAGCGGTTCCTGCGTTTTCGGACTGTTTAAGGACGGTGAAAAATGTGCGGCGGCATATAGCAAAATAAAGGACAAATATGCCTTTGCCGCTGTTTGTAAGACAACATGACCACATATAATAACTGCACGCTCTGCCCGCGAGAATGCTCCGTTGACAGGAGCAAATCCACCGGCTACTGCATGCAAAGCGATAAAATTAAAATTGCACGTGCGGCTCTTCACAAGTGGGAGGAGCCTTGCATATGTACTGGCGAAGGCTGCGGAGCCGTGTTCTTTTCCGGATGCACGCTCCGGTGCTGCTACTGCCAAAACTACGAAATATCCCACGAGAACAAAGGCTTTTACATAACCGAAAGAGAGCTTGCCGACATTTTTCTTAAGCTCCGAGACGAAGGCGCCTGCTGCATTGACCTTGTAAGCCCGACGCCATTTGTTCCGAGCATAATTTCCGCCCTTGACCTTGTCAAAAGCAAGCTTGGCATACCGATAGTGTACAATTGCGGCGGATACGAAAGTCAGCAGACTTTAGACATGCTTTCGGGTTACATAGACATATACCTTCCGGACCTCAAATATTTTTCATCGGAGTACTCGGCAAAATACTCAGGGTGCAAAGACTACTTTGAGCATGCCATGCCGGCAATAGTTAAAATGCAAAAGCAAGTAGGCAAGCCGGCATACGATGAAAACGGGCAGATGATAAAAGGCGTGATTGTAAGACACCTTGCCCTTCCGACACTTAGGCATGACTCGGCAAACGTCTTAAAAGCGCTGCGAGATAACTTTGAGCCGGACGACATAGTCCTAAGCCTTATGAGCCAGTATGTGCCGGTGTACAAAGCCCTTGAGAACCGTGAGATAAACAGAAAAATCTCGACCTTTGAATACAATTATCTTTTAGATACGGCATGCGACCTCGGATTCGAGGGGTATTCGCAGCAGCGGGACGCATCAAGCGAAGCCTATATACCAAAGTTTTACGATGACAAGGACGGTATAAAATAAGGCCGCAGGTTTTACTCTGCGGCCTTATTTTTATTCTTTGATTTCGTCTAAAAGCGCATCGGACAGCGAAACAAGCATGTCCATGTTGAGCTGCTCAGGTCTTGCGGTTTCACTTATCCCGCATTTTTTTGCTGCTCTCAAAATGACGGCTTTATCTATGCCGACAGAACCGCTTACGCAGTTTAAAAGCGTCTTTCTCCTTTGAGTAAACATTCCCCTTACAAGCTTAAAGAAGAAGTCCTCGTCTTTCGGCGACGGGGTTTCTTTTTTTATGTCAAATCTCACAACGCAGCTATCAACATTCGGCTGCGGCATAAAGCTTCCGCGCGAAACGTCAAAAAGTATTTTTGCGCGGGAAAAGTAGTTCACGGCAACAGTCACCGCACCGGATTCTCTTGTGCCCGGCGGCGCACAAAGGCGCACGCCTGCTTCCTTTTGAACCATTGCGGTTATTGATTCTATGGGAAGTCTTGAACACAGCAAGGACATGATAATCGGCGAAGTTATATAGTANNACATCACCGTCAAGGCCCGGATGGGCAACCGCTCCTCCAGCAGCCGCATGATGACGGGCGACGTGATATAGTACGGCAGATTTGCACATACAGCGACCTTCATGCCGTCAAATTCATCTTTAATCAGCTTATGCAGATCTATATCCATCACGTCTGCGTTTATAACCTTTACGTTTTTGTGCTCGGAAAGCGTTTCGGACAGTATCGGTATGAGTCTTTGGTCTATTTCCACAGCCACAACCTTGTCCGCTCTTTTTGCAAGCTCATTTGTCAGCACGCCTATTCCCGGTCCGATTTCAATTATGCCAAACCCCTTTTTGGCGTTGCCCATCTCGGCAATTTTAGGGCAGACAGTGGGATTTATCAAGAAGTTTTGACCGAGTTTTTTTGAAAATGAAAAGCCGTGCTTTGAAAGCAGGTCTTTAATTACTCCGATGTTCGACAGATTGTCCATTTTAACGCTCCCCGCAATGCATAAATACCGTACAGTAGTATACCAAACCATTTTCTCAAGGTCAATACGGCGCCATTGATAAGCGGTATATTTTTTAAATATGTGCTCAAAATATCGCTGAGGAAGTGATGCCATGAACTGCGTTTAAAGTCAGA
>DDJI01000023.1 GCA_002338885.1 Ruminococcus sp. UBA1828 | reverse complement strand
GGCTGCCTTCGGGCGGACTTGCAGACGTTGCGGGATCTTTGCCGAGAGCGCTCAACGAGGCGGGACATGATTGCAGAGTTGTTCTGCCCCTTTATGCGGGAATAAGACAGGATCTGAGGGACAAGCTTGAGTACATGACCAACTTTTATGTTCCGGTTTCGTGGAGAAATCAGTACTGCGGCGTGTTCAAGGGCGTCGAAAACGGCGTGACCTACTACCTTTTGGATAACGAGTACTACTTCAAGAGAAACGGAATATACGGTCACTATGACGACGCGGAGAGATTCACGTTCTTCTCAAGGGCTATCCTTGAAATGCTCAAGCACATCGACTTCATGCCGGACGTCATAAACGCAAACGATTGGCAGACCGCGCTTGTGCCCGTGTACTACAGCCTCTTTTACAGGAGCCAGCCGGGATTCGGCAACATCAAGACGGTGTTCACCATTCACAACATACAGTATCAGGGCAAGTACGGAATGGAGCTTTGCACAGAGATAATAGGCCTTCCAAAGGATGCATGGCATATAGTGGAGTATGAGAACTGCTGCAACTTCATGAAGGGCGCGTTTGAAACCGCGGACAAGATCACAACCGTGTCTCCCACCTATGCACAGGAGATACTCAACCCCTACTTCTCTCACGGACTTGACCCCGTGCTCTGGAGCAAGCAGTATAAACTCTGCGGCTTCCTCAACGGCATAGATCAGGACGTGTACAACCCCATGACCGACCCCGCGCTTCCCGCGCACTTCTCTGCGGAGGACAAAGCGGGCAAGGCAGAGTGCAAAAAGTGCCTGCTCGAGGAGATGGGTCTGCCGGTGGGCAAGGAACCCATAATGGCTATCATAACAAGACTTGTTGCGCATAAGGGCATAGACCTCATCAAGTGCGTGTTTGAGGACATGGTTCGCCTGGGCTACAAGTTTGTGATACTCGGCTCGGGAGATAAGCAGTATGAGGACTTCTTCAGGGAGATGGCATACAGATATCCTGACAGAGTCGCCGCAAAGATAGGCTTTATTCCCGACCTGGCGCACAGAATTTACGCCGGCGCAGATATGTTCTTGATGCCGTCCCAGAGCGAGCCTTGCGGACTTTCGCAGATGGTTGCACTCAGATACGGCACCATCCC
This sequence comes from Ruminococcus sp. UBA1828, assembly GCA_002338885.1. Lineage (GTDB taxonomy): Bacteria > Bacillota > Clostridia > Oscillospirales > Ruminococcaceae > Faeciplasma > Faeciplasma gallinarum. The sequence continues at coordinate 15,392 of DDJI01000023.1, read as the reverse complement.
GATAGTAAGAGAGACGGGCGGCCTGAAGGACAGCATAACCGACTGCGGCGGACCGGGCGGAAACGGATTTACGTTTAAGACGTATAACGCTCACGACATGCTCGACGCAACTGTCAGAGCAAGAGCGTACTACGATAAGCGCATGATGTGGGGCAAGCTTGTCAGCCACGCACTCAGAGAGGACTTCAGCTGGAGACGCTCCGCCGAGCTGTACCTTGGTCTGTACAGAGAAATTGTGGGCTAACCTCTTTACAAAAGAAAAATTTTGTGATACAATAACTGACGTTGCAGCGGCTTTGCAAACGCTGCAGCGTCAGTTTTTATAAGTATGCAGGTATGGCGGAATTGGCAGACGCGCATGGTTCAGGTCCATGTGAGAGCAATTTCATGCAGGTTCAAGTCCTGTTACCTGCACCACGGTGTCGCAGATACTATATAGTGTCTGCGATTTTTTTGCGCCGTGCGCGTATGTACTCAGCACGGCAAAAGCTTTGCCGGTATTTGAAGCGAATTGTCCGGCAGAACCTATCACCGCACGCTTGCCATCCTCACAAGTGGTTACAGGGCTTGGCGATGAGCACGAGGCTAAAATATTTACAAATTTATGCTCTCCATATATATATATATATATATACTGGGCGATGATGCTTGCGCTGAAAGGAGTTTCTTATCAAATGTGTGAGTTAAGGTATACATTTTTGTTCTGTCGAAAATGTGCAATATCAATAGAAATAGATGAAAACTAATCAAAAAAAGACTTGACCTTAACAAGGCAATGTGATAAAATTTATTTATCACCTTTTTCATGCTTTAACGGGGTACATTGTTACTCGTCAAAGCAGAAATCTCATTCGCATGATAACTTTTTGTAACACGTTTTGGTGGGGAAGGAAGGGTTCACGACAGAATAAGGTCTATCACGATCGTAATTTAGTATTTTTGGTGCAAATTATACTATGAACGGGAGGTGATAAGGCTTTGAATGGGATACCTGAAACAAAAACATGTTATGACGATTTTGTGGAGCGGTCTGTAAGGAGCAACCGGATAATTTTGCGAATAGGCGCGGCGTTCGGCGTGCTGATGGAATTTGTAAATATTTTTCGAGTGCTGATTCTCACAGACCACAAGCTGAGCACACTGAACAACCTGATTTACTTCAGCCTTTACCTGGTTTACTTTATAGCATGCGCTGCTTTTTTGGTGATTGATTTCTTTGGAGATCTCACAGTGGCAGCGAGGTATAAATTGTACATGGTTGCGGCGGGCGTGTCGCTTTCCTGGCATCTGCTGTTTAACATTTACGACGTACATCGTGCGGGCGCAGTCGGATATTTCACGGTTATCACGTCGATTTTCCTGCTTTCAGGCTTCCTGATATTCAAACCGGTTTTCACAATCATCGGAACAGCGACAATCTATTTTGTGTTTGTTCTTTATTTAAAGCTTTTCTTCAGCTCAGGAGAGGTAATAAACTTCACGATAACAGTCATCTTGTGTTTGCTGATGTACCTGATACGGTATAAGCACACGTGTATCGAGGTCAGTTACGGCAAGCGCATCAGAGAGGTTCAGCAGGAGCTGACAAAAGCGCAAAATGATTTTCGCTTGACGATTGAGCAGTATGAGCTGATCAGCAAGCAAGAGAATTTTGTCACTTTTGAATGGGACATCAAGGAGGATTGGATAAGGTTTTCTAAGGAGTGGCGTAACTATTTCGACATTCCGGGGAGCATATCTGGCTTCCACCGGTTTATAATCGACATGGACAGACTGACGCAGCGGCAAAAGGACATGCTGTGCGAGTGCATGGACAACATACGCAGCGGCACGGAGTACCAAAAGTACGAGCTGATTCTTCCGACTAAGACCGGCGAGATCAAGTGGTTTGAGCTGCGCGTCATAACGCAAAAGGACGAAAATTCAACGCCTGTTTACGGCATCGGAATGCTTGTAGACATAACCGCGAGCAAAGAGCAAATCAGGCAGCTTAAAGCAGAGATAAGAATGGATGTTTTCACGGGACTTCTCAACAAGACGTCCATTGAAAAGTATGGTGAGAGGAAGATAACAGAGTTGCGGGGTGGAGAGAAGTTGGCTTCTCTTATCCTGGATATGGATGATTTTAAGGAAATAAATGACCGCTTCGGGCATCCGGCGGGCGACTATGTTTTAAAACAAGTCGCGGAAATTATGCGCAAAGATGCTCCTCCGGGCGCGAGAATAGGACGCATCGGCGGAGATGAATTCAACGTCCTTTTGGTGACCGATGATCTTAAAGCTTTTGATTCTTATGCTAAAAAGCTTGTCAAAAAAGTCTCGGAAATCAAATGGAACGGAAGTGAGATTCCGGTCAGCTGCAGCGTAGGCACAGCCTGGGTATCAGACCCAAAGCAGAGTTATGCTAAGCTGTACGAGATGACGGACGCCGCATTATATGAGGCGAAACGCAGAGGGAAAAACCAGATGTACAGCGACCTCACAGCGCACGCTGTACAACTTGAATATTGAATTTCATAGTCGGCAAAATCGCTGAAAGGCGATGACGCAAAGCTATGAGTCTACGGCGGAACTAAGTAAACCGCTAAGATTGTCAAGCTGCAAAAATAGACACGAAAGTGCCCGTTTTTGCAGCTTTTTTGTTTTCGTAAAAAGGGGTGAGAGATTGAACGAGGTATATCGCTGCGAGAAAAAATACTTCATGACCATGTCTGAAATTTACCGCCTTTCGGGGAAGCTTGAGCAGGTCATGCTAAAAGACGAGCACAACGGCTCGGAGGGATACATAATACGCTCCTTGTACTTCGATACGCCATTTGAGAGCGATTACGAGGCTAAAATCGACGGCATAGAGCTGCGCCGCAAGATCCGCCTTCGCATATACGACCCGAGCGCAGATTATGCGATGCTCGAAATGAAGCAAAAGGAGGGCGGATACCAAAAGAAACGCTCCCTTAAAGTCAGCCGCAATGACGCAGAAGCCATGATAAGCGGAAGGTTTGACTGCCTTTTGAGGTATGAGGATGCGTTTGCGGCGGAGTGCTTTGGCGTGATGAACATGTATTGCTACCGGCCGAAGACAATCGTAGAGTACAAAAGAAAGGCGTTCATCGCAAAGGAAAACAAGATAAGAATCACCTTTGACAGCGGCATAAGGGCAACCGAAGCCGACATGTCGCTGTTTGACCCGAGCTTAAATATGTATCCGGTGCTTGACCCGTATAACGGGGTGCTTGAGGTGAAGTACAACGGATTTTTGCTCAGTTACATAAAGAAGCTCGTGAACGGCGCAAACCGCTCCGAGCTGTCTGTAAGTAAGTACTGCCTGGCAAGAAGCGCAGGCATGAAGTTCGCATTATAGGAGAGCTGAATATGAAAGAATTATTGTTAGAGATGTTTGAAAGCACAGGTCAGCTTGACACCGGCGCAATCGCCCTCAGAATGGCCGTGTCGATTGTAATAGCCGCGTTTATTTATCTGTCGTACATGCTGTCCCACGAGGGAAGCATATACAGCAAAAAGTTCAACGTCTCGCTTGTCGCGCTGACGGTAATCACAACTGCGGTTATGATAGTCATAGGAAACAACATTGCGCTGTCTTTGGGTATGGTCGGCGCACTGTCTATCGTGCGTTTCAGAACAGCCATAAAGGACTCAAGGGATACGGTGTATATTTTCTGGACGATCGTGGCGGGCATATGCTGCGGCGCGGGAGACTTTTTGACCGCTGCCATAGGAAGTGCTGCGGCGTTTTTGGTGCTGTTGATATTCGGACGCATTAAAAACGACAACAGAATGCTGCTCATAATACGCACCGCAAGAGTGAACGAGGAACGCGTCGAGGCTCTTGTGTTCCAGTACTTTGCAAGAAAAGCCAACCTGCGTGTAAAGAACACCACCGAAAACAGCGTGGAGTTTATATACGAGGTGGGCAAAAGCGTCTTGGACAGCGCCGGCGGAGGGTCAAAGTCAAAAAAGCAGAAAAAGAGCATAACGGATGCGCTTTACGAGATCGGCAATATAGAATACTGCAACATAGTGGCGCAAAACGACGAGATAAGCGGCTGACGGCGCTTTGAGGTGGTAAAATGAAGTTTCGCATTATAGGGATTGCGGCGACGTTTGCAATGCTTTTGACGGTGGTGCTCATCAACGCCGTCGATTGGGACAATCCCAACAACCGCGTGCATCAGCACCTTGTTTTCCGACAGCCCGACGAGGGATGCGACTGCGACAAAAGTGAGCTGTGCACGCATCTGCCCCTGATAATCATAGATACCGGCGGCGAGGAAATACCGGGAGAGCCGATAGAAGAAAGCGTCATACCCGAGACGGGCGAGTATACAGAGTTCACGACAACCGCCGACGGCGAGCCGACACTTGAATGCACGGTCAAGGTCATGGACACTCAGGAGTCAAATCATCACCCGTCAGACACGCCCGACCTCGAAACAGCAGCAAGGATCAGGATAAGAGGCAACACCTCGAGAAATTTTGATAAAGTCGGCTACCTTTTGACGATAACGGAGGACGACTATATAAAAAATAAAGACGTCGGGATGATGGGGATGGACGCTCACCACGAGTGGGCGCTTCACGGTCCGATAATGGACAAAACCCTGATACGCAACTACATGTGGTATAACATTTCGGGAGAAATCATGGAGTATGCGCCGAACGTCAGATTCTGCGAGCTTATCATCAACGGCGAGTACTTGGGGCTTTACGTCATGACCGAGACAATAAATAACTCCGAGACAAGCCGCCTTAGGATGAGCGAGCCGCAGGACGGCGTTTCAAGGGTGAGCTATGTGGTGCGCCTTGACAGGGGAAGCGAAAACACAGTCAAAAACATAAACTCCTTTATCATGTACACCTACAGAACCCGCAACGCCATCGACATAGTGTACCCCGGGCCGTCAAACCTCACCGAGGAGCGGATACAGTACATCCATGACGACCTGAGCAGCTTTGAAAAAACGCTTTACTCGTATGACCGAGACACCGGCTCTTATGCGTGGTGGAACTATGCGGACATGAAGTCGTTTGCGGAATACTGCATACTGAATGAATTTATATGCAACTATGAAGTCGGCGCAAGGTCTACGTACATGTACCGCGACGTTCAGGGCAAGTTTCACATGTGCATGTGGGATTTAAACACGTGCTGCGGCAACATGCGTCAGGACGTCGGCACGACGCATTTTGAAATACAGTACCTGCCGTGGTTTGTCATGATGTTTAAAGACGACGAGTTTGTCGAGTACATCATCGACCGCTACTGCGACCTGCGTGAAACCTATCTCAACGAGGACTATCTCATGCAGTATATCGACGACACCATAGAGTACTTAGGCTCCGCGATTGAAAGAAACTTTGAAGTGTGGGGATACACCTTTGAATCCTTCAGAACCCTAAACCCCGACTCAAGAAACCCCGACAATTACGAGCAGGCGGTTGAGCAGCTGAAGGACTTCATACGCGAGCGCGGCGCGTGGATGGATGAAAACATAGACATCCTTTTGCAGTACAGCCACGATTCAAGGAACAAGAAGTTTAACCACTGACGGAAGGAGAGCGCAACGTGAAAAAATTTATCATCATCGCATGCGTTGTCGTGCTGCTCCTTTTTGCATGGAACACGGCATATTACCGGCTGGGCATATACATCGACTTTCACCCGAACGCGCCGGTGACTGCCTTCATGACAACCGACTCGGACACCATTTGCATGGAGCGGGACGGGGAGTACGTGCCGTTTGAAATTCGGGGCGTGAATATGGGCGTGGGCTTGCCGGGAGAATGGGCTACCGACTACTCGATAGATAAGGAAACATATATGCGCTGGTTTGAGCTTATTCAGCAGATGGGCGCAAACACCCTGCGAGTTTACACCATTCTTCACGACGACTTCTATAACGCCTTTTACGAGTATAACACTCAGCGTGAAAAAGAGGGCATGGAGCCGCTGTGGCTCATACACGGCGTGTGGGTGAACGACTATACGCAAAACTCCCGCCTTGATGCGTATGACGATGAGTTTTTGCAGACGTTTTTGGACGACTGCCGCACCGTCATAGACATCCTTCACGGCAAAAAGACGCTGTCGCTCGGCTACGGTCTCGGCTCCGGCGTATACCGCAAGGACGTGTCAAAGTGGGTCATAGCGTACATCCTCGGCGTAGAGTGGGAGGATGTGACGGTGGCGTATACCGACCAAAAGTACCCCGAACGAAATTCCTATCAGGGCAAGTACATGTATACGACGGAGGATGCCTCGCCGTTTGAGGCGATGCTTTGTCAGGTGGGAGACAAGGTCATAGAGTACGAGTCGGAGCGATATAAGCAGCAAAGACTCATAGCCTTTTCAAACTGGCCTACTACAGACCCCTTTGCGTACCCGCAGGACATAACCCGATTTTTCATGAAGTGCGCAAAGGTTGACGTCGAGCACATTCAAACCACCGATGCGTTCATATCGGGGCGCTTCGCCTCCTATCACGTTTATCCATACTACCCCGATTACCTCAATTACATACTCAACTCCTCTTCTGAGGAAAGCCTGACGTACTGGATAAACGACCAATCCGAGTGGGATAACGTTGACATGGGCGTCCCGATAGAGGACTACCTGCCCGGAGGGGAAAACGCGGACTTCTCAGATTATAACGGCGAGACAAACACCTATTATACCTATCTCAAGGCGCTGACAAACTATCACACGATGCCGGTTGTGATTTCGGAGTACGGAGTGTCCACCGGCAGAGGCATGGCTCAGCGTGACTACAACACCGGCAGAAATCAGGGAAACATGAGCGAACAGGAGCAGGGCTATGCGATAATAGACTGCTATAACGACATAATGGAGGCGGGCTGCGCGGGAAGCTGCGTGTTTACGTGGCAGGACGAGTGGTTCAAAAGAACATGGAATACCATGCATGCCGTTGACCTCGACAACACTCCGTATTGGAGCGACTACCAGACAAACGAACAGTATTTCGGACTTCTGACCTTTGACCCGGGTGAGGAAGAAAGCATTTGCTACGTCGATGGGGATTTGTCCGAGTGGCAGGACGAGGACGTGGTCTTTGAAGGGGACGGAATATCCGTTTCAATGAAGTACGACGAAAAGTTTGTCTACTTTATGGTTGACAAGGACGGCTTTGAGTGGGACTCCGACGTGATATACATCCCGATAGACACCACGCAGAAAACGGGCAGCACCTACTGCGAAAATTACGGCATATCCTTTGAGCGGGCGTGCGACTTTCTTATCGTGATAGACGGCAAGAGCGAAAGCAGAATCTTAGTTCAGGAGCGCTACGAAACGCTCAGGGCGATGTATTCGCACGAGGTAAACAACTTTGATGCGTACCTAAGCGAAGTGGACGCCGACACCCCTGTGTTCAAGAGGATTTACCTCATGCTTCAGACAGCAACGCCGCTGCTTTCGGGAAACTGGGAGGAAACAGCGGAAATATACGAGACGGGGCTTTTGACTTACGGAAACGCCAACCCCGAGTCGGACGAGTTTAATTCGCTTGCCGACTTTATCTTCAGCGGCGACTGCATAGAGATACGGATACCGTGGCAGCTTTTAAACTTCGGGAACCCGTCCGAGATGATGATTCACGACGATTACTATGAAAATTACGGCGTGGAGTTTATCGAAATAGACAGAATGTATGTCGGCGCGGCGGCTGACGATTCGCCCTCCCGCATACGCATGCCCGCGCTTGAGCTTGAGGGCTGGGGCAAGGACGTGACATATCACGAAAGACTCAAGGAGTCTTATTACATAGTCAAGGATTACTGGAACAGCCTTTAGCGTGACGGCTGCGAAAAGGAGCGAGCAAGATGAGAGCGGAGGTTATGATATACATCTACGGCGCAGTCTGCGTCAGCATGATTGTGTTCAACATCGTATACAACCTGCTGATGAAGCGCAGCGAGCCGAGGATGGAAAAGCGCTGCCGCAGGATAAAAAAGAAAATCGATTCGGAGATAGAAAACATAAAGTCGCCGGAGGGAAAGGCGAGCGAGAAGCATTTAAAATATCTGCGCCGCACTTTGAGCAAGGTAAAAAACCTCATGGCGTTTCACAGGGTTTATCAAACCGACAGCGCGCAGGACGTGCAGACCTACTTAGAATATATGAGGCAGATACGCCCCGCAATCATGTACTTAGCTGTGAAGTATGAGGACAAAGAGGTCATGCAGGCGAGCTATTTTACGTATTTTCTCTCCTGCTGCACCTCCGACAGGGAGGCGTCTATAGACACCTTGCAGGACATTTTGCTCGACTACGTAAAAAAGCCGAATCTTTATTGCCGCTTTAACGCCATGAACGCCATGTACCGCTTTGCCGCGCCGGAGTACATAGTAAAAGCGGTTAAAATTCAGGACGACGGCGAGGTGTTCTTTCACGAAAAGCTTTTAACGGAGGGCCTGCTCACTTATTACGGCGACCACGACAAGCTGATCGGGGCGCTTTTAGAGCAGTTTGGCTCGTTTTCAAGCCACACGCTGCTTGCGATTTTAAACTACATACGCTTTTGCTCGGGAAACTATAAGGAGCAAATGTTTAAAATACTCTCTGACGAGTCGCAGGACAAAGAGCTGAGGATTTCGTCAGTCAGGTATTTCGGCAAATACAGATACGAGCAGGCAAGGCAGTGCCTTTTGAGCTTTGTCAGAGATAAGAGCGCGGATAAATGGGAGTATGCGACGGTTGCCGCATCGTCGCTTGCAAAGTATCCCGGAGCCGATACCGAGTCGGCGCTCAAAGAGGCTTTGCACAGCAGCAACTGGTATGTACGCTTTTCCGCATCGCAGAGCCTGTCGGAGCTTGGCGTCGATTACTCCGACGTTATAGACATTGTTGCGGGCAACGACAGATACGCAAGAGAAATGATGATGTACAGGCTTGAGCTGCGCAAGCTTGAGGAAGCAGAGGTGTAATTCATATGGTGTCGGACGCGTATAAACTGTTTTTTGAATGGGTGAGCGTTTTCTTTGTCCTGTACATGATAGGCTACGCGAGCTTTTTGTTTTTGTCGGTTGCCGTGGGTTCTTCGGAGCTTTACAAGACAAAGAAAAGAAACAAGCTCAAAAGCGAGCTGCCGGGCGGATACTATGTTCCGGTGTCGATAGTGGTTCCTGCGCACAACGAAGAGGTTACAATCGTCGAAAGCGTGCGATCATTGCTTTCTTTGGAGTACCGCCTTTATGAGATAATCGTCGTTGACGACGGCTCAAGCGACAACACAAGCGAAGAGGTCTGCAAGGCGTTTAACATGCACAAGATAAACCGCCCGATTCAAAAAAAGATAGCATGCCAGCCGGAAGAGGTTGTTTATGAGTCGCACGGGTGGAAGGTGCCGATAACCCTTATCAGAAAGAAGAACGGCGGAAAGGCGGACGCCTTGAACATGGGCATAAACGCCTCAAAGTATCCCTACTTCATCTGCATGGATGCGGATTCGGCGCTGCAATACGATTCGCTTGAGAAGATTGTCGCGCCGGTGCTTGAAGATGCAAGCGTGATCGCAGTGGGCGGCGCGGTTAGACCGAGCAACGGCACGGAAATCGAGAACGGCAGGGTGTCCTCTTACAAAATGCCGAATAAGCTGATCCCGTGCATGCAGGTTTTGGAGTACGACCGCTCCTTTTTGGCTGCGAGGATACTTTTCGACAAGTTCAACGGAAGCGTGATCATCTCGGGAGCGTTCGGGCTTTTTAAGAAAAGTGCAGTCATAGACGCCGGAGGGTACGACCCGACCACAATGGGTGAGGATATGGAGCTTGTCGTAAAGCTGCATGCTTACTGCCGCGAAAACGACATCCCGTACAGAATCCGCTACGCCTCAAATGCGATATGCTGGACGCAGGCTCCGGAGCGGCTCAGGGATTTGTGCAAGCAGCGGCGGCGGTGGCACATAGGGCTGTTTCAAAGCATGACACGCCACAAAAAGATAATGTTTAACCCAAAATACGGCGTCGTCGGGTTTATATCCTACCTGTACTTTTTGATTTACGAGCTCTTGTCGCCGTATATCGAGGTGTTCGGCATAGCGACTGTGATCATGGCTTATTTTCTTGACCTGCTGAACGTGCCGTTTATGATTTTGTTCTTCGCGATATACGTGGTGTATTCGTCCGTCATGTCCCTGACTGCGTTTTTCGCGCGAGTACACACCGTCGATTTGAAGCTGTCCTTTACCGATGTTTTGAAGGCAATCATACTGTGCGTAGTGGAGGTGTCGTTTTTGCGGCTGATACTTGCGTGGGTGAGGGCGACAGCGCTTATAGGCTATAAAAAGAAAAAGAGCAGCTGGGGCAGAATAGAACGCAAAAAGATAAAACTTAAATAAATACGGAGGGTTTGTTATGAATTTGGATCAACTTAAAAAGGGCTTTTTCGGCTACAAAAAATCAGGAGTTTACGAGTACATCAGCGAAATCGAGAAGGATTACTCCGAAAAGCTGACGGAAAAGGATCAACAGCAGAAAAAGGATGCGGAACTTTACAGGGCGCGCATAAGCGAACTTGAAGAGCAGCTGAAGGATCTGACGCAAAAGCTTGAGGATCAAAAGCGCGAGCAGACGGCTATCGCCGCAACTATGATCGAGGCGACGCGCTTTGCGGAAAACCTGCGCGCACAGGCGCAGGAACAGGCTAAAAAGGACAGGGAAGAGTGGGAAAAGGAGTGCGAAAAGGCGCATGCCCAGCTGCAAAAGTACCGCGCGTATATCAAGAGCGTGAGGGAAACCGTCAGCGATCTGCTCCGCAGAATTGATCAGCAGTCGCAGATGGCGTCTCAGAAAATCGAGGCGACAGTGCAGGAAGTGCCGGGCAGGAACATGAGCTTGTTTGAGAGGAAAAACGGAACCGAACAGCAGCTGTGAGGTGTCAGATGGCAGAAAAGGTTTTAATATATGTCGCAGGAAATCCGGATGCGTACCCTTTGGAATATTACGACGACGACACCGGAACCTACGAGGGCATAATCCCGCAGATGCTGCGCAGTTTTTCCGAAAACAGCGGATATGAAATCCTGTACTATAACGCCGACGGCGAGGATCGCCGCAGCGAGTATGACAAAAACAACCAGGTCGATATTTTGTCGGGATATATGCAGGGCGACGAGGCGCCGCAGGGCAATCTTTACGCATNNTTTTCGGTTGAGCGCGGCGGAGAGCTTTATACATACCGCATTTACTTTACAGATGCCGCGCCGCAGACCCTTGTGTCCGATCTGAGCGAATATTTGTCTAAAATATCGGAGCAGCAGGTCGCGGGGATGCTGATAGATTCTTCTGTGCAGCCTGTAGACTACAAGGGCTTGAACCTGTTGATTGTTGCGGTATTGTGTGTTATAATTGCTTTATTGTGTGTTGCGGCGGCAATGCTTGCAAAATACAAAAAGAAACTGAGGCGTGCCGAAAAGGACAGCGAAACAGACGAGCTGACCGGACTCGGAAACTCGGAGTACCTCAACCGGTACTACAAGCAGTACGTCAACGACAAAAACAGAATACTGTATCAGATGATTTATTTCTTTGTCGATACCGAGCGTCTGCAAAGGCTGACAACATCCGATGAGACGGACGAATTTGTGAGGTACTGCGCGGTTTTGCTTTCGGAGTACGCCGGCGACAGCGATATTTTGGCGAGAGTGTCCGACCGCGGCTTTGTGATGCTGAAGCTTTCTTCCGACGCTGCGGGGGAGCATGCCTGGCTTGAGACGCTGCTTGAGCGCGTCGGCATGTATTCGCAGCTTCACAATAAGCCGTTTGAAACCAAGATGTTTGCGGGAATATATCCCATGCAAGCCGAGGACCAAGACCTAAGCGAGCCGATTTTTCAGGCGACGCAAAGCGCATACGAGGCGATGAAAACCGACGCCGGCTACATAGTCTGCACAAACGAGATGAAGCAAAAGTTCATTCGGGAAAAGCAGCTGCAAGCGAGCATAGACAGGGCGTTTGAGCGAAACGAGTTTCAGCTTTATCTGCAATTTTACGTAGATTCAAACTCATTAAAAATTCTCGGCGGAGAGGCGCTGTCCCGCTGGAACCACCCTCAAAGGGGCGTCTTGCAGCCGGATGAGTTCATCCCGCTTATGGAGCGTGAAAAGATGATAAGCCGCCTCGACTACTACTGCCTTGGCAAGGTGTGCGAGTTTTTGGACATGCTCGAAAAGGAGGGCGTGGATGCGTTCTTTGTGTCCTGTAACTTTTCCCGCGAGACGTTTTCATCTGCGGACTTTATCGACAACGTCCGGCAGATAATCAAAAAGTATGCCTTTCCTAAGGAGCTGCTCATTTTTGAGATAACCGAGAGCGCTACCGCGCGCAACGTGTCGCAGCTTCAGCATAACATTTCAGCTCTTAAAGAGTTTGGCGTAAGAGTGGCGCTTGACGACTTCGGAGAGGGATTTACATCGTTTTATGATTTGCATAGGTACCCTGTAGACGGCATAAAGCTCGACAAGGGTCTTATAGATTATATCACCACGCCGAGCGGCAGAGCTATTTTAAAGGCCATGATTCAGGTGGGACACGAGCTGAACATGACCATACTTGCCGAGGGCGTAGAGTCGCAGGAACAGGTTGACGCACTCCGTCAGCTCGGCTGCGATGTNNGGCGACACGTCGGCTGCGATGTAATACAGGGGTACCGCTTCTATCACCCTATGCCGTGGTGGGAAGCTCAAAAGAAGATAACCGAAAAGCAGGTTGTGCCAACGGCGTAGGACTTGGAGAATATTTATGGATGAAGAGAAGCTTAAAGCAAAAATGACGCGCATGTCGGTAATCACGGTGATTGTCAGCATTGTCCTGACGGTCGCCGGAATTGTCGCATGGCAATATGTCGAGGTAAGAGCTTATTCATCCGAACAGGAGCAGATGCGCGTTGAGACAAACGAGTACGGCGAGCGCCTTTTAAAACAGCTTGACAAGAACCTGCAGGTGCTTACGACGCTTTCTAAGGTGTATGAGATAGGCATGCTCGAGGACGACATGTCGGTGCTGCAAGACACCCTGAGCGCTGCAAACGAAGTCAACGACTTTTTGACCGTGGCATACATCCGCACCGACGGTACGGGCGTTATCAACATCGTCGGGCGCACTTTGTGGGACGACATATCCTTAGACGAGTGTCCGGAGTATGTCGCAAGCGCAATACAGACGGCGCTTGAAGGTGAAAACGCAATTTCAAAGCTGTTTGACATCGAGATATATGACGAAAAACTGTTTGCATACGCCGTGCCGGTTTACAACGGAGAAGAGGTTGTCGGCGCGCTCGCTGCAAGCGACAACCTTGAAATCTTTGAGGATGTGGCAAACGGCAGAGCCGTAATGGGCGGTTCGGGATACATACATTTGATAAACGCCGACGGGGAGTTTTTGGTTCGCTCCGAAAATTCGCCCGTTTCAAGGGACGTAAAAAATATATACGACGGCGGCATATTCTCCGAGAACACAAGGCAGCTGGTGTCGTTTGCGCTGCAAAACGGGCGGGATGCCGAGGGCGAGTATTCATACGGCGGCAGCCATTATCACTTTTTCATGCAGCCGCTCAATATAAACAACTGGTATTTGTTCTGCGTCGATGTGGTTTGGGGCACAAACTCCTTTGCGGGAGGCATGCTCACTGCGTTCGGAATAATAATTGTTTTGCTTGTGGCGCTTGTAAACGTGCTGCTTTTCGGAAGCAGGCATCTGTTTAAAAAGCATACAAACGAGCTGATTCGCGTGGCGTATACCGACCCCGTGACCGGCTCGGCCAACAGCGCAAAGTTTGAAAGAAACATGCAGCAGGTTATCAGGGAACATAAGCCCATGAGCACTGTTGCGCTGAATGTCCACAATTTTAACGGCATAAACGACCTTTTCGGAAGGCAGCGCGCGGATACGGTTTTGATTTACATCGCAAAGGTGATTGAACACAGCCTTGAGCGCGGCGAGTTTTTCTGCCGCGACACCGCAGACCTGTTTTTCATTCTCATGCTTGAGACGGACACGGAGCGCATAACAAAGAGGCTGCAAAGCATAATTGACCTTGTCCGCAAAATGTCAAATGTCTATGACAACTACGGCTATGATATTTCGCTGTATATAGGCGTTGCGGTAAACGGAGACAGGGAAAAGGCGCTGCTTGCCATGCAGAGCATTCACAACACGCATACTCGGGAAATTGCGTTTTACAACAGCGATATGCATGAGGCGGTGCGAAGAAAGAACAGCATAGAGGGGCAGATGGAATCCGCCCTGAAAAACTGTGAGTTCAAGCTCTTTTTGCAGCCGAAGCTTGACATGAAAACGCTAAAGCCGTCAGGGGCGGAGGCTCTTGTCAGGTGGATAAACCCAGACGGGTCATATCGCAGTCCGGCGGAGTTCATACCTTTGTTTGAGGCAAACGGTTTTTGCTTTAAGCTCGACATGTACATGTTTGAGCTGGTGTGCGCGCAGATAAAAAAGTGGATCGACGAGGGCGCAAAGCCTCTGCCGATCTCGGTAAATCAGTCTAAACTTTTGTTTATGGACAGAAACTATCCGGACAAGCTGATGAAGATAATAAACAAGTATGAGGTTCCGACGTCTTTGATAACACTTGAGATTTTGGAGAGCGTCGCGTCGGACAACCTTGAATATCTCAATCACCAAATAGAGGTTTTGCATAAAAAGGGCTTTAAGATATCCTTGGACGACTTCGGAACGGGTTATTCGTCCCTGAACATGCTGTACCTGCTCAAGATCGACGAGATGAAGCTCGACAAAGGATTTTTGAGAAAGATTTCGGCGGACGGAGAGGACCGCCGCNNACTCGAGCAAATCACGAATTTTGCCCGCGAGCTTGGTATTTCAACGGTTGCCGAGGGCATAGAGACAAAAGAGGACGAAAAGCTGGTTTTGAGCATTGGCTGTGACTGCGGGCAGGGATTTCTTTACGACAAACCAATGCCGGCGGACGACTTCAGCAGCAAGTATATAAAGGGGTAAAATCGCGGCATGGCATGTGCCGGCGGAATATGATGCGGCGCCGAAAAAACCGCCGCTGACGGGGGGAATGATTTATGTGTGACAATGCGGGCGCCGACCCAAGCGTAAGCGCGGCATCGCATGACTGCGGATGCGCGCCGGACGAGGTTTATGTTGCGCCGCAAAACAAGGAAACATTGAGAATTGTTTATGCGGAGATCAACAGATCATGCAGCCGAGGCAGCATTTCTGATGTGCCGGACGAAGAGTTTTCGCGCATGGTCAATGCCCTTGAAAATAAGGAATACCGTATTCACCCATACAAGTTTATCGGAAGGACGTATACACACCTTCCTTCGCTTGTGACTGCGCTTGCAGTCAATTGGAGATGTATGCTCTAAGTG
>DDJI01000071.1 GCA_002338885.1 Ruminococcus sp. UBA1828 | reverse complement strand
GTCTGAACTCGCGTTCAAGCTCTTCCTTGCCCTCCTGAATGTTTTCCTCTCGTCTTTCCTTTTTGAACCATGAGCGGATCTTTGATTTGGCCTCATTTGTCTGACAAATGTTAAGCCATGCTCTGTTCGGACCGTGATTTGGATCTTTTGTTGTTATAATTTCTATTATCTCGCCCGTTTTTATGACATAATCGAGCGGAACAAGCTTTTTATCGACCTTTGCGCCTATCATGCGGTGTCCGACCTGCGTGTGTATGGCGTAGGCAAAGTCTATTACGGTTGAGCCGAGCGGAAGGGATATTACATCGCCCTTAGGAGTCATGGCAAACACATCCTCAGGTGCAAGGTCCTCTTTTATCGCTCTGACTATATCTTCAACGTCGTTTGACTCCTGCTGCGTGTCAAGTATCTGCCTTACCCAGTTGAGTCTGCTGTCGAGTTTGTACTTTCCCTTTACGCCCTCTTTGTATTTCCAATGGGCAGCGATTCCGTATTCGGCTGTATGGTGCATCTCATACGTTCTTATCTGCACCTCAAAGGGTATTCCCTCTCTGCCCATAACGGTTGTATGAAGGCTTTGGTACATGTTTGCCTTAGGCGTGGAAATATAGTCTTTAAACCTGTTCGGTATCGGCTGGAACATGTCATGAACCACGCCCAAAACATAGTAACACTCCGTCACGGTGTTCACTATAACTCTCACGGCGTACTTGTCATATATTTCGTCAAACAGCCTTCCCTGCTCATAAACTTTTTTATATATGCCGTATGCGCTCTTTACCCTTCCTTCAATGGTGGGAAGAGGGTTAAAGTCTGCGGACAGTCTCTTTATAAGCCTTGATTTTATAAGCTCTATAAACTCCTCCCGCTCCTGCTTTGACTTATCAAGCATCTGTTCAATCTCGTTATAGGCATACGGATCAAGGTAAGAAAACGCTATGTCCTCAAGCTCCTCTTTCATCTTTATGATTCCGAGGCGGTTTGCCAGGGGCACAAAGATATTCATGGTCTCAAGGGAAACTTCTCTGCGCTTTTGCTCACTTCTGAAGCCTAAGGTGCGCATGTTGTGAAGCCTGTCGCTGAGTTTTATGATTATTACTCTTATATCTTTGGACATGAAAAGAAGCATTTTTCTTATGTTTTCAGCCTGCTGCTCCTCTCTTGAAAAGAGCGCGACCTGATTCAGCTTTGTCACGCCGTCAACGAGGTTGGCGACATCCTGACCGAAATTTTTCTTTAGGACGTCCAAAGATGCGTCTGTATCTTCCACAACGTCGTGCAGGAGTGCGGCGCATATGGTATCGGTATCCATACCAAGCTCGACAAGTATTTGGGCAACGGCAATCGGGTGCGTGATGTACGGCTCGCCCGACTCCCTCAGCTGACCCGCATGCTTGCTTTGCGCATACTCGTATGCTGACGTTATCTTTTTTATGTTATAGTTTTTCTTTGAGTCTGTTATGACGTCAAGAAGTTCATCAAATGTTTTTACGTTATCATCCATTAAAGTACACACACTTCCGTTTCATGTTAAGTTCTTATATCATTATATCTGTTTTTCGCTGTTATGTACCGCCGCGCTCAGCTTTACTATTGCATCTGCGGCGGAAATATCGACTTTTGACTCAACGCTCAAAAGAGACGCCGACCTCTTAGCGCCTGTTACGACGGCGAGCTTTGCATCGGCAAACGCATCAAGAGCTATATTCAGCTTGAACGCGTTTATTCCCTTTGAAACAAGCCTTGCGTAAAGCGTCTCGACGTTTGTTCCGGGTCTTAAATGCTTCAAAAGCTTATACACCAGTGCAAGCTCGTCTCTCGTCGGAAGCCCCTTCTTTAATGTTTCTGCGGGAACATTTTCTCCTCTTTTGTACGCTTCATATGCATCGCACGCCGCAAAGTACTGCTCCTGCCTTATTCCATGCAAGCGGATATCGCTTACAATCAAAGACAAGCTCTTTACGCCCTTATAGCTGTTGACATTCAGATGACCCATTATGTCAACCGTATCGCCCTGAACAAAGTCGAGCGTATCGGTTTTAGTCCTGAACATGAGCGCTTTAATCCGCGTCGCGCCCTTATAGTCTATATCAAGTCTTGTATGCTCGCCGTTCTTCAGCGGAACAACTGCGGCTATCTTTGCGCCGGAAAAAGCAAACAGCGGCTCGGGATTGCCTGCACCGTACGGTTCAAGGCGTCTGAGGTCGCTTACAGCATCAAAGCTCAGCTCATTTTCCCCTATAAGCCGGTCAGCGGTGAGAGTATATCTCGGCATCTTAGGATGGTACAGCCTTGCATACTCTTCAATCCTCTCGTTCAACGCCGGTATGTTTTCAGTCGGCACGGTAAATCCGCCTGCGCACTCATGTCCGCCGTACTTTTCAAGCAAGCCCTTGCAGTATTCAAAGCACTTGAAAATGTTAAAGCCCTTTATGCTCCTTGCAGAGCCTCTTGAAGTTGTATCGCTGTCGGAGGATATTACAATTACAGGCTTTTCATACTGCTCCATAAGTCTTGCGGCGACTATGCCTATAACCCCATGGTGCCAGCCGTCTCCGCTCACAACTATCACTCTTTGATACGCAATTTGCGGGTTATCGGCAATCATTTTCTCTATTTCAAGCTCTATATCTGTCTCAGCATTCCGGCGCATGTTGTTAAGGCTTGAAAGCTCCGCGGCAAACTCGCGTGCGCTTTCGTCCTCCGACGTGAGCATTTTAAATGCTGTCGATGGCGAGCCGAATCTTCCCGCGGCATTTATTCTCGGCGCGATATTAAATGCAATCGTGGTCGAATTGATATTGTCGAGGTTTGCTCCGCATTCTTCGACAAGTCCCAAAAGCCCGATATTTTCCGTGTTCCTCAAAAGCCCTATGCCTCTTGAAACTATGGTTCTGTTTTCTCCGAGAAGCGGCACAATGTCTGCGACCGTGCCTATAGCCGTCATGTCGCCGTACTGCTCTGAAACCATGTCAAAATTGCCGTCGTCCAAAGCCGCAAGCAGCTTAAGTGCCACGCCCACTCCGGCAAGGTCCTTAAACTTCGACCTGTCATCATGCCTATGCGGGTCAACAACCGCGCAGGCGTTCGGGAGCTTATCTGACGGCTGGTGATGATCCGTGACGACGAGCTTCATTCCAAGCTCGTTTATATGCTCAGCTTCATCAATCGCGGAAATTCCGTTATCGACGGTTATTATCAGCGAAACGCCGGCTGCTTTCAGTTTATCGACAGCGGCAACGCTCAAGCCGTATCCCTCCGAGCGCTCCGGTATATAATACGTGACATCTGCGCCCATATTCAAAAGATAATCATAAAGTATGGCGGAAGCGGTAACCCCGTCACAATCATAGTCGCCGTACACGCATATCTTTTCGCCGGCGTCTATGGCATCGTTTATAGTCTCTACAGCCTGCTCCATATCGGCAAGCTCATACGGATCAGACAAATCCGTCGGGTCAAAAAACTCCGACAAGCTTTTCAAATCGTTATATCCCCTCGCGGACATGACGTTTGCAGTCAGCGGCAGAAGGTCTGTTTTGTTGAGTATCTCTTTTACGCTGTCAGGGTCTGAGGATAAAACTGTCCATTTCTTCATAATTAGCTCCGTTTAAAACATTTTCGCAGGATAAATTTATATTTCCGGCTGAACAGACTGCGAAACTGAAAACTCAGCCGTAAGAGAACATGCATTACAAATATTTTTATATTATATCACAAATTAAGCCCGTTTTCAAGGCGCAATCACGCTGTTCTCATATAAAAACCATGTAATTTCGACTAAAAATATATTCCGAATCTGTTGAATATATTATCTAAGTATGATATCATATAGATATAGTGTTTAATCCACTCATGACGGCGGCCAAGGTCATGACGGCGGCCAAGGCGATCAGTGCCTGCCGTTGCAGCCGTGCAAGCGGTACTCTTAACGAAAGGAGAAAGTCTCATCCGAGTTTCGGGTGAGTTGTTGTAAAAATGGATTATGCTATGATTGTTTTTTGGAGCATTGTTTTGGTGGCGACACTGGTAGTTGAGCTTGCGACTTCGCAGATGGTGTCAATATGGTTTTCCTGTGCATCGGTTATACCGATAGTGCTTGCGTGCTTTGACGCTCCGGAATGGGTGCAAATCTGTGCGTTTGTTGCTATGTCAGTGCTTTTGCTCATCCTCACAAGGCCGTTTGTGAAAAAAGTTAAAAAGCAGCCCGAGAGGACAAACATCGACATGATCATCGGCACGGATGCAATTGTAACCGAGACAATACATAACGAGCTGTCTGAAGGCAGGGTGATGGTCAGCGGCGTTTCGTGGAAGGCTTTGAGCCAAGACGGAAGTGTTATAGAAAAGGGTCAGACGGTTAAAATAATGGCAATAGACAGTGCAAAGCTCATTGTATCAAAAATAAACTGATTTTCAGGGGGAAAAATTTATGATTTTCATTCTAATAGTAATTATAGTTCTCATCTTGCTTCTCATTATAGGAAACTTCAAAATCGTTCCGCAGGCTCAGGTATATGTAGTCGAAAGGCTCGGTGCGTTTAACCGCGAGCTTCACACCGGTCCGCACATGATTTTCCCGATAATAGACAAGGTGGTCAAAAAGATTTCGATCAAGGAGCAGGTTGCAGATTTTAAACCACAGCCTGTTATCACAAAGGACAACGTAACAATGCAGATTGACACGGTTGTGTTCTTCCAGATAACAAACGCAAAGCTGTACACATACGGTGTGGATCGACCCATATCCGCAATCGAAAACCTCACCGCGACGACTTTAAGAAACATCATCGGTGAAATTGAGCTTGATGCTACGCTCACCTCGCGTGACACCATCAACACCAAGATAACGGTGGTTCTTGATGAGGCGACCGACCGCTGGGGCATAAAAGTAAACAGAGTCGAGCTTAAAAACATCATTCCTCCCCGCGAAATACAGGATGCCATGGAAAAGCAGATGAAGGCTGAACGTGAGCGCCGTGAAAAGATACTTCAGGCAGAGGGTGAAAAGAAGTCTCAGATACTTGTTGCCGAAGGTGAAAAGGAATCAAAGATTTTAAGAGCCGAAGCCGAAAAGCAGGCTGAAATACTCAAGGCTGAAGCCGAAAAGCAGGCTATGATACTCAAAGCGTCAGCCGTCAAGGAGCAGAAGATGCTTGAGGCGGAGGGTGAAGCTAAGGCTATCGAAGTTGTTCAGACAGCGCTTGCGCAGAGCCTTGTAAAGCTTAACGAGGCAAATCCGAACGAGCGGGTAATTGCTCTAAAGAGCCTTGAAGCGTTTGAAAAGGCTGCGGACGGCAAGGCGACCAAGATAATTATCCCCTCTGAGATACAGGGTATAGCAGGTCTTGTTTCAAGCATAAAGGCCATAGCTGAAAACGACGCCAAGTAAGTTTTGCGGCAATAACCAAACCTCCCCGCGTGATGCGTGGGAGGTTTTTCTTATGTCGATATATCAGTTGCGTCTTACACGCATCAGCGGCGAAATCTGACGTTGTCCTCGCCGCATGCCTTATACAGCTCCGAAAGCAGCTTATCGGATATATCAACGTTTGACGCGCCCTTCAGAGCTGTCAGCTTTTTTAGGTCGGAAAGGTACACAAGCAGTTTTCCCCCGCCCGGGTATCTTGCAGATATATCCCGCAGGCTTTCAACCGCGTGTCTGTCCGTTGAGGCAATCCTCACGCATATCGGGTGAGCGCTTACAGCCTCTATATAGCTGTCGGCGGGAATAATCTCATCGGCCAATATTTTAGGCGGCTCATCCTCTCTGGCGGAAATCTTTCCTTTGATATAAAGAGCGGAGTTTTCATACATTAGCTCGCGCGTTTTGTCATAAAGGTTCGGGAACACTATCACCTCAATATCGCCGGTGGCGTCCTCCACTCCTGCAAAGCACATCTGCTGACCTTTTTTAGTTACAAGGGGCTTTTTTGTCCTCAGGAGCGCTATTATGCTTACTTGCTTGGAATCGTTTTTTAAGTCGCGATCCTGTTTGCCGTCAAATTCATCCGATATGCTTTTAACGGATGTGATTTCACATGCCGCAAGCCACTGAGAATACTTTGCCAAGGGGTGGCCCGAAATATACACTCCGAGCGTTTCCTTTTCCATTTCCAAAAGCTTTTGCATGGGGTACTCCTCGACGTCGGGAAGGGTCATTTGAAGCTCGCTTGCTCCACCGCCCGCATCGCCGGTGCCGCCGAACAAATCAAGCTGTCCTTCGATGCTTTCCCTGTTTTTTTCGGCAACAGCGTTTAACATAAGGTCGTATCCGGAAAGCATCTTGCGGCGGTTGTTTTCAAGGCTGTCAAACGCCCCGCTCATTATAAGGCACTCTATAGCCCGTGTTGTCAGCTCCTTGCCGTACATTCTCGAGATGAAATCATACAGCGACAAAAATCTGCCGTTTTTCTCCCGCTCCGATATTATCTCACGGATAGCTCCGCGTCCGAGGCTCTTTATTGCAAGTAGTCCAAAGCGTATGCCGTCCTCTTCCGAAACAAATCCCTCCATGCTCAGGTTTATGTCGGGGCCGAGAACCTTTACGCCCTTTGACTCGCACTCGGCGGTGTATTCTGTCACCTTTGTGCTGTTGTCCAAGACGCTTGTAATGAGCGCGGACATGTACTCCTTAAAGTAATGACGCTTTAAGTACGCCGTCTCGTATGACAGGGTGGCGTATGCGGCGGCGTGGGATTTGTTGAAGGCATAGGATGCAAAGCTTGTCATGTCGTCAAACAGCTCGTTTGCAGCCTTTTCGGATATGCCGTTTGCAACGCATCCGGGGCAGTTTACGCTTCCGTCGGGATTTTTCTCGCCGTAAACAAACGCCTTCCGCTCGTTTTCAAGCACGGAATGTTTCTTTTTTGCCATAGCCCTTCTCACAATATCGGCTCTGCCATAGGAATATCCCGCAAGGCTTCTGAATATCTGCATGACCTGCTCCTGATAAACTATGCATCCGTATGTGACCTCAAGTATAGGCTTCAGCTGAGGTATCTTATAGACTATTCCGCTTTTATTGTGGCGGTTTTTTATATATGTCGGGATAGAGTCCATAGGCCCGGGGCGGTAAAGAGATATTACCGCTATCAGGTCTTCTATGTTCTCCGGCACAAGCTTCACAATAGTATTTGTCATGCCGGCAGATTCAAATTGGAACACGCCCACCGTGTCGCCGTCCGCAAGCATTTTAAACACAGACGGATCGTCAAGCGGTATCTTTTCTATGTCGAAATCCGGCTCGGTGCGATGTATGCTTCTCACGGCATCGCGTATTACCGTCAGGTTCCTAAGACCCAAAAAGTCTATTTTGAGAAGTCCCAGGCTTTCAAGTACAGTCATGGTATACTGCGTGACGAGCTGTCCGTCGTTTGTCATAAGCGGCACATAGTCAGACACCGGTCCCGCGGTTATGACAACNNGAGCAGTGGCGGGGCATTCCCTCCACCTTCATCGCCATGTCAAGAAGGTTTTTTATCTCATCGGAATTATCGCACATCTGCTTAAATTCCTTATCTGAAGAAAGGGCCTCAGATATGCTCATCCCGAACGGTATTGCCTTTGCAACCTTATCGGCAAGGCTGTACGGATACGCCATGGCCCTTGCGCAGTCTCTGACGGCGTTTTTTGCCGCCATGGTTCCGAATGTGACGATCTGGGCAACATGATCCTCGCCGTAACGTCTCTTTACGTAATCTATCACATCCTGCCTGCCCTCGATACAAAAATCTATATCAAAATCGGGCANNNCCGCTCCGGATCCCCTTCCCGGGCCTACCGGTATTTTATGTGTCTTTGCGTAATGAATAAAATCCCATACAATGAGGTAGTAGTTTACATAGCCCATTCCAACTATGACGCTCAGCTCATACTCAAGTCTTTGTCTTAACTCATCCGTTACAACATCGTATCTTTGTTTAAGCCCGTCATAGCTCATGTCCCGCAAAAACTTTTCGTTATCCGAAACGCCTTCAAGCTTAAATGCGGGTATTTTTGTGACGCCGAATTCAAACTCCACGCAGCACTTATCCGCTATCTCTACGGTGTTGGCGATGGCATCCTCATGTCCCGGGAATAGAGCAAGCATCTCATCTGCCGTTTTAAGATAAAACTCATCTGTAGGAAAGCTCATGCCGTTTGGGTCGTCAACGGTTGTATTTGTTGAAATGCACATGAGTATTTTCTGTGCCGGAGCGTCAGATTTATCTATATAATGAGCGTCGTTTGTCGCGGCAAGCTTTACGCCGGTTTCTTTGCCTTGCCCATATTGATAAACGAGTATATTCTCCTCGTCAGCAAACTTGTGGTTTTGGATTTCTATATAATAATCCTCTCCGAAAAGCTCTTTATATCTTAAAACAGTCTCTTTTGCCGATTCATAATCGCCGCTTGAAAGGTTTCTTGAAACCTCGCCGTGGGCGCAGCCCGAAAGGCAGACAAGCCCCTCGTGATACATCTTCAAAAGCTCAAAATCAACTCTCGGCTTGTTG
>DDJI01000024.1 GCA_002338885.1 Ruminococcus sp. UBA1828 | reverse complement strand
AAGGTGGAGGTAGCGAGTTCGAGCCTCGTAATCCGCTCCAATCGGTGTCATAGCCAAGTGGTAAGGCGTGGGACTGCAACTCCCTGACCCCCAGTTCAAATCTGGGTGACACCTCCACATTCACCTGTACGTGTATGCGTGCAGGTGAATTTTTTATTTTGCTTACGCCTTTTTGCGCGCCTAAAACGCCGAGAATAATTAAGAGCGATTAAGACTATTAAGCTTTGCTTAAATAGCCTTAATAATTATTGATTTTGCATGTTTTGCCGTATAAGATAAAGAAAACAGCTACTCTTAGAAGGCGGGGTAAACATGAAAAGGACAAAACTCAAGGTTGGAAATATAATTATATTTTCTTTGGTGTGCCTGGCTCTTGCCGCAGGCGTGATCTATTATGCGTACAAGTATAATTTCATTCCGCATAAAATGTATACAAACGAGGACTTCGGGATTGAAACGTACGTCAGCAGCACTGATAAGGACGGGGACGGCATAGACGACCAGACAGACATACTTCAAAACGTCAGGGCATACATAGCCACAGAACCAAAGTACATGAGCAGATACTACGATACCGGATACCCGAATGATGAGTACGGCGTCTGCACGGATGTCGTGGCACAGGGGCTTTTGGGCGCAGGATATGACCTGATGGAGCTTGTGTATGAGGACAGATGCGCTAACCCGAACGACTATGCCGACGAGCCGATTGATAAGAACATCGACTTCAGAAGAGTCAGAAACCTGCTTGCGTATTTCAGAAATACCGCAATAGAGCTTACATGCGACGTGCATGATATAGAACAGTGGCAGGGCGGCGATATAGTCGTGTTCGAGGGACACATAGGAATTGTTTCGGATAAGAGAAACAAAAACGGCGTGTGCTTTGTCATACATAACGGCTCTCCCATGCAGCACGGATATGAACAGGATATACTTGAAAACCGCAACGACATAGTGGCGCACTTCAGAATATCGTAAATAAAAGAACCTCCGCATGCTTTGCGAAGGTTCTTTTTCGTTTTAAGTTGTTAACGCTTGCTGCTCGATTTCTTGCTCTTTTTCTTTCTGTTCTGATAGGGATAAGGACTCATGTTGGCTTTTGCCCTTTTGTTCTCAAGCGAAAGCCCGTACACAAACAGTATCGCGCAGACTATCGCCGCCACACCGAAGGGAACCGCTATAAACCAGTAGGGAACGGTGTCCGAAGGCGTGGGGAAGTTGCCGAGTTTAAGGGTGTAACCCAAAACAGGACCCGTGATTCCGCATTGGTCAAGACCTGCTTCAAAAAGTTTCTCCTCCGAAGAGCTCATGTTCTTAAATCTTCCGTTGATCTCTATGATGTTGCCCATGTATCCGGCTTCAGGGTCTTTGGCATATGCCAAATATGCGTCGATGACGTATTGCAAGTCCTCGTCGCCCCTCTTGTCCGCCTCTACAAGCGTTGCAACCTGCTCTCCGTTCGGAGCGTCAATGTACATGAGATAGTAATAGTCGGTCGCTGCCGCTTCCGATTCGGCAATGTATCCGAGCTGGGTCAAAAACTTGTACGCGCTGCCCGTCACATACTGCCCGTTTAGGTCTGACGAAAGATTTATCTCGGACAAACTCTTTACGTTTTTAGATTCTGCAACGTTGTGGTATATGCCGAGTATTGATGCAAAGGTTGGTATAAAAACTATAAGCGCAATTATTGCAGCGGCGAGCATTGTGTATATGCGGCTGCCTGAAAGAAATCTTTTGAGCTTTGTGTCCTCCGTCTCCGAAAAGACCTGTTCGTTTTCTTCTCTTGCTTCGAGTATATCCATAGTCTTAGCTTAAAAGCTCTCCTTTCATCGGGAATAGTTAAATGCGGCAGGGATACCGCCGTTTTCGATACATCTGACTACATTACTATACCACAGCGCGCGCCCCGCGTCAATCATCAATCGAGTGCTCGAGGCTGAGCTGCTCCTTGTTAAACTGCAGCATGTACAGGTCGTAATACCTTCCCTTTAATTTGAGAAGCTCCGAGTGGCTGCCCTGCTCCTTTATCTCTCCGTGGGACAGGTATATTATTTTGTCCGCCTTTCTTATGGTTGACAGCCTGTGCGCCACGATGAGAAGCGTGCCTATGTTCATCATCTTGTCAAGCGAATCCTGGATGAGTATTTCCGTCTCGGTGTCTATGTTTGCCGTCGCCTCGTCCAAAATCATGACCTCGGGCTTGTGAACTATCGTCCTTGCAAAGGATATGAGCTGACGCTGTCCCGATGAGAAGTTGTTTCCGCGCTCGCGAACCTGCTCGTCAAGGCCGTGCTCAAGCTTGTTTATTATCTTGTCGGCGTTTACGTATTTGCACGCAGCCATTATCTCCTCGTCCGATATGTCGTCGTCGCGAAGGACTATGTTGCTGCGTATGGTTCCGGAGAATAAGAATACGTCCTGGAGCATCTGCCCGAAGTGCCGCCTCAGGCTTGAAATCTTTATCTTTTTGATGTCTATGCCGTCTATGAGTATCTGTCCTTTTTGTATGTCGTAGTTGCGGCATATCAGGGACAGGATCGTCGTCTTGCCCGAGCCGGTAGCTCCGACAAACGCCACGGTTTCTCCGGCGTTCACCTTAAACGACACATCTTTGAGCACCCATTCGCCATCGTCATACGCAAACCACACGTTCTTAAACTCTATGTCTCCGCGGCATGTTTTAAGCTCTATTGCGTCCTCTGAGTCCACAATCTGCGGCTTCATGTCCATTATCGTAAAGATCTTTTCCGCGGATGCATATGCCGACTGCAGCCAGTTAAACTGCTCCGCAAGGTTTTGTATGGGTGTGTAGAACTTCGATATGTACATGTAAAACGTGACTATCGTTCCGCTCGTGATGACCTGCCCCAAAAACGGCGTGTCCTTTATGTATCCTCGTCCGCCGAGATACAGCAGGCAGAGTATAGACGCTATGTTGAGCATGTACACAACCGGCCTGAATATTCCGAACACGAAAATCTGCTCGGCTTTGGCTTTTTTGAGACGGCGGTTGCGCTCTTCAAATTCGCCCATCTTCCTTTGCTCGCGGTTGAATATCTGTATTATCTTCATTCCGGAGAGGTTTTCCGACACAAACGTGTTTATGTCGGTCGTTCCGTCCTTCACGGCACGGTATGCCTTTCTCGAAAACTTTCTGAATATCACGGTAAAGAGTATTATAAACGGCACAAAGCACAAAACCATCAGCGTCAGGGCGTAGTTTACCGCCATCATCGCGCAAAGCACTCCGAATATCACAAAGAAGTTCTTCACAAGGTTTACTATGATGTTTGTGAACATCATGGATATCGCGTTGGTATCGGAGACAACTCTGGTGACAAGCTTTCCTACGGGTATTGCATTCAGCTGTGCGTGCGAAAGGCTTTCTATGTGCTGCATCAGGTCGAGCCTTATGCTTGAAAGTATCTTTTGTCCGGTCTTTTGCAAAACCATAGCCTGCACGTATGTGCAGATGAGCGAGACTATGAGTATTCCGGCGTAAACCGCAACCCTTGCAAAGAGCGCGGAAAGCTCAAAGTCATCCTTTATCATCTCTTCTATGTCTCCGATTATGAGCGGGGACATGATGTCGTAAGCCACCGAGAAGAGCATGACAAACAAAACAAGTATAAAGCTCTTGGCGTGAGGCTTGGCGTACTTTAAGAGCCTGACGGTTATCTCGCCGTCCGGCATGTTTCTGTCAAAGCCAAGCGCAGCTTTTTTGTCCTTGATCGCAGCGTACGCCGCTATGAATATCACCGAAAGCACGCCTACAACTGCGCCTACGGCTATCAAAGGATAAAACTCATGCATTCTGAGCGCCTCCGTTCTCGTCCTCAAGCCTTTGCAGGTCTACGGTGAGTTTGTATTCCGGGCAGCTTTTGTAAAGCTCCTCATGCGTTCCGACGGCAAGCATTTTTCCGTCGTCTATAAATATTATCTTGTCCATGCTCTCAANNAGCAGGTTTTTAAGTATCTGCTTTTCCGTTTTAACGTCAACCGCCGAAACAGAGTCGTCTAAAATGAGTATGGATGCGTTCTTCATGAGCGCTCTTGCTATTGATATTCTTTGCTTTTGTCCTCCCGAAACGGTGACGCCGCGCTCTCCTAAAACCGTGTCATAGCCGTGCGAAAACTCCGATATGTTGTCGTCAACCGCAGCATACTTCGCCGCATTTACAGCCTCGTTCAGCCCGCCGTCGTCCGACGCAAACTCGATGTTGTTTTCTATCGTGTCGCTGAAAAGGAAATTGTCCTGCGGAACGTATGCGCAAAACTTTCTCGTGGTCTTGATCGGTATGGTGTTTATGTCACGGCCGTCGAGGAAAATCGTCCCGTCCGGCACGTTATATGTCCTTAGCAAAAGGTCTACAACCGTCGTCTTTCCGGAGCCGGTTCTGCCTATCAGTCCTACGTTTTCTCCTGCGCTTATCTTAAATGAAACGTCCTGCAAAACGTCGTATTCTCCGTCGGGATACCTAAACGTCAGGTGCCTAAACTCTATGTCTCCGCGAATTGTGTCCATGTCGTACACCCTGTCAGAGTCCTTTACCTCTATCGGAGCCTCTAAGAGGTCGGTTATTCTGTTTAATGACGCCTTGCCCTGAGAATGCATGTTTATAAGCTCCGATATAGCCATTACCGGCCACACTATCGAAGTGAAGTAGCCTATAAACTCAACGAGCTGACCTGCGTTAAACACCCCGCGGTATACAAGATATCCGCCGTATCCCAAAATCACGCACACCACCGACTCGACAAGCAGCGTGACAAAAATGTTCAGCGTGACAGACAGCTTTGTGTACTCTACGTTTGTGTCCTCGTTCAGCTTGTTCAGCTTTTTAAACGCCGCAAGCTCCTTTCCTTCCTTGACGAACGCCTTGATTACCGCAATGCCCGCAAAACTCTCCTGCGAAAAGTCGGACAGCTTTGAAAAGGCCTCCTGACGGCGCTCCCACTTGAGCGTCATGTATTTTCCGATTATAAGTCCGACAGCTAAAAGTATTGCCATAGGTATCATGGACAAAAGCGCCAGAACAATATTCATGTTCAGCATCTTCATGAGCGCAAGTATGCCCAAAAACAGCGCATCGCAGAACATCAATATTCCCGAGCTGAAACAGTTTTGCACCGTGTCAAGGTCGTTTGTAAACAGCGACATCAGGTTGCCCACTTTGTTCAGCTGGTAAAACTGCTGTGAAAGGTCCTTGCAGCGGTCAAACATCTCACCTCTTATGTCCGCCTCAACCTTTATTCCCGCACCGAAGAAACACATTCTCCATGCGAATCTTCCGCACACTATGCTCACTATTATTCCTATAAACGGCAGGCACACCTTGTCAAGCAGATAGTCCATGTCAAATGCCGCAACCTGCCCCGACGCCTCCGTTATCGTTCCGTCATTCAAACCGTTTACTACCGTTCTGTAAAGCTCCGGAACAATGAGCTGCAAGTAGTCCACGACCNNCCTATGCCTAAAAGAAGCATCGGCGCGTATTTCAAGTAATATTTATTTATGCGTTTTCCGAATAACATTTCATTAACAACCCCTTAGCGCTTGTAACGCCTATTGTAGCACAGCCGAGCATTTAAATCAATAGCCCCCAAGCCCCTTTTTTCGGGGACAAAATTTTTTCGGGAGGTATATTGACACAGTGTCAGAATGGTGCTATACTAATCATGCTGACACAGTGTCAGAATACAAATATGCCGCATGCGATGAAGCTGCGAAAATGCGGCAAATGCATCAACAGTAAAACGGAGGTACACTTTTTATGTTAGGAAACTTTTCTTACTGCAATCCCACTAAGCTTTATTTCGGCAAGGATGCGCTTGATTATTTGGGCGGAGAGCTGAATAAGTACGGAAAGAATGTAGTGCTTGTGTACGGCGGAGGATCTATAAAGAAGAACGGAATATATGACGCAGTGATGAAGATATTAAAGGACTGCGACAAGAATGTAGCGGAGATCTCGGG
>DDJI01000091.1:3395-6041 GCA_002338885.1 Ruminococcus sp. UBA1828 | reverse complement strand
AACAAACCTTCCTCACGTGTCGTAACCGGGGTCAGGGTACTATAAGTTTTCTCTCTGATTAAGAAACGAACAAAGGTATTAAACCGGTAGGAAGTTTGGACGGTTACGTTGGCGTTACGGACGCACCTGATTCCGTAGGCACAGATTACCATAACGCCTGTGACGAACCTATTATATTCCGTAGGAACAAACCTTCCTCACGTGTCGTTACCGGAGTCAGGGTATTATAAAGCCTGAAGGCCTATAAGAAAATGCAGGCACACTGACCTTGCAGAAAGTATGGACCGGTTACGTTGGCGTTACGGACGCACCTGATTCCGCAGGCACAGATTACCCTAACGCCTGTGACAGTCATACTTAATTCCGCAGGAACAAACCTTCCTCACGTGTCGTAACCGGGGTCAGGGTACTATAAGTTTTCTCTCTGATTAAGAAACGAACAAACGTATCAGCTATGTAAAAAGCGGGTGCGCATGCGCGGCATCGCCTATGTAATCGGTGTTTCATGTGAAACATCGCGCCCGATAAAAGCTTTGTCGATAACTAAAACCCATATAAACGCTTTAATCAACCCTGTTGTGTAAAGCAAGCCTCGCGGCAATAGCTGCGGGGCTTGCTTTTTTTCTGTTCACTTTTTCCCGTGCAGCATGACATATCTCTTTTTTCTGCGGGTTATGCTTGTGCGCACGTATGCTCACGGTATGTATGCGCATGCCTTGCATTCGCATCATATCCCAAACAGCGCGCGGGCGTTTTTTTCGGTCTGCAGGATTATCTGCTCCGCCGTCACGCCGCATATCGCCGCCTCGGCTGCGGCAGTGTATACAAGCATGGAGCTGTCGCATCTCTGACCCCTCAAAGGCTCCGGCGCCATGTACGGGCAGTCGGTCTCCAAAAGAAGCCTGTCGGGCGGCACGGCTTCAAGCGCAGCCCTTGCTTTTTTTGAGTTCTTAAAGGATATAACCCCCGTAAAGCTTATGTACATGCCTATGTTTATTAGCTCACGCGCGGTTTCGCTTGAGCCGGAAAAGCAGTGCATAACCCCTTTCGGCCTCAGCTCCTTTAATATCGCCACGCAGTCGCCCGACGCATCCCTCGAGTGTACTATAACCGGCAAGCCGCAGCGGATCGCCAAAAGTATCTGCTCCCTGAAAAGACGTATCTGCGCCCGCCTGTCGTAGCCCGGGTAGTGGTAGTCAAGCCCGATTTCGCCGACTGCAACTATCTTGTTTTTGCCCTTTTGCCGGCACAGCTTTTCTATCTCCCAAAGCTCCGCAGGGAGCATTTTCGGCGCATACTCCGGATGTATCCCCGCGGCGGTGTAAAAGCGCGGGAACAGCTCGGCGTATTTTATGCCGAAAATGGTCGAGCGCAGGTCTGTTGCGGCGTGTATGATTGCCGACATGCCGCGCTCAAACAGCGAGCCAACAAGAGCATACCTGTCCCCGTCAAACCGCGGATCGTCGTAGTGAGAATGGGTGTCTATGATGTTTTTCAGCGATGACATGTAAAAAGCACTTCCTTTTTTTCTTGAAGTATTGAAATGCCGCCTCTCGGGCGGTATACTTTATTTAAGAAATAAACGATAATCTGAGGAGGAAAAAACTATGCTTAATATGCGTTTCCCGGGCGGCGTTAAAAAGGCGCTGACCCTAAGCTATGACGACGCCAATTACGACGATATGAAGCTTATGGATATGATGGACGAGTACGGAGTGAAGGGCACCTTCAACGTCAGCTCCGGAATATACCGCGAAGAGGGTACGGAGCCGGAGGGCGGATGGCCGAGGCTGACCCTTTCGGAGGCTCAAAAGCACTATAAGGAGCACGGAGTTGAAATCGCCGTGCACGGCTTGGAGCACAGAAACTTTACCACGCTCACCGACGCCGAGCTGAACTACGAAATAGCTGCGGACCGCGCAAATCTCGAGATNNGTCAGTACGGCATGGTGGTGCGGGGCGCTGCGTATCCGTACGGGGCATATGACGACCGCTCCGCCGCAGCTCTTCGGGCAAACGGAATAAAGTACTGCCGCACCGTAAACACCCGTGATGACTTTGAGCTGCCGGAGGACTGGCTGCACCTGAGGGCGACCGCCCACCACAACGACCCCTATCTTGGCGCGCTTGCCGATAAGTTTTTGGAGCTTGACCCCGACACGCCCAAGCTGTTTTACCTTTGGGGACACACAGCCGAGTTCAGAAGAGACGGAAACTGGGATGTGATAGAGGGATTTTTAAAGCGCATGGGCGGCAGGCAGGACATATGGTATGCGACAAACATAGAAATATGCGAGTACCACATGGCGTATAAGGCGCTTGAGTACTCTGTAAGCCCGCAGTCGAGGATGGTCTATAACCCCTCCGCAAAGCAGATATGGCTCAGCGAGAACACGTGGAGCGGCGAAAAGCTCTACAGCGTCAAGCCCGGAGAAACGCTCAGTTACTGAACACACTACACGCTGACAGCAGCGATTATAACCACGGTTTGCGGCAGTTTCGCAAGCCGTGGTTTTTTATGCGAGCATGCGGTATCACCATACAAACGAAAAGCCTCATTCCTAAAGGATAGCTCCTTGGGAACGAGGCTTTGGTGACCCGTACGAGAATCGAACTCATGTTTCCGCCGTGAAAGGGCGGTGTCTT
>DDJI01000091.1:0-3366 GCA_002338885.1 Ruminococcus sp. UBA1828 | reverse complement strand
TGCTCTAGCCAACTGAGCTATACAGCCACATCATCTGCACACCTGCGTGTGCCTACAGGCGCGCTAAGCGACTTATTTATTATAGATAATCGCAAGCCGTTTGTCAAGCTTTTTTTGAAAAAAAGTGGGTGATTTTTTTGANNTTGTCAAGCTTTTTTTGAAAAAAGTTTTGAGAAGCTGTCTTTTGTGCTTTCGCGGTAAAACAAATCGAATTCGTCGCGGTCAAAAAAGCTGAGCGCACGGTCAAGCTTCAGCCCGTAAATGTGATGCCTCGTTTTGCTGTCCGAGGATGTGTATATTATCGCGGTGCAGTTTCCCGATATGTGCTGCATGGCGCTCTGCCTTAAAACAACCTTTGTAATCCTGTCCTTGGGCGCAATGACTGTGTGGAAGGTGTACCTGCGGGAATAGCGCATGATGATGTGCCCCTCGCTCATGCCTATGCCGGTCGTGAACACGGAAAGCGTCTTGACCACAGCAAGCCACACAATCGGTATCTCCGCTATTATCATGGCGGTTTGCGCAACCGAGCTCCATGTCGGGAGCATGGCGTTTATCAGCGCATACGCGGCAAGCGGAATCACGCATAAAAGCGCAGGCCAAAAGTAAAACCCCATAAAGCTCCTCGGCGCAGGCTTCAGCTCTATGCGCGGAGAGGGATAATCGGGGAACACCTCCGATATCGCGCCGCTTATTTCTCGGGAGCTTGTTATAGGCATGACAACCGAAAGCTCCGAGCGTCCGGTAGATCCGTATCCCGAGCACTGGCAGTGAAGGCTTGATATGCGCAGCATCCTTGCAAGAAAGCTCTGCTTTAAGTCTATATAGTTGATTCTGTCCAGCTTGATTATGTGGCGGTTTCGGGACAAAAGCCCGCTTTTAAGATAAAGACTGTCGGAACACTTGGTCAGCACGTATCCCCAAAAATAAAACACGTTTGTAATAAATGATATAAGCCAGCTTCCCGCGATGATTATTGATATACCCGCAGCTATCGGCGGNNCGGCGGAACAATCACCGACAGCCTGTCGGCAAATTCGCTCAGCGTGTCTAAAATTATTCTCGCCTCAACCTCTCGGTCAAACACCTGCCACGTCTCGACTATAAACGCAAGCGCCACGATAACTCCCGAAAGTGTAGAGGAGGACAGTATAGAAAAGATCAATAATTTAAGGCGGTTTGTAGAGATGGAGTAGTTAAGGCTCTTTGCACGCGAGCCTTTTACCGAGGCGTAAAGCCTGTCCGCGTCGGAACGCTTCATCACAAGCGTGATGTCCGCCTTGTCAAATATTCCTGCGTTAGTGCCGATGTATACCGTCGATGCACCCACCAGTCTGTATAAAAAGCCTTGCTTTATACTCAAAGTAGAGATTTCTTTATACCATACGACGTCCTGAGCGGCGACAAAGATACCTCTGCGCACGATTATCTTTTCGTGGTCAAAAGTAAAGGTCACGCTCACAAGCCGCAGCCACGCAAACACAAGTATCGCCGCAACTACTATAAGGTCAAACCATGTGCCCTTCAGCCACGTCTTAAATGCGTTTGCATCAAGACTCAACGAGTAAAGGCTTCTCACTATCGGTATGATAAGAAGCCAGAAATACCGTGTTGTATAGGACAGGAGCTTTATCGGGTGCTGTTGTGCTGTGCGTTCCGTCACGAGTGCGCCTCCCTTCACCGCTCGGTAATTTTGAGGTGTATAAAGTTTGATATATCCTCACAATCGTCGCTCTTTAAAAAGGGCAGAACAAGCGTTCCTCCCAACCCGCGCACGAGTATAAAGTTAAAGCCCGAAAACCTGCTCAGCGGGAAGGAGATAGTAGTCACGTACTGTACTGCCGATATTTTCATGCACTCTCTGCGGTAGAAAAACAGTCCGGTGTGTATGCTTATTTCCGCGCCCGACACGTACATGACGGTGCGGCGAAAGTATGCGGGCAGCAGAATAAATCCGAACAGCACGGCGGTTATCCAGAATAAACATATTAACGCTATCATAAGATTTTCAAAGGAGACAAGGTAAATCCTCACCGGCACCGTAAGCGCGGCGGTGACAACTAAAAGCGCCAGGTCGATTATGACAAGCGGCGCACCCTTTGGCTGATACTTTCTCATACTGCTGCTCCTGAAATTCTTGCGGATATTTCTGCATGCAAAATACAAAAGACACAAACGGTGTACTTACAAAACGAAAGGGGATAAAAATGCTCAGGGCGATAAGCGATGCGGTGTGGGGCATGCCCACGGTCTTGCTGATAGTGCTTGCGGGGCTGTATTTCAGCCTTAAAACCGGATTTGTACAGCTAAGGGCGATGCCGGAGGCTTTGCGCTTTGCCCGACGCGAACTCAGGGGCGGCACAAGCGCATACCGCGCCATAGCGTCATCCCTTGCCGCAACGGTCGGCACGGGCAGCATAACAGGCGTCGCCACCGCACTCACGCTTGGCGGGGCGGGGGCAGTGTTCTGGCTGTGGGTGTCGGCGTTTTTCGGCATGGCTGTGTCCTATGCCGAAGGCGTGCTCAGTATAAAATACAGTATACCCGACGGCAAAGGCAAAAAAGGCGGAATAATGTACGCTCTGTCCCTCGGTTTAAAAAAGCCCGCCGCGGCATGGATTTACGCCGCGCTGACGGTTGCCGCGTCTTTCGGGATGGGAAGCATGGCGCAGGTCAACTCGGCGTCGAGCGCACTTGAGTCGGAGCTTTCCGTCCCGACGTGGGCGACCGCTGCCGTGATTGCGGTTTTTGCCGGAGCATGCCTTTTTTCCGGCAAAGACCTCGGAGCAAAGTTTTGCAGCGTGTTCCTGCCGCTGATATCCGTGGGATATGTCGCGGCGTCGGTCTGGCTCATATGCTCGAATATAGATGCGCTGCCCTCTGCCTTTGAGCAGATTTTCTGCGGCGCATTCGGCATCAGACAGTTTGCGGGCGGCACGGCGGGGTATGCGGTCAAAACCGCACTATCCACCGGCTTTAAGCGAGGTGTGTTTTCAAACGAGGCGGGGCTTGGAACCACCGCAGCCATACACGCCGAATCGGGGTGCAAAACAGCCCGCGAACAGGGGCTGATGAACATGCTCGAAGTGGTGATAGATACGTTTGTAATATGCACCCTGACTGCGCTCGGAATACTCTCGTCCGGAGCTGCCGGCTCGGGACTTGACGGCGCAGAGCTTGTGATAGCGGCGTTTAAAACCTGCTTTTACGACAGCTCGGGCATAGTTGTGGCGGTGATTATAGCGTCATTTGCCGCCGCAACCGTCATAGGGTGGTCAAAAATAGGCTCCGCCGCATTTGATTATCTCGTGAGCGGATGCCGTATGAATGCACACAATGCCAAGTATGGCAATGCCAAGTATGGCA
>DDJI01000080.1 GCA_002338885.1 Ruminococcus sp. UBA1828 | reverse complement strand
CCGCCGCATTGAGGCAGAGCATCGCTGCGGCTATTAAAATGCAAAACAACTTTTTCATCTCAATCCCCCTAATACAATATGGTGATTTAATAATACCATTTTTCCACCGTATTTTCTATTAGCACATTTCACAAAGCTAATATGTTATTTTGCACTAATGCGGCAATAAAAATTTATAAATATATATAGTTTAGATATCTAAATTACATTTGCATGTCGGGGTATTGCGGCTCACTCAACCATGATAAGCCCGAAAAAGCTCGGGGTTTCGCTTTTGTATTTGAGAACGTGAAGCGGGATGCCGTTGTTTCTGACCGTCGCGAACACGTCTATCCCGCACGCCTCCATGGAGGGCACGGTCTGATCGGGAAAGTTGCAGTGCTCGGGGTTACACTTGGCGCACTTTTTGCACGGGCCGGCGCCGAACGCTATGGCTTTATAATAGTCGTCGAGGAAAATCTCTCTTGCCACCTTCACCGCAAGAGGCGTCACAAGGCTCATTTCGCGGCATCTGAACAGTATGCCGTACGAGTACTCGTCAAGCATTTCGCGCGTCTGACGCCACGTTGGGCAGTTCGGCGGGCAGCAATGGCTTTTTCCGTAGCTGTCGCAGCCGTATTTGCATTTATACACCGTCCATGCGGCTGTCACGACGCTCTTTGCATCTGTCACCACCGCCAAGTCCGCTCCGTTTTCTTTAAGCATGTCAAGATATTTTTGCATTTTTCCTTCCTCCAAACGCTCTATGCACGCTCGATTTGAGCCGCTTATGCCTGTCTGCTTTTATGATAATACGCCCGTCCCGAAAAATCAATTTTGTTTTTCAGGGTGCGCATGCTCCCCGAGGCTGCAAAAAAAGACCCCGCACTTTGTGTGCGGGGTCAAAACCGAGCCTTAGTTCGCGGCTGTAAATCCGCAATCGTTGTTTAAGGCTTGGAAAACCTGCTGCAACGGCTCAAAATCAAGAAACTGTTTTACTGCCCGAGCGGCTTATCAATACATTCCGCCCATTCCTGCGGGTGCAGCGGGAGCCGGAGGATTGGCCTCCTTCTTGTTGCCGACAAGGCTCTCGGTTGTGAGAACCATTGCTGCGCATGATGCGGCGTTCAAGAGCGCGGAGCGGGTTACCTTTGTAGGATCTACGATACCTGCGGAGATCATGTCGGTGTAAACCTCGTTGTATGCATCGAAGCCGTAGCCGACCTTTCTCGATCTGCGAATCTTGTCTATGATAACACTTCCGTCAAGTCCTGCGTTTGCGGCAATCTGT
Source organism: Ruminococcus sp. UBA1828 (assembly GCA_002338885.1). GTDB lineage: Bacteria > Bacillota > Clostridia > Oscillospirales > Ruminococcaceae > Faeciplasma > Faeciplasma gallinarum. The sequence continues at coordinate 21,206 of DDJI01000080.1, read as the reverse complement.
CTTACCGGCTCTTCCAAAGCCCTAAGGACTATTCTTGCGCCGGTCTTTTCGTCGCCCTCAAGCGTGGGGATGATCTTCTCAACAGCGGGTATGGCATTGATAAGAGCCGTTCCGCCGCCCGCTACTATGCCTTCCTCAACGGCAGCCTTTGTAGCGGCAAGCGCATCCTCTACTCTTAACTTCTTTTCCTTCATCTCTGCCTCGGTTGCAGCGCCGACTCTGAGCACCGCTACGCCGCCGGCGAGCTTTGCAAGCCTCTCCTGAAGCTTCTCCTTGTCGTAATCGGAGGTGGTATTCTCTATCTCCGATCTTATCTGAGCAACTCTTGCCTTGATCTCGTCAGGGCTGCCTGCGCCGTCTACTATGATGGTGTTTTCCTTAGAAACGACAACCTGTCTTGCTCTTCCGAGGTCGTTTATGGTGGTGTCCTTAAGCTCGTAGCCAAGCTCTGAGCTTATGACGTCGGTGCCGGTGAGGATAGCTATATCTCTGAGCATTTCCTTTCTTCTGTCGCCGAAACCGGGAGCCTTGACCGCAACGCAGGTGAATGTTCCTCTGAGCTTGTTGATGAGGATGGTGGAGAGCGCCTCGCCCTCGAGGTCCTCAGCTATGATGAGGAGCTTCTTGCCCGCCTTGACTATCTCCTCGAGCAGCGGGAGTATATCCTGAATGGATGAAATCTTCTTATCGGTTATGAGGATGTATGCGTCGTCCAAAACCGCTTCCATCTTGTCTGTATCGGTAACCATGTAAGGAGTGATGTATCCTCTGTCGAACTGCATGCCCTCTACAACCTCGCTGTAGGTCTCGGCAGTCTTTGACTCCTCTATGGTGATGACGCCGTCGGACGTTACCTTCTCCATAGCCTCGGCTATGAGCTTTCCTACGCTCTCATCGCCGGATGAAACGGTTGCGACTCTCTCTATGTCTGCGCTTCCCGAAACAGCCTTTGAGTTGTGCAGAACAGCATCGGCAGCCGCGTCTACAGCCTTCTTTATGCCTTTTTTAAGAATCATGGGGTTTGCGCCGGCAGCGATGTTCTTCATGCCCTCTCTTACAAACGCCTGAGCCAAAACGGTGGCGGTGGTGGTTCCGTCGCCGGCAGCGTCGTTTGTCTTTGTGGCAACTTCTCTTATGAGCTGTGCGCCCATGTTCTCGAACGTGTCGTCAAGCTCTATTTCCTTTGCAATCGTCACACCGTCGTTTGTTATGAGCGGAATGCCGTAGGTTCTGTCCAAAACAACGTTTCTTCCCTTAGGACCTAAAGTGATCTTTACGGTATCGGCAAGCTTGTCGATACCCGCCTGAAGTGCCTTTCTGGCTTCTTCACCGTACAAAATTTCCTTAGCCATAATACTCTTTACCTTAAACCTTTGCCCGCCGACCGGCCGGCAAAAGCTCCTTTCACTTTATCTTTAAAATAGTGGGCAAGCTTTTTTACATTCACGCATCTGCCGCCGCCCTCATCGGCATCTGCGCCGGAATTTATCGGATTACTCCGCTATTGCCAATATGTCCGACATGTTGACGATGATATAATCCTCGCCGTCTACCTTAACCTCTGTTCCGGAATACTTAGAAAGCAAAACCTTGTCGCCTACCGACACCTTCATGGTGGTCGTCTTTCCGTCTCGCTCCGATCCGTCGCCTACGGCTACTACCACGGCAAGCTGGGGCTTCTCCTTGGCTGAGCCGGTCAGGATTATACCGCTCTTGGTGGTCTCCTCCGCCTCCGTCATCTTTACTACTACACGGTCAAACAAGGGTTTGAGTGTCATAAAAGTTCCTCCTTTATAGATAAATAAAAATTATTACCGCTGAATTGTCTTTGGCACTCTTTGTCCCTGAGTGCTAAATCTATTTTAGCATGGTCGCGAAAAAAATCAAGCGGTTAGTGTCGCTCAAAAAAATTTTCATCGTATTGCACAATAATCCGTTTTCGTTGCAAAAATATTTAGCAGTTTTGATTGCAGAGTGCTAACGCTGATGACGACCGGAGTGCTAAGTGTTGCCGATAAATTAACTTTAGCAAACATTGCGGCGGAGTTTGTCTGTTTCTTAACCGTATTGCAACAATTGTGCGATAGGTATTGAAAAAAGTCCGCATATGCTTTATAATGATTGTGTATATGCGGCGCGAATAATTTTTTGCTGCAATAATCGGAAAGGAGCGACAGTGATGAGCGGAAAAGTGCTGATAATAGACAGTGACCGAAACATATGCGAGCTTTTAAGGCTGTGCCTTGAAAAGGAAGGGTACAGCGTCATAGTTTCAAACGACGGTGAAGAAGGGCTTGTGAAGTTTTCTGCGCTCCGCCCCGACATTATACTTTTGGATGTTCTGCTCCCCGGAATAGACGGATGGCAGATATGCCGAGAGGTGAGAAAGAAGTCGGACATTCCGCTTATATACATCACCTCAAAGTCAGAGATATTTGACAAGGTTTTGGGGCTTGAGCTTGGTGCGGACGACTATATAGTCAAGCCGTTTGACGTCAAGGAGGTAATTGCAAGGGTAAAAGCCGTGCTGAGAAGAACAAGCATGTCCCACCCCGAGAGCAACGCCAAGGAGATACATTACGACGGCCTTGACATAAACATGACCCGCTACGAGCTGACGGTGCGCGGCAAGGTTCTTGACACCCCGCCCAAAGAGCTTGAGCTTTTGTACTACCTTGCGTCCCACCCGAACACGGTTTTTAACCGCGACCAGCTTTTAGACGATGTTTGGGGGTTTGAATATTACGGCGATTCCCGCACCATNNAATATTACGGCGGCTCGAGGACGATAGACGTGCACATCAAAAGGCTTCGCGAGAAGTTAAACGGCGTGTCGGACCAGTGGGCGCTGAAAACGGTGTGGAGCGTCGGATATAAATTCGAGCTGAATACCGATACTATAAACAGGAAGGTGCAGGCAAGTGGCAATGATTGATTTTTTCGATGAAGATTTTCCCCTCACTAAAGCGCAGGAAGAAGAACTCGCCAGGCAGGCAGAGCGTGCCGCGGCGGCATTAGAAGAGGACAGGGAAGCTATGAACGCCGTTGCCGAGCACGAGCTTGAGAGCCTGAGCGACAGGGTAATACGCGAAGAGCGTCAAAGCCGCGAAGAGGCAAAGAAGGCAGAACAGGCATCGCATGCGGAAGAGCCGGCCGCCGGCGCCGGTCAAGCCGGTGAAGAAAGCGAAGAACAGTCAAACATCGAGGCGCCGAAAGAGACGGGCGCCGATACATCCGAAAACCCGCCTAAGGAAAGCATGAAGGAGCCGGAAACGGGCAGCGCATGTGAAAGCGAGAGTGTTTCCGACAACGCCGATGAGACTATGGAAAGCGCCGAAAAGGAAATCGTATCTTTAGACGAGGAGGCGGCTTACGAGGAAAGCAGTGACGCATCAGCCGGTGCGGATACCGTCGGCGAAGAAAGCGCTGAGCCGAATGCCGCCCCGACTCAAGCCGATGAAAAAGCGGAGCAGCCCGTGCAGGAAAGCTATAACAGATACGAGCCTGAGCCGGCAGTTATGCAGAGCGGCCCGATAACAGACAGCGAAACGGGAGAAACCGTTTACGAATTTGAGAGCACGGCAGCCCGTCAGCCTGAGCAGGGTGCGCCGGTCGATGAGATAAACCTCTCGGAGCAGGAAAAGTCGAGCGAGAATTTGCAGACATCCCGCATGAACACTCCCGACGCGCCGATAGACGGTTTTTCTTTGGACGAGCGGCATGCGCAGGTAAAGGACATGGAGGCGGAGGATGCAGCCCTTCGCGCCGAGCTTGAAGAAATAGTAGAAAAGCTTGACAACATGGAGAAAGCGGTAAGCGCGATGGAAACCGCAAAATCCGATGAATCGGACGACACGGGATTCTCATATGAATATGACGACAGATATTATGCGGAGGAGGAAACCCCTGCATACAAATATCCGCAGCTTCACACACATCGCGAGCCGCAGCAGACATCAAGAAAGCGCGAGGACACGCGCCAAACCAACTCGACAATAAACCTTAGCCTCAACAAAAAAACACTTTTGAAGGTCGGGGCGGTAGTCGCCGCCACGGCAGCCGCCATAAAGCTTCTCGGAAAAAAGGACGAACGGTAGCTCTACGCTTTGCCTGCGTCCGGAAAGGCAGTAAATTATGACAGATAAATTTGAGAATACAACACCCTTCAGCAGTTCCGAACAGCCGTCAGCCGGCGAATTGGAGCAGGGCGGCGCCTGTTCGGACAACACCGCCGAACCGTCCTGTACGCAAAGCGCACAGTGCGCGCAGAACACTTATGCATCGCCCGAGAACGGCCGACCTGATACGCCAGAGCATGCAGACGGCAAGCCGGCGTCCGGCGAAAGCTCAGACGGCAGCGACCAGACGGTGTATGAGGAGCTGCTTGAGATAGCATGCGCAGAGGCTGAAAACCTCGACTATCTTCCAAAGCCCATGCCCAAGAGCGTAAAGCGCCGCAGCCACATGTTTTTAAGCATGTTCATACCGCTCTTGATAATATTTATAATACTGTTCTTTGCCACGGCGAGGATAGTTTTCGGCAAAGGATGGCTCACAAACGCCCTGAGCGGCGATTCAAACCTGAAGAGCTTCACCATACCGATAGCGGATCATCCGCAGCTTGAGGACAAATACTATCAGCCGGACGGAAGATATACCGTCGAAGGCGTGGCAAAGGCATGCTCCGACTCGGTTGTCACAATAGAGGTGTACATCGACGACACGGTGTTCGGCGCATACTCGCAAGGCTCCGGAATAATCATGACGGAGGACGGATACATCATCACAAACGCCCACGTCATTGAAAAGAACAGCATAGCGATTATAGTAAGGCTTTCCGACGGCACGGAGTACAACGCCACAGTTGTCGGAAGTGACACATCGACAGACCTTGCGGTCATAAAGATAAATGCAAAAGACCTTCAGCCTGCGCAGTTCGGAAGCTCCTCAGACCTTGAGCTTGGCGAGCAGGTTGTGACGCTCGGCACACCTGCGGGATTTGAAAACTCGGTTACCACAGGCGTAGTGTCGGGACTTCACAGGATGATACAAACCAACGTATCCCGCATGAGCATAGAGTGTTTGCAGATAGATGCGGCAATCAACCCCGGAAACTCGGGCGGAGCGCTCTTTAACATGTGGGGGCAGGTAGTGGGCATAGTGTCCTCAAAGATAGAGTCGGTTCAGTACGACAACGTCGGATTTGCAATAGCGTTTGACGAGGCAAAGCCGATAATAGAGTACATGATAGAAAACGGCAGCATTTTGGGCAGGCCCAAAATAGGCATAAGCTTTTACGAGGTCAGCTCAACGCTTGCAAGCGTTTACGGCATGCCTGCGGGACTTCACATAGCAGAGATTGAGCCGGGCAGCGACATAGGCAACACCGAGCTGATGATAGGCGACGTCATAACCGAGATAAACGGAATACCGGTAGAGTCGGTAGAGCAGGTTCAGGACATAATCTATCAGTATCAGGCGGGAGACACCCTGACGGCCACCGTGGTGAGAATACTTGAGGACGGTAGCACCGAAGAGTTTGAAATAAGCTTTAAGCTCATGGAGGACGACGAGTCGTCAATACAGCCCGACGACAACGTCAAGCCGGGACTTGACCCCGACGGCGGATACACTCCCGACGATGGCGCAGACCCTGACAGCGGCGTAAGCCCCGACGAAAGCGGAGACCCCCAGATGCCGCAGGTCCCCTCACAGGGTTCTGACGACGGCTTCGGCATAAGCCCCGACAGCGACGAGTCGCAGGGCACACCCGGCTCGCAGGACGCAGAGCCTAACTCGTCTGTAGTTGTCCCCTCGCTCAGGGCGGCATAAATAATCTGCGCAAAGCACGGCAGTGCAGGGCACACATTGCATGGCACAAAGCACAAGACGCAAATTAAAAGCGCATGTACCGGTAAAACGGCGCATGCGCTTTATTATTTTATCTGTTGTCAGGACAGCTCCTCAAACCGTTTTATGCCGGAGGTGACTATCCATCTGTATGTCAGAAACATTATCAGCGCCATCAGGGCAGCCCACACCCACAGCACAGCGTCGATATAGTTTACCGGAGTCACTGCTATCAAAATCATGGGGAGTATGCTTAATCCCATGTTCACAAGCACTGTCACGGTTGCGCTTGCTCCGCGCTTTACGATGACCGACTCGTCCGTCCAGTCAAGCACGGGATGCTTGAGGTTTTCAACCAAACCGAAGTTTGCCGTAAAGAAGGTGTAGCAGACGATCGAGATGAGCGAGCTTATCAAAAACGATATTCCCGCATAGAAGAACACGTTCACCGCAAGCCACATTGCAACCGCTATCGGAAGTGTGAGGGTAAGGTGCATTCTCAGCTTTGCAAAGAGAATGTCCTTTGTGCTGACCGGAATACTGCGCAGTATCCAGAAGTTCTTGCCCTCTATCGAGATGGACGCGCTTGTGAACACAGACATGCTCACCAAAAAGAGCACCGCAACCATCATAAAGCCCGAGATTATCACCATCGGCAGCTCGCTTTGCTCAAACAGCTCCCTTATCGTTCCCGACTCGACAATGAGCGCAACTATGCCCATCACCGACAAAATAAGTCCCACTCCGGAGTTAGTAAGATACGTGGGGCTTGAGAAGAGCCTTGAAAACTCCCTCTTTAAAAGCGCCTTTTTTACAGGCGTCGCGACAACCTTGACTTTTTTGTTCTTGACGCGCACCGAATCGCGTGAGCCGGCTACAATTTTTGAGAACGTCTTTGATATTATCGCAAACGCTATTACAAACGGTATGACGCACACCGCAAGCGCAAGCAAAAGATACAAAGCGTTTGAGGCCGATATCGCCTCGCCGAACCAGTAAAGCGGAGCTATGCCCCTCAGCGCTCCCGCTATTTCCTCGCCGTTTTCAACAAGTGTCTGCACATACTGCTGTGCGCCGAAGCAGAATATAAAGTACACGGCCATAAACGCTATGGTAAACACCATGGTGACTATCGCTTTATTTCTTGCACGCCTTGTCACAAGCGCGATGATCCAGCCCATGAATATGCCGAGCGCGGTTGACAGCATTAAAAGTCCTGCCGACAAAAGTATGAACGCAATCGCGCCCACAGCGTCAAAGCCGATCATAACCGCCCACACCACTCCGGCGGGAACCATCACCATAAGAAGGTATACAAAGTTTACCAACACGAGCATGAGCATTCTCGACGTGACTATTGCAGAGGGCGGTATCGGCATCGACAGGAGCAGATCGTTGTCCTTAGCGTCAAATATCTGCGTCTTTGCCAGGGCAGCGCTGCCGATTATCATGAGTATAAAGCCTATCAGCGCGTACATCGCAAAGTACAGCCAGCCTATGCCCATCTCGTTAAATGCGGAAAGCCCCAAAAACATCATCCCGAACAGCATCATGAACACAACCGCAAGGTACAGATACAGCAGCCCGAATCCTATGAGCTTGCCGGTTGTTTTAGCGGCGCTTCCCTTAGACGAGCGCATGAGAGAGCTTACAAGCCCTGAAAACCTCACCTTTAAAAGCAGCCTGAGCGCGCGGGACGAGCTTATCGTTTCGTTATGCATTGGCGCCACCCACTTTGTTTTCGGGATTTTCGGTCAGCTCCAAGAACACTTCCTCCAAAGAGCTGTCGCCCTTGATTTCCTCCATTGTTCCGTTTGCCACTATTCTGCCCTGCCTGATTATTGCAACCTTGTCGCAGAGCTTTTCCGCAACTTCAAGCACGTGAGTGGAGAAGAATATGGCTCCGCCCTCGTCGCATATCTGCCGCATTATTCCCTTTAGAAGGTGAGACGCCACCGGATCAAGTCCCACAAACGGCTCATCCATTATTATCAGCTTGGGGTTGTGAATGAGTGCTGATATTACGGCAAGCTTTTGCTTCATGCCGTGAGAATAAGAGGATATCGGCTGACCTAAATCGCCCGTCAGCTCGAGCATTGCGGCGTACCTGTCTATGCGCTCCCGCCTTTCCGTAGTAGGTATGCCGTACACGTCTGCGACAAAGTTTAAATACTTCATGCCGCTGAGATACTCGTACAGGTCGGGATTATCGGGCAGGTAGGCAATTCTCTTCTTGCACTCTATAGGCTCGTTTTTCACGGATATGCCGTCTATATAAACCTCGCCCTCGTCAAACTTCAAAAGCCCGCAGCAGGACTTTATGACGGTGGTCTTTCCCGCTCCGTTGTGACCTATAAAGCCGTATATCTCGCCGCTTTGTATGTGCAGGTTGATGTCGGCGGCAGCTACTTTGCTTGCATACCTCTTGGTCAGATGCTCTATTCTGAGCACTACAATCACTCCTTCATAAAAAACGCCTTCGCGCAGCATTATTTATGAAAATAGTACCACAGCGAAAGCGCTCATGTCAATATAATTAAACAATTTAAATATTAAGTTTCCCTTATGCTTTACTCAGGCTTTACAGAAGTCGAATCTTTCTCTTGAGCTGTGCGCTCTGAGAGAGTATTCCGAGCCTGCGGTCTATTTCCGACTCCTGCATCACGGGGGTTATAAACGCAAGCTCATTCTTAGAGCGGTGCTTTCTCGGGATGAAGTCCACATATCCGAACATGCCGGTGATGGTGGCTTTAAGGCTGTCCACGTTCTCAGCCGAAATCCTCACATACATGCTGACCCTTGCGCTCTTGTACGGGCGAATGAAACTGCGGTCGCAGCTGTCCTCCCAGTTGAGGGTTATCATGTCCCTTCCCTCGTGCTTTATCGCGTCTATTATGTCCGCGACAACCGCAGACGCCGTCGGGAACTTTCCCGCTCCCCTGCCGTAAAACAGCACGTCTCCCACGGCGTCTCCGGTGACCATTATGGCGTTAAAGACGTCGTTTACGCTTGAAAGGGGGTTGTTGACGCTGACAAGCCTCGGGCAGACGGTTGCCACAAGTCCGCTGTCGGTGTTTTCTATCAGGCCGACAAGCTTTATGGCGTATCCCGCGTCCTCCGCGTACTCCACGTCGTCAAGCGTTATGTTTCTTATTCCGGAGCAGTGCACGTACTCGGGGTATATATGCTTGCCGAAGGCAAGAGAGCCTAATATGCAGAGCTTTCTTGTCGCGTCGTGTCCGTCAACGTCCGCAGTCGGGTCCTTTTCGGCATATCCAAGCTCCTGCGCCTGCTTTAAGGCGTCGTCAAACGACACCTGGTCGTATATCATCTTTGTGAGGATGTAGTTTGTCGTTCCGTTGAGTATTCCCGAGATCCTCTCGAATTTGTTTGCGGCAAGGCACTGGTGCAGCGGTCTTATTATCGGTATGCCTCCGCCCACGCTCGCCTCAAACAGATAGTTGCAGCCGTGCGACTTTGCAACCTTCAAAAGCTCCGCGCCGTAAGCCGCCACAAGCTCCTTGTTTGAGGTCACAACGCTCTTTCCCGCGCTCAAAAGGCGCTTTGTATAGTCGTATGCAAACGTCTTTCCGCCCATCAGCTCCGCCACCACGCTTATCTGCGGGTCGCAAAGGATATCTTCAAAGTTTTTAGTAAGCTTATCCCTGTACGGGCTGTCGGGAAAATCCCTCAGGTCGAGTATATATTTAAGCTCCACGTCTTTTCCGCAGTGCTTTTTAATTATGTCTTTGTTTTTATCAAGCAGCTCCACCGTTCCCGAACCGACAACGCCGAAGCCCATTACAGCTATTTTTGCACCTGGCATATCAAGCTCCCCTTTATTCTTACTTTCCGTACGAAGCGGACACCTTGACCACGCCGTCTATGGAGGAAAGCTCCTCCCTGACATGCTGAAAATCCGCACCCGCCGTGCCCACAGCTCCGCCGCCCTCAAACCTCACCGTGACGGTTGCGGTTGCAACGGAATCTATTGGGATGTTTTGATTTATGGTGAGTATGTTTGCCCCGTTGCTGTACAGGCACGCCAAAACCTCGCTGAAAACCCCCGCTTTGTCCTTGAGGGTGAAATAGTACGTGACTATTCCCGAGTTTGTGTCCTCGTTATACATGAACGCGCAGTCCTTATACTTGTAAAACGCACTGCGGGATATCCCCACAGCCCTGCACGCCTGCGTGGACGTCTTGCACTCACCCATCACCAAAAGCCTCTTGGCATCTATAACCTTCATTATTACTTCGGGAAGCACATCCGCACGCACAACCACAAACTTCTCAGCCATCTTCTTTACCTCTTCGTCCGTTTTGCCGCTTACGACGGCTTTATGATATCTTTTATTCGCTTAGTACTTTAAGAAAATACAAGTGTACTTGTGATAAATACAATTTATCATATTTGAATCGCCGTGTCAATCCAAAATTACTTAAAACGGACAGGGTAGTTTGGTGCTTAATCTACAAACGAGCGGGAGAGCGTCACAACGACAAGCTCCGGCATGTTGTTAATTCTCACGGGGAAGCGGCTCGAGCCTAAGCCCCTGCTGATAACGGTTGCGCTCTGACCGAAGTAATGTATGCCCTCGGTGAACTCGGGGAAAAGCCCCTGGTCGGGGGCGTAAAGTCCGCCGAAGAAGGGAAGCCTTATCTGGCCGCCGTGCGCGTGGCCGCTGAAGGTCAAATCCGCGCCCGCCTCGGCATAGTTTTGCCCGAACTGCGGTCTGTGCGAAATGAGAATCGAAAGCCCGTCAGAGGTGTCCGCAAGGAGCCTGCGCAGCGCGCCCTCGCTTGCCTCTCTGTCCGAAAGTCCGGATATATAAAGCTTTTCGGAGCCGCAGTCAAACTTTAAGGTGTCGTTGTCCAAAATCACTCCGCCGGCGTCCGAAATGCCGGTAAAGAGCCTTTTTTGCTCTTCAAGGGAAAGCGCGTACTCGTGGTTTCCCGCGGCATAATAAACCGGCGCAATCATCGACGCCTTTTCGACAAAGGATATCGCCGTGTTTATTCCCTCCGAGCGCACAAACTCGTTTCCTCTCTCGTCCGCTATGTCGCCGGAAATGACTATCATGTCAGGCTGTTCCCGCCTTATATATGAGAGCAGTCTACGGTTGGACTCGCCGAAGCTCTTGCCGTGCAGGTCGGAAACGTGGACTATTTTAAATCCGTCGAGGTCGGACTTCACCTTGTTGCAGGTATAGGTGTAGTGTGAAACGCTGATGCCGTTGTTCTGCCAAAATGCATACGCCGCCGCGACTATCGAAAACAGCGCCGCAGCAGTTGCTATATATCTCTTCTTCATTTAATGCTCCTTGATAAGTTTTTTATTATATTATTGTATTGCATGCGATTTTAATAATCATATCACAGCCGCAGAATATTTTCAACTTTTGTTTTTGATAAGCTCGGGCTGCTGCGCTCTGTTAGCCTTAAACTGTGCACTTGAAATGTTGACGAAGCTGTGCTATACTGCATATTGATATATTATAAAGGCTGTGAACGGATAGAGTAGCGCAGTTTTGACCTGTAAAGAGAGCGGGCGGCAGGTGAAAGCCCGTAGGTAAACTGTGTGAAGTGCATCCGTGAGCCCGACAGATCAAATCCCGCAGTGCCGCGGAAGGCATCGGGAGAGTATTTTGGCGCGAGTTCGCCGCGTTAAGGCGCATTAAGTGATAAATCGGAGTGGAACCGCAGCACAAGCCGCCTCCCTGACATTTTCCCCGTCCCAAAAAAGCGTGCGGGTGTGTCGGGAGCGGCTTTTATATTTATATAAAGGAGAGATACAATGAGCATTAACTCTGTGATAAAGGCTTTGCGGGAGGAGATAGCGGTTGTAAAAAAGCGCGACCCCGCCGCAAGAAGCACTCTTGAAATACTGCTGACATATTCGGGACTTCACGCAGTTTTGATATACCGAGTGTCCCACAGGCTGTACGTGTCGAGGATGTTCACCACGGCGAGAATACTGTCCCAGATAGGAAGGTTTTTGACCGGCATCGAGATACACCCCGGCGCAAAGATAGGAAAGCGGCTGTTTATCGACCACGGAAGCGGAGTTGTAATAGGCGAAACCACGGTTATAGGCGACGACTGCCTGCTGTATCAGGGCGTGACCTTAGGGGGAAACGGCAAGGACAAAGGCAAGCGCCACCCGACTTTGGGCAACAACGTGATGGTAGGAAGCGGAGCAAAGGTCTTAGGGCCGTTTAAGATAGGCAACAACGTCAAAATCGCGGCAAACGCAGTGGTTTTAAACGAAATTCCGGACAACTGCACCGCAGTAGGCGTGCCCGCAAAGGTTGTAAGGCGTGGGGGCGTAAGGGTGACGGATGAGCTTGACCAGATCCACATCCCCGACCCCGTATCTCAGGAGCTGTGCAGGCAGCTTGCAAAGATAGACGCCCTTGAAAAGCGCGTCGGGGAGCTTGAAAAGAAGTAGTCTCATCAGCCGGCGCACGATATCTATGAAAGGACAATTTAAATATGAAACTGTACAACACCCTCACAAGAAGCAAGGACGAATTTGTAACCCATACTCCGAAAAAGGTGCAGATGTACACCTGCGGCCCGACGGTGTATCACTATGCGCACATAGGAAATCTGCGCTCGTATATAATGGAGGACATACTTGAAAAGTACCTTAAATACATCGGATACGACGTGAACAGGGTTATGAACATAACCGATGTGGGACATCTGACAAGCGACGGCGACACCGGCGACGACAAGATGCTCAAGGGCGCAAAGCGCGAGCACAAGACCGTCATGCAGATAGCGGAGTTTTACACCAGGGCGTTCTTTGACGACTGCAAGAAGCTCAACATCGCCATTCCGGCCACGGTTGTCCCCGCAACGTCCTGCATAGACGATTTTATAAAGGCGATTATGGTTCTTATCGACAAGGGCTACGCATACGAAGCGGGAGGAAACATATACTTTGACACCTCCCGCCTTGAAAAATACTATATATTCAACGACTTTGACGAGGAGGACCTTGAAGTCGGCGTGAGAGAAGGCGTTGAGGCAGACTCAAACAAGAAAAACAAGACCGACTTCGTGCTGTGGTTCACAAAATCAAAGTTTGAGGATCAGGAGCTTAAATGGGACTCGCCGTGGGGCGTGGGATACCCCGGATGGCACATAGAGTGCTCATGCATAAGCCTTAAATACAACGGCGAGTATCTTGATTTGCACTGCGGAGGAATAGACAACGCCTTCCCGCACCACACAAACGAAACCGCACAGTCGGAGGCGTATTTGGGACACCCGTGGTGCAGCCACTGGTTCCACGTGCACCACTTAAACACCGAGTCGGGCAAGATGAGCAAGTCAAAGGGCGAGTTTTTGACCGTGTCCTTACTTGAGCAAAAGGGCTACGACCCGATAGTTTACCGTTTCTTCTGCCTTCACTCGCATTACCGCAGGTCTTTGGTATTTTCATATGACAGCTTAGACAATGCGGCGGTTGCGTATAACAAGCTTGTGGCAAAAATCGCTTCGCTTCTTGACGCGCAGGACGAAACGGAGCATAATAAGCTTGATGAGCAAAGCACGTATGACCGGCTCAAAGCCTCATTCACGGCGGCGATGGACAACGACCTGAACACGTCTCTTGCGGTGACGGCTTTGTACGACGTTTTAAAGTCGAATGCATCCGAAAAGACAAAGCTGTCCTTGATAGAGGACTTTGACCGCGTGCTGTCCTTAAGCTTAATAGAAAACGCAAAAAAGCATAAGGAGAGCATAGCGTCAGATGCCGGCGCCGCAGATATACCCGCAGAGGTTTCGGAGCTTGTGGAGCAGAGAAAAGCGGCAAGGAAGGACAAAAACTTTGCGCTTGCGGATGAACTTCGGGCAAAAATAGCGGAGCTTGGCTACTCGGTAGAGGAAACAAGGCAGGGAACTGTCGTAAAGCCTATCGGATGAGCGGCTGACGGAGTGCGATGGCGCAAAAAAAACAAATATTTGAGCACAAACCGGCATGGCAAGAAAACGCATGGCGGGATATCTCGCTGCGCAAAAAGCAAAAAGGAGACCTTATGAAGATTGTTTTTAAAGGCAAGTACTCAGGCAACCCCGCAGACATCCCGAACGAAGGACACAGGCCGAACGCAGTCATGTTCAAGGAGCCGGACATGAACAAGATGGCTCTTGTGATGAACATAGCGGCGTTCATCGTGACGGCGGTTTTGCTGGTGGCGACGTTTGTAAGGGCTAAAGGCATAGACCGCAGCGACGGTTTGCAGATTATCATAGGAGCTGTGTGCTCGATGCTTGTTCTGTTCCCGCACGAGCTTTTGCACGCGATATGCTTTAAGAAGACCGCATATGTGTACACGAATTTGCGGCAGGGCATGCTCTTTGTCACCGGCGGCGAGGACATGAGCAAGGCAAGGTTTGTCATAATGAGCCTTTTGCCGAACATAGTTTTCGGGTTTGTGCCGTTTATTTTGTACATGGCAATCCCCACCTACACTGCTCTGGGCGTGTTCGGTTCAATATGCATAGGTCAGGGCGCGGGCGACTATTTAAACGTGTACAATGCGCTCACGCAGATGCCCAGAGGCTCTAAAACATATCTATACGAAACACATTCCTACTGGTACATGCCGGAGGACAACAATCAATAAAAGTCGGAGGCGCATATGTCACAAAACATTCAAAACCCCAACAAGTCAAAAAATCCGTTTCGTTCGCGGGCGTTTTCGAGATACTTGGGAATATCGCTTGTAGCCATATTCATCATCATACTGTTTGTGCTGATAATATGGGTGTCGGGAGCAAGGCGTCCCGGAATACCTGACGTTATAGACTTCGAGCAGCTTAAAACGCCGCAGGACGACGACCCTGTCGTGGTGTTCGAGACAAACCTCGGAACGATGAAAGCCATGCTCTTCCCGGAGGAAACTCCGCTTTACTACGAGTACTTTACCTCGCTTGTCGAGTCGGGGTACTATGACGGAACATATGTATGCGCGGTTGTGGACGGTGCGTACGCCTTAGGCGGCACAAAAATTGCGGATCCGAACGCAGAACAGCCGGAGGATTCCGACACGCAGTCCATAGAGGCTGAGGTTTCGGACAAGCTGTGGCCTTTAAGAGGCGCCATAGCGTCATATGTGGGAACGTCAGGCGTGTGGCCGTTTCAGAAAAACCTCGCAGGCTCTTCGTTTTTGTTCATCAACGACATAGACGACGCATACATGGCCGAGGACGCGCTCAAAAGGACATACGGCGAAAGCTTAGGCTCGGCGTTTGACGAGTACGGCGGAATACCGAACTTCTGCGGCGAATACACGATATTTGCACAGGTGTACGACGGCTGGGACGTGTTTGAGCAGATAGTGGGAGCCACGGTTCTCGAAAGCTATCAGCCCGCAAGCGACATAATAATACAAAAGGCGTACATCTCCACTTACGGGGAAAACAAGCCCGAAGAGTGAGGCTGCACACGTGTGCACACACGGATTTTCGGGCGGATTTGATCTGAAATAATTAAAAAACAGTAGACAACCGCAAAAAAATAATGTATACTGTTTTGGTGTTGTTTATTAACTCCGCGCTGATGCGGATTTGTAACGTGAGCTTTTAAAAGGCGCGTGCGGCGAGTTTTGCACCCCAAAAAGGCTCAAAAATTGTTTCACAGAAAGGACTTTAGCGATGAAAGGCATCAAAGGTGTGAAGAAATTATTTGCCGTCTTGATGGCGCTTGTAATAATGCTGTCAATGACCGCGTGCGGCGATACATCGTGGATAATAAACGTGGACGGCGAGATAGTAAACAGCGGACTTTACATTTACTATCAGTCGCAGGGATATACTGCTGCGGGCTATGAGCTTGCCGCCGAGGACCAAAACTACTATTACTACATGATGTACGGTTTATCCTACATCGACGACAGCATAGGCGACCAGACGGTAAAGGATTACATGAACGAGTACGCGCTCAACATGTGCGAGCAGTACGTTGTAGTGGAGCGTTTGTTTGGCCAGCTCGGACTTGAGCTGACAGAGGACGACGAGGCGCTCATAGACGCTCAGGTGAACAACCTTTGGAATCAAAGCTCCGACGCTCTTGAAAAGGCGGGCATTTCAAAGGCAACCGTAAAGAAGGCTGCAACCTCCACCCTCAAGGAGGAAATGGTATTTAACGCATACTACGAAGTCGGCGGTCTCAACGGCACAACCGAAGAGGACATTCAGGGATTTTTGGAGGACAACTACGCAAGAATCAAGTACATGACCTTCCCGTATGCCGATGACGTAAACGACGCCGTCGATCAGGACAGGCTCAACGAGGCGCTCGACATGGCAAACGCTTACCTCGAAAGAGCCGAGGCGGGCGAGGAAATGGGCGACCTCATAGCCGAGTACGACGAGATCTTAGCCGAGCAGGAGGCAGCGGAGGAAGCGGAAAACGAGGAGACCACTTCTGACGAGACGACCACCGACGAGACTACAACGGACGAGACTACAACGGACGAGACCACCGATGAGGAGGAGAACGTCAAGGAGGATCTGCCCGAGATAGACGCGGAAGAAGAGGACGAGTATCCCAACGAGGTTATACTCTATATCGAGGACACGACGCCCAGCGAGAAGTTTGTAAACTACGTGTTTGAGGACGTCAAGACGGGAACGTTTGACCTTGTTCAGGACGACTTGAACATATACCTCGTTCAAAAGCTCGACATCCTTGAGAGGGACGACATTTACGAGGACAACCGCGAAACGTTCCTATACGCTTTGTTTGACAGCGACTACACCGCGCTCATCAACAACACGCTTGCAGACTACAATGTAGTTGTAAACGACAACTCCGTCAAGAGATATAAGCCCGAAAGAGCTATCGGCATGGAGTAATAAAACATGGAGTAATAAAAACAGTAAAACCGGCAGACCCTATGCGGCTTGCCGGTTTTTTATTTTGTGCGTATATGCATGCGCTCTATTTTACATCCAAAGCCTCGCCGTCCAAAAACGCCTCTTTGAGGGCGTCGTCTTTTGAGTACACAAGCTTCAAGGAGAAAAACGGGGCGTCGCGGTCGAGCATGCGCAAAAACAGCCTGTCGCCCTCCCAAAGCTCCAAATCAAATAGCCGTGAGCGCTCCACCCATTCCAAAACGCCCTCGTCGCAGTCGGGTCTAAGCTCGCCGCAAAAGTCCTTGCAGCTAAAAAGGTGCATTTGCTCGGTGATGCATTCTTCGCCCTCGCCCCCGCCGTAGACAAACGTCACAAGACCACGATAAACCGGCTTTAACAGGGTAAGTCCCGTTTCCTCGTACGCCTCCCTTTTTACGCAGTCGTAAGGCGACTCGCCCTCTTCAAAGCCTCCGCCGACGCCTATCCACTTGTCCCTGTTGACGTCGTTTTCCTTTTTCACTCTGTGCAGCATGAGATAGCTGTTTTCGCGTTCAATGTAGCAAAGGCTTGAGTTTCGCATGATATATCTCCTTTAAAATTTTTTATAACCGCCCGTCTCGCATAAAACCAAAAAAACTGCTAATACTTAGCTTAGATAAACAGCCCGCCGCAGCCGTGGCAGGCATGTTATCCCCGACGGCACGGGAAAAGATCTATAGAATTTGCCGAAGAAAGCGAGTGCAAATGGCATTATGAAAAAAGTGAGATTCAAACGCAGCGGTTACAAGGGCATGTATATTGCGCTTTGTGTCGGCATACTTGCAGTCGGAGCGGCGTCGGTAGTCGGCTACAGGGCTGTTGTAGGTTCGCTGACAAAAAACCTCGTTCCGGATCAGGGCGAAAATCAGCAAAGCGACAACCCTTCGCTCGATTACAGCCAGGTCGATTCGGTGCTTTCGGGAATTGACAAGCAGGATGAGCAGCCTGCGCAGGTCGAAAGCGATGACCAGTCAAAGCAGGACATCACCGACGAGCTTCAGACGCTGTACTACGAGCAGGCAAAGATGTTCCCCGTCTCGGGGGACATACTGACCGAATACTCGTGGGGAGAGCTTGTAAAGACCTCCGGCGGAGTATGGCGGNNCGCAGAGAGCGGAGACAGCGTCAAAGCTATGACAAGCGGCACCGTCAGCGACATCTACAGCGATCCGCTGTGGGGCAACTGCGTGGTCATAGACCACGGCGACACGGTTGTGGGCTACTACTGCGGCTTAGCGCCTGACATCAAGGTTGCGGTCGGCGACAGCGTGAGCGCAGGAGCCGCAATAGGCACCGTCGGCAACACTGCGGACATAGAGTCGGACATGGACTCTCATCTGCATTTTGCCCTGAAATACGAAGGCGTGTGGATAGATCCGGTGTCCTACATCGAGCCTATGAAGTGATTTACCCGAAAAGGATGTGCAGCTGTCCGGCCGCACATCCTCGCTTTTTACATTATCAAATCTATCAAAAGTCCCGACAGCGCGCTTATAAGGTACAGCACCACCACTATGGTTATGTTCTCTTTTATGCGGCGGTTGGTCTTAAAGAGCACCACAAGTCCGAGTCCCGCTCCGGTTGAAAGTCCCGCAACAACCGATCCGAACGACAGGCTTCCGCCCATATACAGGTTGGTGAGTATTACCGACGGCGCACAGTTGGGTATCAGGCCTATGAGCGCAGCCAAAAGCGGCTGGAACACGCTGTCCGTCATGAGAATGGCGTTCAACCTTTCCTCGCCCAAAGCGCCTATTGCTATTCCCAGCACAAACGACACCGCAAGCAAAAACAAAAATATCTGCACGGTGTGCTTTGTCGCGGAGTAGAGTATTCCGTGCTCGTCGCAGCCGCAGTCGCGGCACAAGTCCTCATACGGCGCGTTGTCTACGTTTTTCTTTTTGTGAAAGACCTTCACGGCAAGGTCGGTAAGAAGTCCCGCCGCAATCGCTATTACAAGCTTTGCGGCTATCAGCATTCCCACGCTCGATATTTTTGTCGGGTCGGACAAAAGTATCGGCACCGCCTCATCGCTCGTGGCAATATACACCGCCAAGAGCGTTCCGAGGCTCACAAGCCTTCCCGAATAAAGGTTTGAAACAGCAACGGAAAATCCGCACTGCGGTATGCATCCCAAAACTGCGCCGCCAACAGGTCCGAACGGTCCTAAGCGCCTTAATGCGCCGGCAAACTTGTCCGACGCTTTATGCTCAAGGTATTCTATCAAAAGATACACCGCAAACAAAAACGGCAGCATCTTTGCCGTGTCGATTAAAGCGTCGAGCGCGGCATCAAGTATCAAATCCCAAAAATCACTCATTTATTTACCCCTATATTATCTGTTCTGTTTGTCTTACTGCTTTATCGTACTGAATACCTACTTATTATAAGTGCGAAAAAGCGGCGCTGTCAAGCGTTTCGGTTGATTTCGGCAAGGATATATGATAAAATATTTTTGATATACTTAATGTGGTTTTTACGGAGGCGCAACATGTCCGACAACATAAAATTCGTGCTCGCTTCGCAGTCGCCGAGGCGTGCGGAGCTTTTAAAATACATAACGCCGGAGTTTGAAATACTCCCCTCAGATTGCGATGAAACGGTTCCGGACGGCGTCCCCGCCGATGAAGTGCCGCAGATTCTCGCGGTCAGGAAGGCGCTTCACGTAAGAGAGCTTCGCCCCGATGCGCTTGTAATAGGCTGCGACACCGTGGTGATTATCGACGGCGTGATTTTGGGCAAGCCGCATGACGCGCAGGACGCAAAGAGGATGCTCAGGCTTTTGTCCGGACGCACCCACACAGTCGTGAGCGGCGTGTGCATATGCCTCGGCTCTAAGACGCTTTCCTTCACGCAAAATACGCTTGTCAGTTTTTACGATATGTCTGATGAGGAAATAGACTCATACGTGCAGGAGTGTTCGCCGCTTGACAAGGCGGGAGCGTACGGCATACAGGATAGAGGCGGGCTGTTTGTTAAGCATATAGACGGAGACTTTTACAACATCGTAGGTCTGCCCATAGCAAGGCTCAACAGGGAAATAAAAAAGCTCTGCGAGATAGCAGCTGTGTGATAGCAGCTATGAGATAGCAGCTGAAACGACCATATAATTTACTTACAAGGCGGTGCTCAACGATGGGACTTTTTAAGAAAAAGAACAAGTATACTGCATCTAAAAAGGAGCTAATGCGGATAAACGGCAAGTCCATTCAGTATGCGGTTGAGCGCGTGGACGGGATGGAGCGCGTTTTAGGCAAGGACGGCGGAATAATCGTGCTTGACGATGTCATTGTGGTCATGTGCGAGGCGCACGAGGTGTTTCGGTGCAAAATAGACGGCTCCACCGTCGGAGAGCTTATGAGCGGAAACGGCGTGGAGATACGCGGCGTCGATTGCAATACGGGCGAGTACAGGCATGTCATCGCCCACTATTTCTACTACAGAAAATGATTGCGTGGTGAGCATAGTTGCAGCAAACTTGGATTCAAAACATCAGAAAAAAACTTTTGTTCATATACAACCCCTACTCCGGCATGAAACTGATAACAAAAAAGCTTGCCGAGATAGTTGACCTGTTCACAAAGGGCGGGTACGACGTCATATGCCACCCGACGCAGTCAAAGGGCGACTGCATGGAGTTTATAAAGGAGCGGCATGCCGAGTTCGACCTCATAGTCGTATCGGGCGGAGACGGAACCTTAAACGAGGCGGTAAACGGCATGATGAACGGCGGCTGCAAAAACGAGTTCGGATACATCCCCACCGGCTCTACAAACGACTTTTCCCACTCTGTGGGCATACCCTCCCAGGCGGTAAAGGCGGCAAGCGCAATTATGAGCGGCAAGGCGTTCGAGTGCGACATCGGCAGGCTCAACGACAGGTATTTTACCTACGTTGCGGCTTTCGGCACGCTTGCTCAGGTGTCATACAGCACCCCGCAGAACGTAAAGAACGTGCTCGGGTTTGCGGCGTACATCCTTGAGGGGATAGCCGCGCTATCGACTATCGAATCGTTTAACCTCAGCTTCACCTCTGAAGAGCACTCGGGCAGCGGCGAGTACATTTTAGGGCTTGTGACAAACTCGCTGTACGTCGGCGGATTTTCAAGCATACTTTCGGACAGCGTGGTCTTAAACGACGGGCTGTTTGAAGTGCTGCTTGTGAAAAAGCCGAAAAACGCCGCACAGCTTCAGGCAATCGCATCAAGCGTGCTGAAGCGGGAGTTTGACCAAAGGTATATAGACTGCTTCAAGACAAAAAAGATAACCATAGCGAGCGACAAGCCGCTTTCCTGGACGCTTGACGGGGAAAACGGCGGCGCGCACTCCGTGTCGGTTATAGAAAACTTTGAAAAGGCGCTGAAAATTATAAAGCCGGATGTATCGGAAAACTAAAAAAACACCCGTCGGGACCGATTCTTCCCGACGGGATTTTTTCTTTAT
>DDJI01000110.1 GCA_002338885.1 Ruminococcus sp. UBA1828 | reverse complement strand
TCCTGAACGTCGTCGTTGTCGTCAAGCGCCTCTAAAAGCAAGTTCATATGCTTTATCTGAGTCTCATCGGTGAGAGTGGTGTAAGTAGAGGGAACCATAGTGTCCTCAGCAGATACCACGGTATATCCCATGCCGCGAAGAATTTCGGCAATATTATACACATCGTTGGGGTCGGTTGTTACTTCTATGGCGTCCTCATCGACATTGAAGTCGCCTGCACCCGCTTCAAAGCAATCCTCCATCAGCTTGTCCTCGTCACAGTTGTCGTTTTCAAGGACTATAACGCCCTTTCTCGTGAACATGAACGAAACGCAGCCGGTAGTACCCATGTTGCCGCCGAACTTATCAAAATAATGCCTTACGTCTCCCGCAGTGCGGTTTTTGTTATCGGTCAGGCATTCAACGATAACAGCTACTCCGCCGGGGCCGTAGCCCTCATAGACCATTGTCTCGTAGTTGTTCTTGTCGTTGTCGCCCGCAGCCTTTTTAATTACTCTGTCGATATTATCGTTGGGGACATTATTTGCCTTTGCCTTGGAAATAAGATCTCTCAGCTTAGAATTGGACGCGGGATCGGGCCCGCCTTCCTTAACGGCAACCGTTATCTCTCTGCCGATTCTCGTAAACACCTTAGCCTTAGCGCCGTCGGCAGCTTCCTTCTTACGCTTGATATTATTCCACTTTGAATGTCCTGACATAAAATCACTCCGCCTTAAATCTTAAAAAATTAGTTCTAATTGATTCTAAAATATTATAATATATCGCACGCTATATTTCAACCGTATCCCATATCTTTTTAAACAGCTCTTTTATCCTGTCCGAGTTGTCAGTCAGATACAAATACCCAAACAAACACTCAAGTGACGTAGCGCGCCTGTACTGCGAAACCTTTGAATGCTTCGGTGCGGATATTCCGCTTGCGTTACGACCCCTGCGCATTATATCAAGCTCCTCTTCCGTGAGAACAGGTTGGATTATATCGCATGCTTCTGACTGAAACTCACAGCAAACATACTTCACCGCTTCATTGTGGAGCTTGCCCACCGGCATATTTGCCTTCAAAACAAGCTCGTATCTCACAAGCTGTTCATACACGCTGTCTCCCAAAAAAGCAAGCGCAAGCGGGCTATACATCCCCGCCGTTCTTTTGTCCATACGGGTTTTCTCCTTCTTCGTCCGCGCAATCAGCTCACATAGTCAAATTCAAATCCGCACACCGACACAGTGTCGTTGTCCTTGATTCCCATCTGAACGAGCTTGTCTATTATTCCGGTTGATTTTAGGACGAGCTGGAAGTGCTGCAGCGACTCGTAGTCGTCCACATCGACCATCCGCAATATGCCCTCAAGCCAATCAGCCTCAACAAAGTACACGCCGTCCTCTACGCTCACCGTAAAGCTTCTGTCCTTTGCAAGCTCCTCCGGATTCCACGGCGATATCGGGTCAGGCTCAAACACCTTGAGCGGCGGAAGTTTTTTAAGCTCCTGAGCCGCAGCGTTCATAAGCTCTGCTGTTCCCATCGTCGTTGCGGCGGAAATTTCAAAGAACATATATCCCTTAGAGGTTATATACTCCTTGAACCTTGATATTTGCTCGGGGGTTGCCATGTCGCATTTATTTGCCGCAACTATCTGCGGAGCTTTTGCCAAGTCCTCGCTGAACTTTTCAAGCTCTGCGTTTATGATGTTAAAATCATCTATTGGGTCTCTGCACTCGCTGCCCGAAACGTCCACAACGTGGATTATCAATCTGCAGCGCTCAACGTGCTTTAAAAATTCATGGCCTAATCCTATGCCGTCGCTTGCACCCTCGATAAGTCCGGGGATATCCGCCATAACAAACGAATCGCCGTGAGCTGTCTTTACGACGCCCAAAACGGGTGTCAGCGTCGTGAAGTGGTAGTTAGCTATCTTGGGCTTTGCCGCCGACACAACGGAAATAAGAGTTGACTTGCCCACGTTAGGAAATCCGACAAGTCCCACATCCGCCAGCAGCTTCAGCTCAAGTTTCAAGTCGAGTTTCTGACCCTTGAAGCCCGGCTTTGCAAACCTCGGTATCTGTCTTGTCGGAGTGGCAAAATGCGCGTTTCCGCGTCCGCCGCGTCCGCCCTTTGCGATGATTACGGGTTCATCGGTGGACATATCCGCTATCAGCCTGCCCGTGGCTGCATCAGTGACTATAGTGCCCCTCGGAACCTTTATGACAAGGTCTTCTGCGCTCTTGCCAAAGCTGTTCTTAGGACCTCCGTTTGTGCCGTTTTCCGCGCAATACTTTCGCTTAAAGCGGAAATCAACGAGCGTATTCATGTTGTCATCAACCACGAACACCACATCTCCGCCCTTTCCGCCGTCTCCGCCGTCGGGTCCATACCCNNCGCCGCCGTCTCCTGCCGAAACGGTTATCTTTACTTCATCTACAAACATACGTCCACCTCCTGCCCTTTCAATTTAAAACGCCAAGCTTATGCTTGGCGTTTATGGATTGTTTGATTACTCAGCGGGATAAACGCTGACTTTCTTTCTGTCGCGTCCCATTCTCTCAAATCTGACTACGCCGTCGATCTTTGAATACAGCGTGTCGTCAGAACCTATTCCTACATTCATGCCGGGATGAATGTGAGTTCCTCTCTGGCGGTAAAGAATATTTCCTGCTAAAACAAACTGACCGTCCGCTCTCTTGGCGCCAAGTCTTTTAGACTCGGAATCACGACCGTTCTTAGTCGAGCTGACACCCTTCTTATGAGCGAAGAACTGCATGCTAATTCTTAACATTTATCACACCTCCGAAATATTTACTTTTAAGTAGTCCGGAAACTCCTTTGAAACCTCCTCAAGGTGCGCTCTCAGACTTGCCATAAGCTTGTCCGAGGTTTCGGATGCTTCCTTAACTTTGCAGCATATGTTGCCGTCGGACACATCTAATCCGAGGTCTACGGAAAAGTAGTCTGCTGCGGTATTGACTGCGAGCATTACCGCCGAGGAAACGCTTGCGCACACAATGTCGCTTCCCGAATCGGAATACCCCGAATGACCCTTGACCGAAAAGCCGACACAGCTTCCCGACCTGCTCATTTTAAAATCTGCGCGGATCATTCATTATGCCTTTATTGCTTCGATTCTAACCTGTGTATAGGGCTGTCTGTGACCCTGCTTCTTGTGAGAAGAGCCCTTCTTAGCCTTGTAAGTGAAAACAGTTATCTTCTTAGCCTTACCGTTCTTAAGAACCTTTGCTTCAACAGCAACGCCGTCTACATAAGGAGTTCCGACCGAGGTCTTTTCACCGTCAGAGTAAGCGACAACCTTGTCAAATGTCACGTTGTCGTCAGCTTCAACGCCGAGCTTCTCGATAAAGAGGATGTCTCCTTCCTTAACCTGATACTGCTTTCCGCCTGTCTCAATTACTGCGTACATTATATTTCGGCACCTGCCTTTACTATAAAACTCGCTACGCTTCGGTGCGGTTTTGCCCGTCTTTTCATCAACCGAACATAAGCGGCTTAAAAACTATACCACATCTATATTTTAAATTCAACTGATGCGGCAAAAAA
>DDJI01000068.1 GCA_002338885.1 Ruminococcus sp. UBA1828 | reverse complement strand
TGTCGTTATGAACATCGGTACCAAATAAGAGCGGACGAGTGTTTTTGCAGCCCCCGGCGTGCTGTAAGAGCGCTCGTTTTTTGCTTTTATTCCGAGATACCATGCTGCTTCGGTTCAGCTGCGCCTGAGGGATTGTGAGACGTGATATAAAATGATCTGCTCTTTTTGCGGCCGCAAAGAAGATAAGACGCGGGCGATCTGTTGACTATAAGCCTGTGAATTTTGAAATGACAAAATTTATTTCACTTTGTGCTCGTATTTTAGAACATTGTGTGCTATAATTGATAACGACAGACTTATCGGCTGTATCGTAACAGGCGGCGATAAAACTGCCGAACGGAAATTTGCACTGAAGGCGCCAAACACCTGACAATCCTTTGAAGGCGTTAAACAGACAACACATTGGGGGCGATACTGCATGTGGTGAGCTGAAAATCAAGTGATGTATTTATAACGATTTGTATACACCGCACTATTTACTGCTGATGCATAGTCAGAGAGCAAAAAGAGCAACCTGCAAAATTGCAGGGATAAAAGCTTNNCGCCCCCAAGCTTCTGAATATGCCGCGACGAACATTAAATGAAGGTAACCATTAGGTATAAGGAAGAGAAAAATGAAAAGAATATTATCACTTTTGATAGTGGGAATTCTCATATTCACAATAACGGGATGCGGCAAGAACGCAAAACGCAAGCCGATCACCATCACGCTGCCTGAGCAGGATTCCGAGGCAATTCTTGCGGCTGCCGGAATCAGGCTCCCTGACGTCGAAACAGCTGCCGGAGCAAACAGCGTTGTTCAATATTTCGGCTGGGGAGATCCTTTTCAGAACTATGACGAGGACGAAATAGTCAACACCGGCTACTTTACTTTCCAGGAAAAATACAACGGAAAAATCGAGTACATCGAATCCACATATTTTACATATTCCGATGATCTTTCCGCACTTATCCTTGCATCAACTCCTCCGGACACCATGACCGGCGGATGGTCGTTCCCGATGGGCGCGGTCAAGGGTACAATACAGTCTGTCGATGAATGGATAGACCTTGATGACCCGCTGTGGGCGCAGATGAAGCCGCTTGCCGATAAATTCGCCATCAACGGCCACCACTATCAGATATGCATAAAGACAAAGCCGTCAAACGTCGTTGTTTATAACCGCAGAGTTATCAGCGACTGGGGATTTGACGAGCCTGCCGACCTTTACTACAACGACGAGTGGACATGGGCAAAGTTCTATGACATGTGCATGGAGTTTTCAAGCCCCGATGACAACCGCTTCGCACTTGACGGATACGCTTACGAATCGTTGTTTATCGAATCCACCGGACGCAGTTTGCTCATGAACGATGAAAACGGAAGATATTATTCAAACCTGTTTGACCCATGTATCGAGAGAGGTCAGGACTACCTTTACAACCTCATCAAAAACGACTGCAGCTACAGCCGCGGCGGATGGGAATTAAGAGGCGATTTCGGAGCGGGCATGAAGGAAGGACTATGCCTGTTCTATGTCATAGGCGAGAGCTTCTTCACCGGACCTGTCGATGAGATAAGCGCGCTTTGGGGCGACATGGAAAGCGGAGAGGTTATGTTTGCGCCTTTGCCGAGAGATGAAAACGGCGACGGAATTTACTACATGCCTTCATCCTTCTACGGACTTGACGGATCGCTCGTGCTTATCATGAATGCTCCCAATCCGGAGGGCGCAGCGCTGTTGGCATCCTGCCTTCGTTTCAAGGCGATAGACCCCGTTGTTATTTCGATAGATGAACAGCAGCTGAGAAATACTTACCTTTGGAACGACGATATGATCGAGATGTCAAAGGAATGTCAGGAGATTGCGGACGAGCACTTCCTCATCGGTACCGCCAATAACGTATCAAGCAGTCTTTCATCTGTTTACGACACGTTAAGCAGAAGTATTGTAAGAGGAGGAAGAGAACCCTCGACATGGGCGCAGCTCAGAGAAAACAACAGAGAGGCGTTTGAATATTACATAGAGGAGCTAAACGCTATAATTGATGAATTTGCCGAAACCCTCGATTGACACCGCATATACATAACAAAAATCAATCCCACAGCCCTAAAAGGTCTGTGGGGTTGTTTTTTGCGAAATCGGCACCATAGCGTCGTGCGGGGCTGTGCCCGATTTTTGTGCATTTTATATTTTTTATGCGGGAACGCTTGTCTGGGGGGTTGAATCACGCCGATGCAAACAAAAAATCACGCCGTGCGGGGTCAGCACAGCGTGTTTTCTTTTTTGGGCTTGCCCGCAAAGAAGTCTATAGCGTTTTCGACGGTGGTTTTGCTTATCGCCTCAAGCGCCTCGGAAGTTAAAAATCCCTGATGCGACGTGACTATGACGTTTGGAAATGACAAAAGCCTTGCGGTCACGGAGCTTTGAAGTATGTCGTCCTCTCTGTTTTCAAATACGTATGGCTGCTCCTCCTCATACACGTCCAGCCCTACGCCGCCGAGCTTGTGGGCGCGTATTCCGCCTATCAGCTCCTCCGTGCTTATCAGCGCGCCGCGCGACGTGTTTACAAGTATAACTCCCGACTTCATCTTGCTTATTGATGAGCGGTTTATCATGTGGTACGTTTGTTCAGTGAGCGGGCAGTGCAGGGATATCAGGTCGCACACCTTCAAAAGCTCGTCAAGCTCAAGATACCTTACAAAGTCCAGCTCGGGGTTTGGCCTCATGTCGTATCCGACAACATTCATGCCGATCCCACGGCATATCTTGGCCATTGCGCTGCCGATTTTTCCGGTTCCTATGATCCCCGCGGTCTTGCCGAAAAAGTTTACGCCGGTAAGCCCCGAAAGGCTGAAATTGTTCTCCCTGACCCTGATGTATGCTTTGTGTATCTTCCTGTTCACCGCAAAGGCAAGCGCAATTGCATGCTCTGCTATTGCGGGCGGGGAGTATGCCGGCACCCGCATTACCGATATTTTGCACTTCTTTGCCGTTTCGATGTCTATGTTGTTCACCCCTGCACAGCGCATTAAAATAAGTTTGACATTGCAGTCGGCAAGCGCCTTGATTATTTCCTTTCCCGCGTCCGACGCGACAAACAGGCATACGCAGTCGTACCCGCGCGCAAGCTTAACGGTGTGAAGATTTATATCGGAAGCCAGATAATCTATTTCCGGTCTATCGCCCGTCATCTTGGATATCACTGCGTCAAAAGCCTCTTTTTCATACGGCTTTGCATCATAAAAAAGCATTTTCACACAAACACCCGCCCTTAAAGTTTTTAAGGGTATTATGCCTGCCCTGTCGGGTTTTATTCGGCACAACCTGCGGGTATTCGATTGAAAATGCTTTGAGCGTCACTTTATCTTTTTCTAAACAACGTGCCTGTAGCTGACGCCGCCGTCGCATCCCGAGCCGACTGTCTCTTTGGTGTAAAGGCTCTTGTCAAATTCGGGGAAGAAAACGTCCGCCTCGGGGTATGCCATGTCTATTTCGGTGAGGATTATTTCGTCTGCATACTTTATCGCCTGAGCATAGATGTTTACCCCTCCGATTACAAACGCATCCTCTCCGCCGCACTCGCAAAGTGCTTCTTCAAGTGAGTGCACAATTGTCACGCCGTCTATGCTGAGGTCGCGGCTGCGCGTGATAACTATGTTTTTTCGCTTGGGAAGAGGCCTGCCTATTGATTCGTACGTCAGCCTGCCCATTATCACCGCATGTCCGGACGTTTTCGTCCTGAAAAACTTCATGTCCCCCGGCAGCTCCCACATGAGCGCATTGTCTTTTCCCAACTCGCGGTTTTTGCCCACTGCCGCAATGATTTTTATCATATATGCCTCCTGTATGTGTGAAAATGCATCCGTTTACTGCGCAATGGGGAAGGAGATTTTTCCCATGTGCTCATATCCTATGAGCTTTACGTCTGCGCACTCCGCCGAGCTGTCAAATTTAAAGAAATCGGTCACTTCGGGGTTGAGCCATAGCTTTGGCGCAGCAAGTCCGCCGCGCTCGTCAAACCTCCTAAGCTGCTCCTTCACGCCTTCAATCTGATTGACGTATACATGTGCATCCTTTATAGACCAGTCAAGCCTTCCCGGTTTAAGTCCCGTCACCTGAGCAAGCATGTACAAAAGCACGGAGTACTGCGTGACGTTGAAGGGGAGTCCCAGCGGCACATCGCAGCTGCGCTGATGCACCCATGCATTCAGCCGCCCGTCGGTGACATCCCACTCGCTGCTCCACACGCATGACGGCAAAACAGCGGTTTCAAGGTAGTCGTTCTGCCACAGCGACATTATCATCCTTCTGTCGGTGCGGTTGTTTTTGAGCTTGTCTATCAGCTGCTCGGTGAGCTTGAATTTGTTCACGATGTATCCGTATGCCGTGCCTATTGTGTGCGCCCATTCTTTGCCGAAAAACTTGTGGACGTCGGTCTTTTTAAAGCCGCCCGCCCCGTCGGGGAGCATCTGCGTGGCGTTCCAGTATCCGTTTTCGTCTATCTCCCACTCGTCCCAAATGTGCACGTTTCTCTCCCGAAGCCACCTCACGTCGTTTGACTGCGCCTGGTATATCCACAGCATCTCAAGAACAGCCTGTCGTATAAAGACCTGCTTCGTCGTTAAGATAGGGAACTCCTGTGACAAATCAAGGCAGAAGTGCCACGAGGGGAGTTTGATAGTATTTATGCCCGTGCGGTTTTCCACTTGCGTGCCGGAGCGCAAAATTTCATGCAAAAGCCGGCAGTATTCGTTGTCCCATGTTGACATTTAGCTCACTTCCTTTGACTTTTATTATATCAACAGCGGGGCGCGTTTGCAACATTGAAATGGAAACGCATTTTAACCGTCAAATTATACAAACTGTATAGAGCGCAGATTGTTTAAAACACAGATTTTTCTGAAAAATTGAATCTCTGCCCTTACATTTTCACGAAACATTTGATATAATAATAGTGTGATTATTTGAACAAAGTATTTTATTGTGAGCATATTACCGCGCGACTTATTGTATAAAATCGTGCAAAGCGGTTGCTCGGTTTTGTGTAAGAAAAGGCAGGGTGAACTAAGTGTTTTGTGTTGATGAATATGTTGTTTACGGAAGTGAAGGTGTTTGCAAGGTAGAAAGTATAGGGCACCCCGACATATCGGGACTGGACGCCACGAAGGAGTACTATACGCTTCTTCCTGTTTATCACAGTGGAAAGATATACACGCCCACGGATTCTCATATACCGATGCGCAACGCCATCACAAAGGAAAAGGCGCACCTGTTGATAGATGACCTTGAAAATGTAGGCTTTACGCTTGATGTGCCTCGTGACGCCAAGCAGGCGGCGCAGTATTACAAGGACCTTGTGCGTACATATAAGTGCGAAAACCTTATAAGCATAGTCAAGTATGTGACCAAGAAGCAGCATAAGCTAAGCCAGATAAAAAAGAATCTTCCCGCAGTTGATCAGAAGTTTTTGAAGATAGCGCAGGACATGCTGTGTGGAGAATTGAGTTTTGCCTTGGATAAGGATCCTCAGGAGGTTCGCGAAAAGTTAGACCGGTGTTTCCGCTGCTGCTGTGAGTAATGCTGTAATGCAATTTTAAGCCATGCTGCGTGATAGCATAACCGCATTGGCACGATGCAAGCGGCACTTGTGGTTTTTAAAAAGCAAAATCCGGACGTGGATTTTTCCATGTCCGGATTTGTTGTATATGTGTTTTATTCGTGTGCTGTATATATGTGTAAGCCCGACTATGCATTGTGGCGGGTTTGATTTTTGTCAGCCTTCACCCTCGCATACTCCTCGCACAGAGTCTTTGCCATCATGGCTATGAATTCGGAATTGGTGGGCTTGCCTCTTTCACAGTGTACCGTGTATCCGAACAGCTCCTCTAATGCCTCAAGCTCTCCTCTGTCCCATGCTGTGCTCACTGCATGGCGCATGGCTCGTTCTGCGTTTTGGGGAGTTGTCTTATTTATTCTCGCTATCGCGGGATACAGCTTGCTTGTCATCTTTCTTGTAAGGGTGCTGTCTCTTGCACTCATAACTATTGCCTGCTTGAGATACTTGCAGCCCTTTATGTTTTCAGGTATCCCAAGCCTTATGAACATGTCGGACAGCGTTTTAAGCATGTGTGTCTGTATCACAAGAATGTCTTCCTGACATATGGCTATTTGTTTTATCCTCTCTGCAAGCGTTTGCAGGGAGTATGTTTTTATTATGTATCCTGCTGCTCCTGCCTTTGTGACCTCTTCGTTTGTGTATTCGTTGTAGCATGAATCTGTCACCGCTATTGCCGCATAGGGTGTTGTGCTGTTGTCAGATGACATGATGCTTTGTATTGTCAGGGTTGCTGTTTCGTTCTCCAAATAGAACGGCAGTATAAGTACTTTCGGCCTATACTCACGCACCGCATGAAGTATTTCCTCCGGTCTTATCCCAACCGACATGCAGCGCATGGCCTTATCCTGTTCAAGCCTTAATGCAAGTATTTCTTTAAAGCTTTCATCTCTGTCCGAGATAACTACAAGCGTTCGTTTGTCTTCAAAGTTCATGCTCTCATCTGCCTGCCTTACTTATTTTCTTTATTGTACTTATGATACATGCCCCCGCACCGCAATGTGTGTCGAATGGTGTCGAAAATATAAATATTTATTATGAAAGTTCATATCCCCGCAGGCGGAGATTTTATCTAATCCTGCAAACGAAGTTTTATGACAGTTAATTTGCATCGGTCTCCCCAACAACCCACGTTCTGTCCACCTGTCCGTCAAGTATGGTTCTGTCGCCGTTGTCGTTTATGACGGTCAGGTTGTCAAGGGCGGTTATGCTCAGATAGCTTGTGTCGGTTGCGTCAATTGTGCTTTCGGTGGGCACAACCTTTCCCACAAATATCTCCTTGTCGCTGCCCGACACACTTATGCCTATCAGCTCATCGGAGTATACGGTCACCACTGCTCCGAATGCGCTCACCGTTCCGCCGTACTCAAGCTCCGTAATATCAATGTCTTTTGATGCGGGATCAGCTAATCGGGAATCTTTAAACACCATCACTTCCGGCGCAACGTCCTTGCCTGTGTACGATGTAAATCCCGAAACTCCGTTTGAAAGTATGACCGCTGCAGAGATCTTGTTCAGCCCCAGGCGGTTTACTTCCCTTTGGGCGTCGTCCGAAAAGCTGCAGTCGGAATCTATTACTATGCAGCTGCTGCCTGTGCTTATTACGCACATAAACTCTCCGTTGTATGTGCTCACATGCATCAAAAGCTCGTTTCTCTTTAATATGCTTGCCGTGAAGATTAAAATTATCGTCAGAAAGTATGCCCCTGCGGAGTACATCACCGTTCTCTTGACGTTTCTTTTGCCGAAGATGTACATAAACGCGATTGCGGCAGACATTGCAAGCAAAACGTATGGTATGAACGAATACTTTATCGGAACGTATGTAAACTTCAGTTTGGATAAAACACCGCAGGAGTATATCGTCAGGTCGGCAAGCAGCTCTGCTCCCTTAACAAGTATGACTGCAAATGCTGCTCCGCCGGTCATGGCAAACAGCATGCAAAGACAAAGGGCAGAGGAACATATCGGCACAAAGACGAGGTTTGCTATGGGTGAGATCACGGATATCTCATCAAAGAAAAACACAGAAACGGGCAGCGTGCAAAGGGATGCCGACACCGAGGACACCAGAGCTTTAAGAAGGCTGTTTTGTATGTTAAGGGCAAAGATTACGACGTCGGCAGCGGCGCTCACTCCGAACACTCCGGTTATTGAAAGCAGCAGGGACGGATCGGCAGCGGCATACGGATTAAAGAGGGTTATGAGCATTACGCTTATTGCAAGAGCTGCGCACGGCGAGTATTCTCGCTTTGCAATTCCCGAGAACAAGAATATGCTCATCATTATGAACGCCCTTATTGATGAGATGCTCATGCCGGAGAAAACAATAAATGCTGCCATGATTATCTCAGACAGCACCAGTGTTATGTATTTTCTTGCTCCGATCTTTTTGAGGGCAGAGTATACAAAGGCAGATATGACGCAGACGTGAAGACCGGACACGGACATCACGTGACCTATTCCCGCCCTGTTCATGTCGCTCCGCAGGTCATCAGACAGCACAGGCTCTTCGCCGCACAGCATTGCGCTCAAAAGCTCTCCCGCCTTTACTCCCGTAGACGTTCTTATCTTTGTGCATATGCTGTCGCTGAAGTTCTTTATGACGCTGTACGCCGAAAACACGCCGCTCGGGTCAGAAGTCTCGACTATCTTTACTCCCGAAAGCTCTGCATATATCCCTTTGGGGTAGTTGTAGCTTATGTCGTCGTATGACATGTCCGAAAGCTTTGCCTCTAAGACGACCTTGTCTCCCACTCCGACGCCGGCATCGTTTATGTATGTTTGTATCTTTGTCGTGACAGAGCGCTCTGAGTTTGACACCTTGCCGTAGAGGGTAACCCTTTGCGAGTCGCCGTCGGTTACATCGAGAACGTGGCCGCTGAAGCTGACGTATGAGCCGGACATGTTCTTTATCTTACCTATTTTAAGCGCAGTGAATGACACGCTGTAGCAGCAAGCTGCAAAAGCGAATACCAAGGCTATGCATACGGCTCCTGCCGGCACGGATTTTTTCCTCTTGACAAGCACTGCCGCAGGAACTGCTGCCGCTATGCATGCAAGGGCAAAAGCCACTGCCGCCGCGGGATTTTTCACTCCGAGGTAAAAGCCCGCAAGCAGACCTGCGAGTACGCCAAGCCCGCACCATGCAGCAGTGTTTCTCATAATCCCTTCACCCGCGCTTACTTTTTATTTTATCAATAATACTCAATCTGTGGCACA
>DDJI01000001.1:9274-10011 GCA_002338885.1 Ruminococcus sp. UBA1828 | reverse complement strand
TGCGTCTATAAAGTAAAGTCGGGTCAGATGTTCGGAATAGTCGGAAAGACCGGAGCAGGCAAATCCACTATAATAAATCTGATGGCAAGGCTTTACGACGTGACCGGCGGAGAGATAACGATAGACGGAGTGCCTATAAAGCAGATAGCGACAGAGGACCTCAGGCGCTGCATAGGCATTGTGTCGCAGGAAACCTATCTGTTCATAGGCACAATCGCGGACAACATAAGATACGCAAGGCCTGACGCCACTATCGAAGAGGTTATAGAGGCTGCAAAGTCAGCTAACGCACATGAGTTTATTACAAAGCTTCCGGACGGATACAACACAAGAATCGGTTCCGNNGGTATCGCTTTCCGGAGGAGAAAAGCAGAGAATATCTATAGCAAGGGCGATTATACAAAGCCCCGACATACTCATCCTCGACGAGGCTACGGCATCAATGGACACGAGAACGGAAAGAAAAATTCAGGTCGCGATCGACGCTTTAAAAGAGGGCAGAACCATCATATCTATTGCCCACAGGCTTTCGACCTTGAGAGATGCCGACATGCTTTGCGTTATAGAAAACGGAGAGCTGAAGGAGCTTGGAACTCATGATCAGCTTATCAGGCAGAAGGGCAAGTACTTTGAGCTTTACAGACTTCAGTCGGAAGCGTTGAAGTTCATCGAGGAGTAACTTGCTGTTTTGTGAAAAGAGGTTTACATGATTATGGATAATACCGTGAATACATCAT
>DDJI01000001.1:1911-9254 GCA_002338885.1 Ruminococcus sp. UBA1828 | reverse complement strand
AAAAACCTGCTCCTGTTCAGTCCCAAAAAAGCGAGCGTGAAAAGGAGCTTGAGGAAGAAATATTTGAAATAGACCGTTTGAATATACTCGACTGCTCAAAGCTTGAGTTTTACAGGGATGATGCGGGCTTTATATCTTTAAAGTATTACGGCAAGGAATATTTTAACGTAAGGCTCACAAGACTTCTTCCCTTTTACGCTAAGACAACGTATATAAGCGTAGCTTACGATGATGAGGACAGAGAGTTTAAGGAGATAGGCGTTATAAAGGACATGTCGCAGATGTCCGCAGAGCAGTACAAGCTTGTAAACGACTATCTTGAGTACAAGTATTACATGCCTGAAATAACAAAGGTACATTCTATAAAGGACAATTCAAGAGGATTTATCTTTGTAGACATCGACACAACAGCGGGAAGAAAGACTATTTGCATAAGAGACTGGTACTCAAATTTCAGAATGCTCACCGACAAATATCTTTACGCTGCCGATGTGGACGGAAACAAGTATTTCTGCTCAGACATAGCTAAGCTCGACAAGAAGAGCCTTGCCGTGCTTGAGATATATATCTGATTATATATCTTTTCAGTAATCAAGAAAGGAGTCCTTTCATATATGAATTTGCTTCTTGAAGCGCCAAGCGGGACA
Organism: Ruminococcus sp. UBA1828; assembly: GCA_002338885.1. GTDB lineage: Bacteria > Bacillota > Clostridia > Oscillospirales > Ruminococcaceae > Faeciplasma > Faeciplasma gallinarum. Next base: position 8,607 of record DDJI01000001.1, on the reverse strand, counting down.
AGCCTTGACGATTTTCTGTTTGCATTGCCGTTTAATCTGTACGGAAACGCAAAAAAGGTTAAAGGAGATCTGTGCGTCACAAGGGACAAAAAAATACTTGTGTATGTAAATGATAAGCTCGAAAAAACATATAACTTTGATGACTATGACGAATATGCCTGCGAACAGCTTGTCGGATGCTCGATGATGGTCGGCAGAAAGAATGATGTCACGCAAATGTGCATATGCGCCTTCACGCAGGACAATTTTATAGCGTTTGCCGAGCTTTGCAAAATAATAAATCACTATCTTACTACCGGAGTTTTGGTTGAAAAGAGCGACATCGACGAACCGAAATGCCCAAAGTGCCACCTCCCGCTCGACGGATATACGCAGTGCCCTTACTGCACTTCAAAGCTGAAAGTTTTTTCTAAGCTTATAAAGCGCGTGGGGCCGTATAAAAAGGTCTTTGCCGTTGCGATAATATGCACGGTTCTGGGCGAGCTGATAGGAGTGGTTTCGCCCTACATAAACAGACTTTTAATAGATGATTACGTCAGGCCGGCTGAAACGGCGGCTGCATCGACAAGCATCAACTGGGAAGGCTTTGGGCTTCTTTGCCTGGCGCTTTTGGGCACGGTAATAGTGAGCGTGCTGTTCGATTATCTGAACATGAAGTGCAGCTATTTTGTAGCGCTCAATCTGGGTCAGGATTTAAGGCAGGATGTGTTTAACAAGACGCTTGATCTGTCAATGACGTCTATATCCAAGAAAACAGCCGGAGAACTCATTTCACGTGTTTCAAACGATGCCAACAAGCTCCAAAGCTTTATAACCGATAACGGCAAGCAGGCGATAGTCAGAATACTTTCACTTATCATCGTTATGGTTATAATATGCATAATGAATTGGAAGCTCGCTATTTTAGCCATACTCCCGATACCGTTCGTGCTGATAATAGTCAAGAGGCTGTACAACGTCATTCACATGCACTACTCCCGTTCATGGCGATGTTCTAACTTCCACTCAAGGCTTTTGCACGACGCCTTAAACGGCATTAAAGTGGTCAAGTCTTGCGGAACGGAAAAAGACGAGATAGAAAAGTACAAAACAGCTTCGGGAAAATGGGCCAAGGCCGCATCAAAGGCGGAAGTGGTTTGGAACCTCATCTGGCCTGTCACAGACTTTTTGCTGACCTTCGGAAACTACCTTATTCTTTTCTTCGGAGCAAAGATGGTTCTTGATTTTGTCCCGGGCTGGGGATCTATGACCTTAGGTGAGCTTACACAGTTTACTTCTTATGTCACGATGCTTTACACGCCGCTCAGATGGCTTATGCAGCTTCCGAGAACGTTTGCCGATGCATCCATAAGTGCGTCAAAGGTATTTGAGATACTTGAGGAGCAGACGGACGTCCGCGACACAACAGACTGCGTTGACCTTGACATCAAGGGAGACATAGAGTTTGACCACGTGTACTTCGGATACAAGGTGTACAACCCCGTTCTCAAGGATATAAGCTGCAAGATAGAAAAAGGAAAGATGGTAGGCATTGTCGGACATTCCGGCGTCGGAAAATCGACAATGATAAATCTGATATTGCGCTTGTACGACGTGACACAGGGAGCTGTAAAGATAGACGGTGTGGATATAAGAAAGATATCTCAGCAGAGCTTGAGGTCTCAGGTCGGCGTTGTTTTACAGGAGACGTATTTGTTTGAGGGAAGCGTGCTTGACAACATCTCATATGCAAAGCCGGATGCTACGTTTGAAGAGATAGTTCAGGCGGCAAAGATAGCTCATGCTCACGAGTTTATAACCAAACTGCCGGACGGCTACAACACAAGAGTGGGCAACAAGGGCTATACTCTTTCCGGAGGAGAGAGGCAGCGCATCGCAATTGCAAGAGCGATACTTCATAACCCCAAAATTATAATACTTGACGAGGCTACGGCATCTTTGGATACCGAGACGGAAAAGCAGATACAGGAGGGCTTAAACGAGCTTTGCAAGGGCAGAACTACCATTGCAATCGCTCACAGGCTTTCAACGCTTTCAAACGCTGATCAGCTCATAGTCTTGGATAAGGGAAGGCTTGCCGAGATGGGAACGCATGACGAGCTTATGCGCAAAAAAGGTGTGTATTACAGCCTTGTCATGGCTCAGAGAAAGACAACCAAGATGAAAAAGGCTGTCACTCCCGCTACGGCGTGATACCCGATATGATTTTTTTAAGCGCAGCAGCCTTTTGGATGCCGCGCTTTTTTGAGCGGACTACGGATGTAGACATTAGAAATACTATAAAAGATTTTAACATTGCTATTGATGAATCTTGATAGTCATGTTATAATAGTGAGGATTTAATGTGAAAGCTCGGACTTGTTTTCGCATGTGCAGGTTCGCAGTTTTAGGTTTTGTGTTAAACACATGTTTAAAGAAAGTGGTATTTAGTATGATGAAATTTAAAAGAGCATTGGCACTTGTCGTTATGATGTGTACCTTTGCCATGGTGCTGACGTCATTTGCCGGCTGCGGTGATGACGCTGCGTCCGACGAGCCGCACGAGATAGCATATACTGTGTATGTGTCTCCCGACGGCAACGACGAGACGGCGGACGGAAGTAAGGAAAATCCGTTTGGCACTATTGAAGGCGCAAAGGAGTATGTAAGAGGCCTTAAAAAGAATAAGGGCGACATCATTGTTGAGATAGCAGACGGCTTCTATGAGCTTGATGAGACTCTTGTTTTTAATGAGGACGACTCCGGAACGACGAAATGCAACATAATCTACCGTGCAGCGGAGGGCGCAAAGCCGATTATCAGCGGCGGAAAAATCCTCGATGCAGAGTGGGTTGTGGCCGACGATGTGGACTGGCTCGAGGACGGTCTTGTGGCATACAAAGCTCCTTTGGAAAGAGACGATAAGCTCAGAGCCATATACGTAGACGGCATCCGCGCGGAGATGACAAGAAGAACCGCGACCCCTCTTAAAGCCGTAGGTTTCTATTCTATAGTTGCAGGACAGGCTGACTGGGCGTGGATATCGAGCAGCGGCACGACTATAAGGACGGGAAACATATTTGATGAGTCGTTCGGTCTCCCCGCAGACACAAGAAACCCTCAAAATATCGAGCTTGAATCAGGCTCCACATGGGTTAAGGCTACTGTTTGCGCTCAGGACCTTGAGGTTACCGAGGACGGCGATACGCAGGTAAACTTCCAGATGCCTTATGCCGCTATTGCGCAGAATCTGGGATGGAATACAAACTACAACCCCACCGCATCAAATGATGTAATAAACGTGTTTGAGTGGCTTGACAGCGAGGGTCAGTTCTACTTTGACCAGGCGGGAAGCATGCTTTACTACATCCCCAGAGAAGGCGAGGACATAAACGAAGCGCAGGTTATCATACCGGAGCTTGAAAAGCTTGTAGAGGTAAGCGGCTCAGAGCCTTTGGAGACGTATGCTCAGTACATCATATTTGACGGACTTACCTTTGCATATTCCGACTGGAATCTGTATGAGCTTGATGGCTCGCACGGAAATGCAACCACTCAGAACTGCACAATTTATACTAAGTATTCTGATGTATACTGGCACAACGATCTTTACAGAGCTTTCGATGTTGCGCCGGCAGCGGTACATGTTTCAACCGCGCATGACGTTGATTTCATAAACGGCGGATTTGAGTCTACAGGATATTTGGGAATACACCTTGAAAACGACGTTTACGATTGCGACATAATAGGCAACTTCATTGCTTATACAGGCGGCGGCGGAATAACCGTAGGTCACCTCCAGCACATATATGAAAACGACACCGAGGAGCAAAGGGTAAGCGAGACAAGCGCAGGACCCGACAAGGAAAAGTTCCCTTACGGAACAGAGGCAGTGCCTAAGAACATAACCATTAAGAACAATTATCTTCTTGAAAACTGCTACTTCTTCCCCGGAAACTCGCCCATTACAACCTTCTTTACTTATAATCTGACTGTTGAGCACAACTTCATTTATAAGTGCTCCTACAGCGGAATGAGCATAGGATGGGGCTGGTGCAACTTTGACGGCACGGAAGGCTCTCAGCTTCCCGGACAGCCCACAACCACCTCAAGATATAACCATGTAAACTACAACAGAGTTGAGGAGATATGCTCCGTTCTTCAGGATGCCGGCGGAATTTACACGCTCGGTCAGCAGGGCAATGAGGACTGGACGGACGTCACCGAGATGAGCTACAACTACATCAACTGCTTCCGCGAGCCTACCGTTGCCGACGGTTCAAGAATGGTCAACGGTTTCCACCCCGATGAGGGAAGTGCGTATATACTCTTTGACCACAACGTTGTAACTAATGTAATAAGAAACGTGTATGAGCTTAACGACTGGATGAGAAAGCACGACTGCATAGTTACAAACGGCTTCTCAAATACAGACCGTTCCGAGACAACGGCTCCTAACTGCACGCTTGAGCAGTATGTAAACGAAGATTACATCTGGCCTGTTGAGGGATACGATGTTGTGCTCTATTCAGGACTTGAGGATGAGTATGTAGACATGGTTTCAAAGGACGTTATGCCTGATGATTACTACGAGCTGGCGGCAAACGTTTCAATTGCCTGCGGCGAGCTTTTAAACAGAAGAGGACTTTTAGAGGCTGACGATACCGTATGGCTTGCCCCCGCGGGAACTACCGAGTTTGAGGAGTGCTCTACCATGACCACCGCCGCGGGAAATGAAAAGACCATTCAGATTCCCGACGAGCCGGGCGAGTATAAGCTCTACATTGTATATGCTGACGGCACAGTGTCAGGTGAAAGCGAGTTTACTGTTTACGCAGGTGAGAACACCTCCGCAGTAAACGTATCCGACGGCAGAACTTATACCGTAAGCAAGATGTCTCCTCTTGAGCTTGAGATCAAGGACGGCTACACCGTAACCGTAAACGGAACTCAGGCTGCTGACGGCTTCATCATTTCCGATGCCGGAGAGTGGGAGATAGTTGCAACTTCCGATGCAGACGGAGAAACTCAGACATATAACATAACCACGGAGGTTATGATAGCTAATACGCTTCTTGAGTACGACATGACTGTCGGCCCGGGCGAGGATGTTCCGTTCTCCAACCCCGCAAACGATGCAAGCCTTGTGATTTGGCTTGCGCCTTCGGGACTGTCTGCGTTTGATGAAGATGATCCCACGCAGTCAAGAGCTGCCGGAGACGCAACGAGCATGAAGGCTCCTACCGAACCGGGAGTGTATATTATGACTGTTGTAGACGCTGACGGCACGATACTTTCGCAGTCGGACGCTAAGGTAACGGTTGAATAACTTTGCATGCACCTGTCGCTGAGCGATGGGTGCATTTATTTTGCTGGTTGTATTGCAAAGCTGCCGATTAAGTTATACAATGTAATTAAAAATGAGAGGCGTGATTGGATGAAAAAGATATTGTGCGTTGTTTTGGCGGCTGCCATGCTTTTGCCGCTTGTCAGCTGCGGCGGGATGAATGATGAGCTTTTTGTTCCGGACCTGAGCGGTACGGCTGCTTCTGCGACGGTTACCGTGGATCCGTCAGAGGAGCATCAGCTGATAAGAGGATTCGGAGGAATCAACTATCCGACGTGGATTGCGGATCTTACGGAAGAACAAAGGGAAACGGCGTTTAAAAACGGCGAGGATCAGCTCGGCTTTTCGATACTCAGAATACACGTTGACCCTGACAGAGAAAACTGGTCAAAAGAGCTTGAAACCGCGAAGGCCGCTGTCGATGAAGGACTTTTGGTGTTTGCGTCTCCTTGGAATCCGCCCGCCGAGCTTTGCGAAAAATTCAACCATAACGGCAACGAAAACGCTCAGCGCCTAAGGCATGACAAGTATGCGGAGTACGCAGAGCATTTAAACGATTTTGTCACGTACATGCGGGACAACGGAGTTGAGCTTTACGCCATATCAATTCAAAACGAGCCTGACTATGCCGATGGCTGGACATGGTGGTCCACAGAGGAGATAATGGACTTTATCATCAATTACTCCGATATGATAGATTGCAGGATAATGACTCCCGAGTCTTTTCAGTATAGAAAGGACTTCTATGACGAGATTCTCAACTCTGAAGAAGCGCTTTCAAAGGTAGATATATTTGCAACGCATTTTTACGGAACTCAAAAGTGGGACATGGCGTATCCTTTGTTCGAGGAAAAGGGCGAGGGAAAGGAGCTGTGGATGACAGAGGTCTATGTTCCGGACAGCTCTACGGATGCGGATGTTTGGCCGAACGCGCTTGAGGTCGCGGCTAATATTTCTGATGCGATGACAGAAGGAAATATGCAGGCGTATGTGTGGTGGTACATAAGGCGATTTTACGGTCCGATGAAGGAAGACGGCACCATAAGCAAGCGCGGATACTGCATGGCGCAGTTTTCTAAGTTTGTCCGCCCGGGATATATCCGCATAGGAGCGACGGAAACGCATGCTGACGGAGTGAGCGTTTCAGCGTACAAAGGAGACGGAAAAACTGTGATTGTCGCCGTCAACGAGAGCCAGACAAGCTACGGTCAGCGATTTGAAATAGGCGGCTCTGATGAGCTTAAATATATCGAGGCGTACACGACAAGTGCAAACAAAAGTCTTGAAAGAATCGGGAATGTGCAGTATGATAGTAATGAGTTTGAATATGTTCTCGAACCGGAGAGCGTAACTACTTTTGTGATAACTCA
>DDJI01000001.1:0-1859 GCA_002338885.1 Ruminococcus sp. UBA1828 | reverse complement strand
AGCAGGTTATATCGGCTCTCATACGGTGCTTGAGCTTTTAGAGAAAGGCTATGATGTAGTGGTGTTTGACAACCTGTCAAATTCCTGCGAAGAGGCTATAAAGAGAGTTGAAAAGCTCTCCGGAAAGAGCGTCAAGTTCTATAAAGCCGATATGCTTGACAGGGATGCCATGAACAAAATATTTGACGAGAACCCGGACATAACTGCGCTTATTCATTTTGCGGGTCTTAAGGCCGTGGGAGAGTCTGTTGCAAAGCCGATAGAGTATTATAAGAACAACCTCGGCGGAACAATAACTCTTCTTGAGGCTATGAAGGCTCACAATGTGAAAAATATAATCTTCAGCTCATCCGCAACTGTTTACGGCACGCCGGAATCGGTCCCGATTTCCGAGACATGCCCTAAAGGCGTGTGCACGAATCCGTACGGCTGGACAAAGAGCATGATAGAGCAGATTTTAACCGATGTTCACACCGCGGACAACTCATGGAATGTGGTTCTGCTCAGGTACTTCAACCCCATAGGTGCGCACAGCTCCGGAATGATAGGCGAGGATCCGCAGGGAATACCGAACAACCTTGTGCCGTACATAGCGCAGGTGGCCGTAGGAAGGCTTGACCACTTGAATGTATTCGGCAACGATTATAAGACTCACGACGGAACCGGTGTAAGGGACTATATCCATGTATGCGACCTTGCTGCGGGACATGTAAAGGCCCTTGAAAAGATAGACGGAGCGAACGGCGGGGTTCTCATTTACAACCTCGGTACGGGAATAGGTTACTCGGTATTGGATGTCGTTAAGGCGTATGAAAAAGCGTGCGGAAAGGAAATACCGTATGTGATATGCCCGAGAAGAGCGGGAGACATAGATGAGTCTTATTCTGACCCGTCCCTTGCTGAAAAGGAACTTCACTGGAAGGCTAAGTACGGCATAGATGAAATGTGCCGCGACTCATGGAACTGGCAGAAGAACAATCCGAACGGATATAAGAGCTGACCGGCTGTATAATTAGCGCTGTTGCCCCTATTGCAAATGTGCAATGGGGGTTTTGCATAAATTAGGGCAATAAATTTAGTGAAAAAGTCGAATTGTTTATACCCATCCGTCCATGTATAATAAAATTATTATATTTACTTTGGAAGGAGAATGTTAAGGGAATGAAGAAGGTAATTAAAGCCGTGTCAGTAGTACTTGCCGCTTTGATGCTGCTTACGACGCTGAGCGTCGTGTCTTTTGCGGATACACCTGCTAAGTATACGCTGTTTGAAGGCGAGCAGGTGCTCGACGGATGGTATCCGTCGTTCTTCCTGCAGTATGCCGAGCCTGAAAAGGCGAGCAACTTTCTTGAGGCAATACAAAATGACGGCGCAACCATTGAAATTACATACACCGGAAGCGCAAACCTGTCTTTACTTCTGCAAAGTTACCCTGTAAGCGGCGGCGATAACTACTCGTTTGCTACGTTTTCAAGGTACACCACAAAGACCGACGGGGATAAGAAGGTGGCTGTATTCTCGGCAGAGGATTTTATAGATACCTATACATCAACTAAACACGCTGATGACGGAAGCTATTTAAGGCTTGATAACGTCATGAATTTCGGTGTTGACGGAAACGGCAACACGGTCTACTCAATCATTGTCAGATGGACAATAAAGGGCGACCCCGGAATTACAGTGGATCTTGATACAAGGTATCAGACATTTGAGGGATGGGGAGCATCCTACACATGGTACGGAGACTGGCTTACAAATAACGTTCACGCCGAAGAAGCATATGACTGGATATTTGAAGACGCTGAATTTAATATCTTAAGATTCAGAGATTTGAATAAGGTTATAGGCTACGGCGGCGG
>DDJI01000007.1:13347-21082 GCA_002338885.1 Ruminococcus sp. UBA1828 | reverse complement strand
CCGAACAGCAGCGACAAAAGCGCCATCACGGCAAGAAGCACGCCTGAGCGGAGTATGTATCCCATCTCGGCGTCGCCTGCTTGTATGGTGTTTACAAGGTCTGCAATGATAAAGGGAATAATGCAGTCCAAAACCACTTCAAAGATTACGAATATCGGCGTAATGAGCGCGGGTTTTTTGTATTCGCGGACGCTCTTAGCCAATGTCTTGAGCATACTTACACTATCCTTTCATATTTAATTAACTACTTAACTTACTCGTATATTTTACAACGATCCACCCGCAATGTCAAGGAAAAAATTCTTCTAAATTACCCTCGATATTTAGCTAAGATGTAGATTTCACGCTTGTATTTTCCCCGCGAATGTGACATAATAGGCGTTGCAGGCACAGACGCCTGACCATATAAAAAAGGAGGAATCACATGAGACGCGAAAACAACCCGCAAGGCAGGAATAATCCGGACGTCATGAACGGCCCGAACGGCGGAAACGACAGCGAAAACGTCGAAAACGTCGAAAACGGCGAAATCGGCATAGCTAAAAAGCTCGCGGCGGCGCTTAAAAACCGCGAATCGCCCGTGAGCATCGCAAAAATGCTGCTCGGCGAAAAGCCGGTGCGTTACTTCATATCCTCCGTTATCGCCTTCATAGTCGATTATGCGGTGCTGCTCGCCCTTGAATATGCGCTCTCGGGTGTTCCGGCAGCCATGGAAATCGCGGCGGTCGCGGCTTTTTTGTGCAGCTCTCAGCTAAACTTTCACATAAACCGCCTGTGGGTCTTTCGCTCGACAAAGGGCGCGCTTGCGCAGATGGGCGGGTACTACGGACTTGCGGCGTTCAGCTTTGTGATAAAGACCTTTGTCATACTTGAAATACTCGTGCGGCTGCTTCACATACCCACATGGATATCAAAGCCCATCGCCGAGGCTGTGATGTTCGTCTTTAACTATTTCGTGCAAAAAAAGCTGATCTTTCGCATACGTCGGGGAAAAAATACTTCCCGAAACAGCGGCACGGATATTACGGACGAGAATATAAAGAAGTAAATATACGCAGAGTATTCAGTATGCGGATACTCGGGCGCAAATTTTAGCGCAAAGCTTTCCGTGTGATTGACATATTAAAGAAGATAAATTATTATTGTATTGATATAAACCTGATTTAAAGGGAGATGTTTTTATGAAAACTACGCTTTTGGTATTGGCTGCCGGACTCGGCTCGCGCTTCGGCGGGGATAAGCAGATATCCCACGTAGGACCGCAGGGCGAGATATTGATGGAGTACTCCATTCATGACGCCATAGAGGCAGGATTTAACAAGGTGGTCTTTGTATTAAAGGACGAAATGGTCGATACGGTCAAAAACACTGTCGGCGAGAAGTTTAAGGACAGAGTGGAGCTTGAGTACGCCACACAGGACTATTCTTCCCTGCCCGACTTTTATGTGCTCCCGCCCGAGAGGGTAAAGCCCTTCGGCACGGTGCACGCTGTTCTGTGCGCCAAGGAGTATTTGACCGAGCCGTTTGCAACCGTCAACGCAGACGACTATTACGGCAAGGAGTGCTTTGTCTTGATGCACGACTTCCTGACACGCCTGAAGGGCGCATCGGACGCCGCAATGGTCACATACATACTCAAAAACACCGTGAGCGACAACGGCGCAGTCACAAGGGGCATATGCTCCGTCAAGGACGGCAAGCTCGTCAAGGTCGATGAGACGGGCGGCATAGTTCCCAAGGACGGCGTGATTGTAGGCGAAAACGGCGAGATTGACCCCGAGTCGGAGGTTTCGATGAACTTCTGGGGCTTCCATCAGGACGTTTTGGGCAGGATGCAGCGCTACTTTGAGGACTTTTTGAAGGGCTTAAAGCCGGACGAGATAAAGGCAGAGTGCCTGCTGCCGGTAATGGTTAACGACCTGCTCGCGTCGGGCGAGATGACGGTGCTTGCAACCCCGTCTCACGACAAGTGGTTCGGCATAACATACAAAGCCGACAAGGAGGACGTTGAAAACAAGCTCAAGGCTTTGCATGAAAGCGGAGTTTATCCGCCGCAGCTTTAAAGGACGCTTTTTCAAGGCGTAAAATAAATATATGCACGGTGCGTTTTCGACTGCGGCAAAAGCTGCGGCAGGAACGCATTTTTGCGCAAAAAATAAATGAGGACAGAGGACAACCATGAGCCAGGAATACATAATATTTTCGGGCATTTCGGCAGATATACCCGCGGATTACGCAAAGGAAAAGGGCGTTATGTTCCTGCCGATGAGCTACAGCTTGGGCGACGAGCAGAGAATCTGCGACTGCATAGAGCCGCCGGAGGTTTTAAAGGCGTTTTATGACGGCCAGCGCACGGGAGTGCTGACACACACCACTCAGATTTCCCCGTATCAGTATGAAGAGAGCTTTAAGCCCTACATGTCAAAGGGAATGTCGGTTTTGTACCTTTCCCTTTCGAGCGGCCTGTCGAGCACGTACAGCTCGTCGCTCCTTGCGGCAAACGACTTAAACGAAAAGTACAAGGACACCGGCGCAAAGCTTGTGAGCGTCGATTCGCTCGGCGCAACCGTGGGAATGGGCATGCTGATAGAGCTTGCGGTGAAAAACCGCGAGGCGGGCATGAGTATAGAGGAAAACGCCGCGTGGCTGGAGGAAAACAGGCTGAGAATATACCACTGGTTTATGGTGGAGGATCTCATGCATTTAAAGCGGGGCGGCAGAATATCCCCCGCAACCGCCGTTGTCGGCACTGCGCTCAACATCAAGCCCATACTTAAAATAAACACCGACGGCACGCTTTCGGCGTTCGAGAAGAAAAAGGGCGCAAAGGGCGCAATGAACGAGCTTTTGGAGCTGTACAAGGCTCATTCTACCCATGAGCAGGGGGAAAGGTGTTTGTGGCGCATGCGGACGCTCCGGATCGCGCGGAGTACCTGTGCGAGCAGATAAGGGAGTTCAACCCCTCCGCCGGCATAAGCTGCATGATGCTCTCGCCTATTATCGGCGCACATGTCGGCCCAGGAATGTGCGGGATAGTGCATTTAGCGCCTGAAGGTTTGTATAGGCCGTAAGTTTGAACGGTTTTCCTGTTATGCGGCGCTGCAAATTCCGAATGTGCGGGATAGTGCATTTAGCGCCTGAAGGTTTGTACAGACCGTAAGCCCGAGCAGCAACCCTGTTATGCGGCGCACGCATATTCTATGCGCTGCATATTCTATGCGCACCATGATTTAAACAAAAAAATTGCCCGCCGAAACGAAAACAAGTTCCGGCGGGTGTTTTTATATGTTCGCATGCATATCCAATGCGCATTGCGCACAGCGCAATGCGCACAGCGCAATGCGCACAGCGCAAAACGCAATGCGAATTTTTTTGCAAAGAAAAGACGCCCGGGCAGGATTCGCGTGGGCGTCTTTCTCCTCTTTTTGCGAGAAAAATAAGCACAAAAAGAGATAACAACAACAAGAATAAGAATAAGGCAATGGTAATGAAAGTAATGATTCTGCTGCCCGCTCACGCATCACAAGCATGCATGACGGCACAGCGTCCGCGCCAAAAGCGCGCGAATCACAGGCGGAACACCGCCTTCATAAAAACAAAGTAAACGGATTACTTTATCTCAACAGTAGCGCCGGCCTCTTCGAGCTTAGCCTTGATCTCGTCAGCCTCAGCCTTAGAAGCGCCTTCCTTGACAGTCTTAGGAGCAGCCTCGACGAACTCCTTAGCCTCCTTGAGTCCAAGACCCAAGATGTCCTTTACAGCCTTGATAACGCCCATCTTACTGTCGCCGAAGGAAGCGAGGACAACGTCAAACTCAGTCTTCTCAGCAGCAGCGGCAGCGCCTGCACCTGCAGCGGGAGCAGCAGCTATAGCAGCGGTAACTCCGAATTCCTCCTGGATCGCGTCAACAAGCTCCTTGAGCTCGAGAACAGAAAGACCCTTGATATCTTCAACAAACTTTAAAATCTTCTCTGAAGCCATTTTAAGTATTCTCCTTTGTAAAATTATTTTCCATGTTTCATGGTTTGATCCGCGCAGCACTCACGCAGCGCAATTATCAGGCAGCTTCTCCCTCTTTGGACTCCGCAACCGCAACCAGTGTGGCGGCGAGCTTCTGAATGGGTCCCTGTAAGGAGCCGACGAGCTGTGCAAGAAGGTCGTTCTTGGAAGGTATCTTGGAGATAGCCATTACGCCTGCCTCGTCGTAGATCTCAGAGCCGATGTATCCGGCCTTGAGCTTGAAGTTTTCGTGGTTTTCAGCATACGCACCGAGTATTCTTGCAGCGGCGGTCTCGTCGTCCGAAACTGCAATTGCAGTCGTTCCGCTGAGCACGTTTGTAAGAGCATCGTGACCTGTCTGGTTCATGGCGAGCCTGAGCAAAGTGTTCTTTTCTACAAAGTACTTAACTCCCGCCTCTCTCAACTCCTTGCGGAGCTTTGTGTCGTCCTCAACGGTTATTCCGCTGTAGTCAACGAGCACACCGGCAACAGATGATTTAAGAAGCTCTGCTATCTGTTCAACCTTGGCTTTCTTTTCGCTTAAAACCTTTTCGTTGGGCATTTTGTTCACCTCTTTGTACGTTAGTAGCAATGCCTCGAATCATATAAATAAAAAACCCTGCCGCACTCAAGAGCAGCAAGGATAAAATCAGCAGATAGTGTTTAACTATAGCCTTTTTTCCTCGGCAGGACTTACGGACATGCCATAAACGGCAGCCACCTGCTGTCTTAAGAAACGAAGCATATTATTTATATCACATAAATCGGAGATTGTCAACACCTGAATTTAAATTTTTTCGTTTGTCCGCAAGCGCATGCATGCGCCGCTTGAAGTCAAAGACCTTGCCGAGGGCATGATGCGTGGTTTCACATGGTATGGGGATAAACTCGGCGGTAAAAGAATATGAGTTTTTCTCCGCCCCGTCGCTGAGACCACATATTTCGCCCAATCGCTCCGCAGGTTCTTTCAAAGACGTTAACGTGGTCAATGCGTCATAAAACCAAGGGCTTTGTGCTTTTTTCAAAGCCTTTCAAGCCCTATATCCGCACATACTAACGTTTACGTCTGAGTTACAAGTGGTCAGATACGATAAGCAGTTTGTATCCCGTAGGTTTGGGGGATATTATCAAACTCCATACTTTGCCCAATCGCTCCGCAGGTTTTTCAAAGACGTTAAAGCGTCAAAAAATTAAGGAGCTGCGATTCCCGCAGCTCCCTAAAAACGCATCATATATCGTTTCCCGACAAAGTAGCTTTAACCGAAGTAAAGGTGGTCAAAACTGACAGCACCTATGACCCGACAAAGCCGTGAAAACCTATCAAACTCCGTATTTCGCCGTATTAACCTTTACTCCTATGCCCATCGTCGACGAAACCACAACGCTCTTGAGGTACTGTCCCTTTGCAGCAGCCGGCTTTGCCTTTACAACCGCGTCCAAAAGCGCCTCAAGGTTCTCCTGAAGCTTCTCGGGTCCGAACGATGCCTTTCCTATGGGGCAGTGAATGATGTTCGTCTTGTCAAGACGGTACTCAATCTTACCGGCTTTCGCCTCCTGTACGGCCTTCGCAACGTCGGGCGATACCGTTCCCGCCTTGGGGTTGGGCATGAGTCCTCTCGGACCTAATACCTTACCTAAACGTCCTACAACTCCCATCATGTCGGGCGATGCAATTACAACGTCAAAGTCGAGCCAGTTCTCCTTCATTATCTTGTCAACGTACTCCATGCCGCCTACATAGTCCGCTCCCGCAGCCTTTGCATCTTCGTACTTGTCCTCCTTGCAGAAAACAAGCGCCCTTACCGTCTTACCGGTGCCGTTGGGCAAAACAACCGCGCCTCTTACCTGCTGGTCAGCATGACGCGAGTCAACGCCTAAACGAATGTGTACCTCTATGGTCTCGTCAAACTTTGCCTTGGCGTTGGCGCTCGAAATCGCTACCGCCTCGTTTGTGTCGTAAAGCTTTGTTCTGTCGATCGCCTTGAGCGCATCGACGTATTTCTTTCCGTGTTTCATTATATATAGTCTCCTTTGATATATATCGTGGTGATACCGGCTTTGTGCCGGTTAGCGGAAAAGGATGTTCCTCCCACTGTCACACAAGCTTAAGAAAATCTACTGTAACGTTCAGCGCTCGCCGAATCAGTCAACAACCGTTACACCCATGGAACGTGCAGTTCCCGCAATCATGCTCATAGCTGCCTCTACACTCGCCGCGTTGAGGTCGGGAAGCTTCTGCTCAGCAATCGCACGTACCTGATCCTTGGTGATGGTCGCAACCTTTGTCTTGTTGGGCGTGCCCGATCCGGACTCAATGCCGCATGCCTTCTTTATCAGCACGGCCGCCGGAGGGGTCTTTGTGATGAATGTAAACGAACGGTCGGCATATACCGTGATTACTACCGGAATGATAAGTCCCATGTCGTTTTTGGTTCTCTCGTTGAAGTCCTTTGTGAACGCCATGATGTTTACTCCGTGCTGACCGAGTGCCGGTCCTACCGGAGGCGCCGGAGTAGCTTTACCGGCAGGGATCTGAAGCTTGATTATGCCTGTAACTTTCTGTGCCATGTTAATTATTCCTCCTGATGTGGTGATGCGCGCGCCCTGCTTTTGACGCGCCCATTAGGCGAGCATATTCATTAAACGTTATTTATGCTCTCCCACTTAGTTTGTGTAGGATGTGATTTTTTGCATCCATGTGCCACCTGCTGCATCCGTGTGTAACTTGCTGCACACGCGTGCAAAAGCATCCGTCTTTTGTTCCCTTGATTTTAAAAAGTCCCGCTGACTTGCCCTGCTCTCAGTCGTCTGCACGCTTTACCTGGCTTATGGCAAGCGTGGCCGCGGTCTCTCTTCCAAACATCGAAATTGATATGTCAACCGTCTGCTCGTCAAGATTTATACTCCTGACAACGCCTGCCCAACCGTTGAACGGGCCGCCTAAAACAGTCACCGTGTCGCCAACCTTGAAGCTGACACTCGTCGCAACCTTCCTTGAATCCACTCCGAGCGCCGCAACTTCCTTGTCCGTGAGCGGCACAGGCTTGGATCCGGGTCCGACAAATCCCGTGACTCCTCTGGTGTTTCTTACAATGTACCATGAATCGTCGTTCATGACCATCTTTACAAGTACGTAAGACGGGAACAACTTGCTCTCCGATTCCTTCTTGTTGCCCTTGGAATCGGTCTCCTCCGTCATCTCGACGGGTATCTTTATCTCTTGAATGATGTCGTGAAGCTTTCGGTTTTCAACAACCTTCTCAATATTCTGAGCCACCTTGTTCTCGTATCCGGAATAGGTGTGAACAACATACCACTTAGCTGCTGCGGTTTCTTCCATAATTGTTCTCCTTTCAGGCAATGGTTGATTCTCTAAAGGCGGTCAGACCTAAAAGCGCAGTCTCAAAACGCCTCTTACTGCCCTACAACAAGGTTTAACAACAGTCCGAATACGGAATCAACTATGAATAACGCAATTCCGCTCAATATGCAGACCGCAAGAACAATCGCTGAGTTGTTGAGAAGCTGCTTCTTGCTGGGCCAGACGACCTTCTTGACCTCAGAGATAAGGTCTTTAAAGAACTTACCTATTCTGTTAGGTTTCTTCATAGCGTCGCTCCCCTTATTTTGTTTCTCTGTGAAGAGTGTGCTTCCTGCAGAACTTGCAATACTTGTTCATTTCAAGTCTGTCAGGGTCGTTCTTCTTGTTCTTTTTGGTGTTGTAGTTTCTCTGCTT
>DDJI01000007.1:12699-13297 GCA_002338885.1 Ruminococcus sp. UBA1828 | reverse complement strand
GGCACCTCCTGACGAAATTTGCACCTTTATCGGGTTGTAAAGGCGCTGTCTGCCCTGCGCCGCCTGAATTTCTGCAAAATATGCGCAGTGTTATACATGGCGGCTGACTTATTGCCTCCCTCCGACACCATAAACCTCAGGCAACTGCCCGCCTCGGTCGAAAGTGCGCCGCAATCCTGCGGATTCGGGGTCAGGCATGCGCAGCCGCAGCAACCATGAAACGCCATGGCGCCAAAGGCACCAAGGGCGCCCATGCCGAAACCGCCGCTTAAAAATCGCACCCGCCCCGCTTTCGCCGCAACTGCCGGCCGTGGTGAAGCGCGGATTTTTAAAGGGCAATCGGCAAAGCCGACGGACTTTCCGGAATTTTCAAGTTCCAAAAAAGCGCACTAAAAAAAGACCCCGCAAAGAGGTACAGTAATCATATCATGTACGCGCGAAGTTGTCAAGAGCTAATTTTGCATAACTCGCCGTATGCTTTTGGATTTCCTCTGCAAAAGTCTTTTTTAAGTTGTCACTCGGCGTGTGGGGCATTTGTGCGGCGGGCAGAAGGTGTTTTTTGCCGCCCACGACAAATACCATAAAGTCTGCACTCTCC
>DDJI01000007.1:0-12677 GCA_002338885.1 Ruminococcus sp. UBA1828 | reverse complement strand
CGTACTATACTGTAAAAACCGCCGGAGGCGGTTTTTACTCAAGTTAATTTTGCACGGCTTTGCCGCATACCATAAAGTCCGCACTCTCCGCAAAAACGCCTGTGGCGTTTTTGCCCAAGTTAATTTTTTGCCGCTCACGCCGCATACCATAAAGTCTGCACTCTCCGCAAACCCGCCTTTTGAGTTAATATCTTATTATATGAACGTACTATACTGTAAAAACCGCCTGTGGCGTTTTTGCTCAAGTTAATTTTGCGCGGCAGCGCCGCACAAAATTTACTTGTAGTCGCATCCCACCATATACCACTTTCCCGCCAGACGCAAAACAAAGCACTCAAGCTCGATGTCCGCCTGCGAGACCTCGCCGGCAAAATGCGCGGTGACGTTTACTCCGTATACCGTTTCGGTGTTTATCGTCTCACCGTATGCCTGTAAATATGCGCTCTCAAAGCTTTGAATGTACTCGTCGTCAGGACGCTCCCTGCCCGAAAATTCAAGCTCTATCGTCATCGAGTCCCCAAACTCCTCAAACAAGTCCGCATACAGCTCGTTTAAGTAGTCGTACTCGGAGTATCCTAAGCTCTCACGCTCATATACGTAGTCCTCACGCATGCGCTGCGGCATGGTGCCGATGTATTTTTCAAAATCGCGCTCGCAAATCGCTTCAAAATAGTCGTTTATCGGACGCTTGTAGTTTCCGCCGAATATGCCGTTTCGGTAAAAAATGAATACCGCCGCCAAAACAGCAACCGCTATAATGATGATGAGCAGCTTCTTGTCTTTTTGACGCTCTTTTAATAAAAGCTCCTTCGCCGCACGCTGATCCTCAGTCAAAAACTTGTCGGCAGTCGCCTCATCAAGCGCCGCTTTTTTGCTGCGGCTCTTGTGAGCCTTCAGACTTCCGGCGGGGGTGTGACATTTAGGACATACGTCGCCTTCGTATCTTTCGCCGCAAACCGGACAATTTCTTCTCATACCCGTTACCCGCCTCCTGCTTCGTCATCGGCAGATGCACTGCCGCATTTTTTGTATGCAAATAAACTGCATGTGTATCAGTATTTATATTGTATCATATAACAGTGCGGTAGTCAAATACTTACCAACCGGTCCGATAAATAAAAATGCAGCTTTGCGTCCTTTTTTATGTACTTCATGCATCTCCGTGCGGCAAAAATATGCATACGCAGCCCCCTCGTCCGAGAACAGACATAAAAATAACGCTGAACCCAATGCGAAATTGAGTCCAGCGTCACGCTGGTCGAGGTGACGGGACTTGAACCCACGGCCTCCACGTCCCGAACGTGGCGCTCTACCAAACTGAGCCACACCTCGATGCCTGCTTTGCCACACAAATACGGCGCATGTACTTAACATATGCCGCCTACACGCTTTCCGCATGCCGCCTACACGCTTTTCGCATGCCGCCCATACGTTTTCTGCATGCCGCCCTTTTGTCTGACAGCAACATATTATAGCATATCAAAATTGCCCTGTCAACCGTGCCCGCCGGTTTTTTGCCCACATTTCTGCTTTCCGCAAAACGTTGACATTTAAACATGCGTACACTATAATACAGCTGTCAGCTGCGCCTGATGCCCGCCTTTTAATAAAGGGCGTACAAATTGCGCTGCAGGGAGGATTTATGAGAATTATAACCATAAGCCGCGAGTTCGGAAGCGGCGGAAGAGAACTCGGCAAAAGACTGAGCGACATACTCGGATATGATTATTATGACAGGGAAATCATAACCGCCGTCGCAAAAGAGAGCGGACTCAATGAACATTACGTCGAGAGCATTCTCGGCGACCATGGGTGGCAAAACATCCCGATAGCCTACTGCCGCTCGCTCGGCTCGAGATTTTATACCCAGGAGGCAATAAACGTCGAGCTGCTCATAAGACAGCGAGATGTCATAAGAAAAATAGCCGATATGGGTCAAAACTTCATCATCGTCGGAAGAAATGCCGACGTGATACTCAAAGAGCTTGACCCCATGCGCATATTCGTCTGCGCAGACAGAGAAGAAAAAATAAAGAGAATAGTTCGGCGCGCATCCGACTTTGAGGACGTCTCGCCAAATCGCATAGAGAGAATGATGAACCGCATCGACCACCGCCGCGCACGCGTCAGACAAATACTCACCGACTCAAAGTGGGGAAACCGCAGCGACTATGACGTTATAATAAATACCACCGGCTGGCAGATTAAAGAGCTTGCCGCAGCGACTGCACATTTTTGCACCGAAAGGTTCGAGAGGACGGTGCAGGATAAGTGATAAGACTTTCCGATCACTTCAACTACTCAAGACTGCTGAAATTCACCGCTCCTTCGATAGCTATGATGGTGTTCACCTCCATTTACGGCGTGGTGGACGGCTTTTTTGTGTCAAATTTCGCAGGTAAAACACCCTTCACCGCCGTAAACCTGATCATGCCCGTTTTGATGATAGTCGCAACCGTGGGACTTATGTTCGGCACCGGCGGCACCGCCATAGTCGCCAAAACCATGGGCGAGGGCGACCGCGAGAAGGCAAACCGATACTTCTCACTCTTTGTGTACTTTGCGTTCGGCACAGGCGTGGTTTTAGCCGTCGCGGGAATAGTTTTCATACGCCCCATCGCAGTGTTTTTAAAAGCCGAGGGAGAGCTGCTCGAAAATTGCGTCACATACGCGACAATTATCTTGTGCGCACTCCCCTTTTACGTGCTCCAGCTGCTCTTTCAAAGCTTCTTCGTGACCGCCGAAAAGCCGCACTTAGGACTTGCGGTGACAATATCCTCCGGCGTCACAAACATGGTCTTGGATGCGGTTTTGGTCATACTCCTGCCGCAGGAATATAAGCTTGCGGGCGCGGCAATCGCCACCGCAATGAGCCAGCTTGTGGGCGGAGTCGCGCCCCTTGTGTACTTTTTCAGAAAGAACTCAAGCCTTTTGAAACTGACCTCAACCCGCTTCGACGGCAGGGCAATCGTGAAGGCCGCGACAAACGGCTCGTCAGAGTTTATGAGCAACGTCTCGATGAGCATAGTCGCCATGCTCTATAACTCAAGACTTATGGAGTATGCGGGCGAGGATGGAGTTGCGGCGTACGGCGTCATGATGTACGTCAGCATGATATTCTCCGCCGCATTCATAGGCTACTCAATCGGCACGGCGCCTGTTGTGGGCTACCATGACGGCGCGAAAAACCATGCCGAGCTTAAAAGCGTGCTGAGAAAGAGCCTGATAATAATAGGCGCGTTCGGCGCGGCAATGGTCGCGGCGGCGCAGATACTTGCGTGGCCGCTGGCAAAAATGTTCGTCGGATATGACGACAACCTCGTGGACATGACCATAAGCGGCTTCAGAATATTCGCCCTGTCCTTTGTGTTCATGGGCTTCGCAATATACTCCTCCGGCTTCTTCACCGCCTTAAACGACGGACTGACCTCAGCCCTGATATCGTTTTTGAGAACGCTTGTGTTCCAGGTCGCGGCGGTTATGATACTCCCCGAAATATGGGATCTGAACGGAATATGGATTTCAATAGTTGCCGCCGAGGTCATGGCAGTGCTGCTGAGCGTCATCTTCTTAATAACAAAGAGGAAAAAATACCATTACTGATGCTTTGCCGCATCTTAATTTGAGACGTGCTATAATTTATGATAACGGATTGTGGGATGAGCAATGTGAAAAACGGCGGAAAGCGCCCTTCGTGCAAAAGAATACTCAAAAACGCGCTCGTGACAGTCGGCATACTCGCCGCGGCCGCGGCGCTGAGTCTTGTTGTGGAACGCCTGCTTGAGATACGCGAGTACAGCGCGGCGATATTTGTGTTCGCCGTGTTTTTGATTTCGCTCTGGACGGACGGCTACGCATGGGGCATGGTGTCCGTGGTGGCGTCTGTCGCAATGGTGAACTATGCGTTCACCGCGCCCTATTTCAGCTTTGACTTCGCCGTGCCGGGGAGCTTTATTTCCGCGGTCATAATGATAGTAATTTCGTTTTTGACCTGCACCCTGACGACAAAAATAAAAAACCACGAATCCGAAAAGGCGGAAAGCGAAAAGGAGAGAATGCGCGCAAACCTGCTGCGAGCCGTCTCGCATGACCTGAGAACTCCCCTGACGACTATATACGGCTCCGCGTCCACGCTTTTAGAAAACGGCGACGGCATAGAGCCTAAAAAGCGGGAGCAGATGCTTCGCGGGATAATGGAGGACTCCGAGTGGCTTGTGAGGATGGTTGAAAACCTTCTGTCCATAACAAAAATCGACTCCGGCAAGGTCAAAATCATAAAGACCCCCACCGTTCTTGAAGAGCTTATTGATTCCGTGCTCATAAAGTTCAAAAAGCGTTACCCCGAAAGGGAGGTCGCAGTCGATATCCCCGACGCCATAACCATAATACCGATGGATGCCATGCTCATCGAGCAGGTCATAGTAAACCTGCTTGAAAACGCGGAGCAGCATGCATACGGCATGAAACACCTCTCGATAAAGGTGAGGGTGGCATCCGGCGAGGCGAGGTTTGAAATCGAGGACGACGGCTGCGGGTTTAAGCCTGAGCTGATAGCAACGCTGTTCAGCGGGTATTACAGCGTGTCGGACGAAGGCTCGGACGGGCATAAGCACAACGCCGGAATAGGTCTTTCCGTCTGCCAGACAATTATAAAGGCTCACGGCGGCAGCATATGCGCCGAAAATCGCAAAGAGGGCGGCGCGCTTGTGAGATTTACGCTGCCCGTATCGCCGATGGAGGAAAACTTTGATGGTCAGCTCTACCAACAATAAAACCAACAACAAGTATAAAATACTCCTTGTGGAGGACGACGCGAACATACGAAACCTCGTCTCGACAATACTTGAGACGTCCGATTACCACGTGATAGTCGCGCAGACGTGCTCCATGGCGGAGTCGCTTTACAGCTCTCACCTGCCCGACCTGATAATTTTGGACTTGGGGCTTCCCGACAAGGACGGCATGTGCTTTTTGCACGAGGTGAGAAAGGACTCCCTCACGCCTATAATAGTCCTTTCGGCAAGGTCTGACGAAAAGGACAAGGTCGACGCCCTCGATGCGGGCGCAAACGACTACGTGACAAAGCCGTTCGGGTCGGCGGAGCTTTTGGCAAGGGTTCGCACCGCGCTCCGAAACAACCGCCACAGCTCCGATTCGGGAAAGCTCCCCGGCGGAAAGTTTGTGCTGGGCGACTTGGTGATAGACTACGACGCGCGTCAGGCGTTCATAGGCAGGCAGGAGGTCAGACTCACACAGACAGAATATAACATTTTGGCGTTCTTGTCGGAACACGCAGGCAAAATGATGACATATACATCCATAATAAAAGCAATCTGGGGCTATCCCGACGAGGGCAGCGTCAAAAAGCTTCAGGTAAACATGGCTAACATCCGCAAAAAGCTCGGCGCGAAGCCCGGCGAGGGCAACTACATAATAAACGAGCTTGGCGTGGGTTACCGAATGAACGGGGAAAGAGAACTTCAATGAATTTTTTGAGCGTAGCGTTTAAAAGATTGACGCCCGTGAGAATTATCGCCATAGGCTTTGCGCTGACGATACTTTTAGGCTCGGTGCTGCTGATAATGCCGTTCAGCGTCAAGGACGGCGTGGAGCTTGAGTACATAGACGCACTCTACACATCGACAAGCGCCGTATGCGTCACCGGACTTATAGCCGTGGACGCCGGAGATACCTTTACGCCCTTGGGGCAGTTCATACTTGCCGCCCTGATACAGGTCGGAGGACTGGGCGTCACAACCATAGGCGCGGGAATAATACTTGCCATGGGCAAGAGAATGGACTTAAAGAGCCGAAACGTCATAAAAGAGGCGGTAAACCTCGACTCCGGAAAAGGCATAGTAAACTTTGTAAAAAGCATATTTATCACCACCGTGATAATAGAGTTAATAGGGGCGGCTCTGAGCTTTACGGTGTTTGTGCAGGACTACCCCGTGGGCAGGGCCATAGGAATAAGCCTTTTCCACTCGGTGGCTGCGTTTAACAACTCCGGCTTCGACATTTTGGGCAATTTGCAAAACCTCATACCCTACCGCGACAACGTGATGCTGAACCTTGTTACGTGCGGGCTTATCATCTTCGGAGGTATAGGTTTTCTTGTAATCCGCGAGATGTGGACGAAAAAATTCCACTTTAAAAAGTACTCCATGCACGCTAAGGTGGTCATAACGGTCAGCGCGGCGNNCCGTAACAAGTAACGGTCAGCGCGGCGCTCATAGTGAGCGGAACCATCCTCATAAAGCTCACCGAGGACGTGACATGGCTCGGAGCGTTCTTCCACAGCGTGTCGGCGAGGACGGCGGGATTTTCAACATACCCGCTCGGCGAGTTCTCAAACGCGGGACTTTTGGTGCTGATATGCCTTATGTTTGTCGGAGCGTCTCCCGGATCGACCGGAGGCGGTATCAAGACGAGCACGCTCTTTGTGCTGCTTCAGGGCGTGAAGTCCGCCGCAACAAACAAGTCGGAAAAGGCGTTCCGGTACTCCATCCCCAAGGATGCGTTCAAAAAGGCTGCGGTCATAACGCTGCTGGCGCTCAGCGTAGTCGTGACGGGAACATACCTTATGATAGTCATGGAGCAGGGCACCGATATAAGGCTTGTGGATGCGCTCTTTGAAGTGACGAGCGCGTTCGGAACCGTCGGCCTTTCAACCGGAATAACCACCGGTCTTAGCGTAGGCTCAAAGCTCTTGTCCATCTTTATAATGTACATAGGAAGGCTGGGACCGCTGACAGTGGCGTCGCTTTGGTATTTCTCAAGGGGCGAGCGCGTGAGATTCCCGGAGGGCAACATAGCTATAGGATGATTTGCCGCGGCAAAAAAGCCGCGGGCAAAAGAACAGGAGAAAATATATGTTTAACAAAGGCAAATCTGAGAAGATGTCCTACGGCATAGTGGGGCTGGGACGGTTCGGGTATGCGCTTGCCTCCGAGCTTGCAAAGTCGGGCTGCGACCTTGTGGTGCTCGACGGCGACGAGGATAAGGTTCGCAGCATGCGCGACTACACCGACAACGCATACGTGCTGACAAGCCTTGAAAAGAAGGCGCTTTTGGACACCGGAATACAAAACTGCGACGTGGCTGTGGTGTGCATAGGCGAGCACATAGACACATCCATTATGACAACCTTAAACTTAGTGTCCATGAACATCCCGAAGGTGATAGCAAAGGCGACAAGCGCAGAGCACGGAGTGATACTTGAAAAGCTCGGCGCGGAGGTCGTGTATCCCGAGCGGGACATGGCAATACGCCTTGCGAACAGGCTTGAGATATCGAGGATGCTCGACGTCGTGCAGCTCAGCGAGCAGATAAACATAACAAAAATGCACGTTCCGGCGCAGATGATAAACAAAACCGTCGTGGAGGTAAATCTGCGCTCAAGGTTTAACCTTAACATCATCGCCATAGAAAACAACGGCAAGGTGATAGAGGTTGTGAGACCGGACTATGTGTTCAGAGCAGACGACATACTCTTCCTCTCCGGCTCGAGAGAGGACATAGTCAAGCTCAATAACTGGAT
The DNA here is from genome assembly GCA_002338885.1 of Ruminococcus sp. UBA1828. GTDB lineage: Bacteria > Bacillota > Clostridia > Oscillospirales > Ruminococcaceae > Faeciplasma > Faeciplasma gallinarum. The sequence continues at coordinate 5,137 of DDJI01000007.1, read as the reverse complement.
TAACAAGTAGACTTTGACGGGCGGAAAAGCCGGCAGATAAATCTTTACCGTTTCTTAGCCGCTTTTATGCTATCATAAATATGACATAATGGGTGCAGTGTAGACGCGTATCGGAAAAAGGTGCGCGGCGCACCCTTGTGTTATATATGGAGTTTTTCAGATGCTTAAAGCGGCTTTGGCGATGCATGGCCGCCCGATGGGTGTTTGCGCAAAGGGTTTCACCCGAGGCGGTTGTTTTTATGTATAAAGGAGAAGGCGCATGGTCACAGGCAGCGACAACATCAACCAAAGACCGTTTGAAAAAGACACCGGCGCGGGCGTGTCGGGTGAAAGCAAAGGTGCAAACGTGTCCGGCGGGGACGTTGAAAACAGGCAGTCCAAACGGTCAAAGAACAAAGTTTTTTTGTATATTTTGTACTTCATACAGGGAATAGTAGTCGGCTTCGGCGCGATACTTCCGGGAATAAGCGGAGGAACGCTATGCGTGGCTTTCGGAATGTACCGTCCGGTGATAGAGACGGTGTATCACGTAAAGGCCGGACTCAAAAAGTACGGGCTGATGCTTTTAACCTTCTTTGCGGGGGTGGGAGCAGGCTTTGTCGGGCTGTCCGGAATAGCGGCGGTGCTGCTTGAGAAAAACACAAGCCTTGTCACCTGCGCGTTCATAGGCTTTATAATAGGAACGTTTCCGGAGCTTTGGCGCGATGCCGGTGAAAAGGGCAGAAAAGGCAGTTCCATAGCTGCGATGATCATAGGATTTGCGGCGATGATTGTGCTCTTGTGGCTTTTTCGTTCCACATGGAACATCACGGTCGGAGCGGACTTTTGGGGCTTTGTTTTGTGCGGAGTGCTCTGGGGTTTGAGCTTTATAGTTCCGGGACTCAGCTCTTCTACGCTGCTTTTGTTCTTCGGGCTGTATGAGCCGATGCTTGCGGGCATTTCAAGAATTGATTTTACGGTGCTTATACCGATGGCGCTCGGAATGGCGGGATGCGTTCTGCTTCTTTCGAGGGCTGTAGGGTTTGCATATAAAAAGCAGTACGCAATTGTTTCCCACTGCGTGTTGGGAATAGTGTGTGCTACAGCGCTGATGATTTTCCCCTCGAGGAGCGATTTCGGCTCTGCGGGAGAGTTGTTGGCGGGGTTAGGGTTTATAGTAGTGGGAGCTGTCGTTTCGTTTTTGCTTTCAAGGGCATGCGACGAGCTCAAAAAAAGGACGGGAAAATAAGGGAGATTAGAATATGACTGCTGACCAGATATTCAGCTTCGGTTTGGGTACCGAAAACTTTAACTGGCTGACGCTCATAGGCGGACTGTGTCTGTTTTTGTTCGGAATGAGCGTGATGGGCGACGGACTTGAGAGGCGTGCCGGAAACAGCCTTAAAGCCCTTTTAGGCAAGCTGACAAACAGCAAGATAAAGGGCTTTCTGACCGGACTCGGAGTCACGGCGGTGATACAAAGCTCATCTGCCACGACGGTAATGGTAGTCGGCTTTGTAAACTCAAGGATCATGACCTTGAAACAGTCGATAGGCGTAATCATGGGCGCGAACATAGGCACCACGGTTACGGCGTGGATACTCAGCCTTGGCGGAATATCGAGCGACAATTTGTTCATGACGTTTTTAAAGCCGACGACGTTTACCCCGATACTTGCTCTTATCGGAACGGGGCTTATGATGTTCTCGAAGTCGAGCAAGAAAAAGGACGTCGGATCGATTCTTTTGGGCTTCACGACGCTGATGTTCGGAATGGACACCATGTCGGCTGCCGTCAGCGGACTTGCGAACGTGCCTGCGTTCCAGAATGCATTTTTGATGTTCAACAACCCCATACTCGGAGTGCTTGCGGGAATGATTTTGACCGCTATCATACAGTCAAGCTCCGCGTCGGTGGGAATACTTCAGGCGCTTTCCGCCACGGGTGCGGTCAGCTATGCGTCTGCGATACCGATAATCATGGGACAGAACATAGGAACATGCGTCACCGCGCTTTTGTCGAGCTTCGGAACGAACAAGAACGCAAAGAGAGCGGCGGTAGTGCATTTGTCCTTTAACGTAATAGGAACAATCATATGCCTGACGGTATTCTGCCTTGTAAAGGCTATACTGCATCCCGCGATACTCGACGAGGCGGCAACCTACGTGGGAATTGCCACGGCTCATTCCGCGTTCAACGTGATATGCACGGCGATACTTCTGCCCTGCTCTTCACTTTTGGAGAAGCTTGCCTACAAGATTGTACCGGACGGCAAGGACACCGCGCAGGTTATAGACCTCGACGACAGGCTTTTGGCCACGCCCACGATAGCGCTTGCCGAGAGCAACAAGCTCGTTTGCAGAATGGCGCAGGACGCTGTCACGGGATTTGAGCTGAGCCTTGATTTGCTCACAAGCGGAAGCTACAGTGAGGAGACGGCTCAAAAGATAAGGAAGCTTGAGTCGGACACCGACCGTTACGAGGACGTTGTGGGAACGTTTTTGACGAAGATTTCCCACTATCAGGTGAGCGACGAGGACGGCGCGGAGATTTCAAAGCAGTTAAAAGCCATAGGCGACTACGAGAGGATATCGGATCACAGCGTGAACGTGCTCGAGTCGGTGGAGGAGCTTCACGGCAAGAGGATAGAGCTTTCCGACAAGGCGAAGAAGGAAATAGGCGTGCTTTGCAATGCGCTCAAGGAGATACTCGACACCACGCTTGAGGCGTTTGTAAACAACGACATGGCTACCGCGAGAAAGGTAGAGCCTTTAGAGCAGGTAATAGACAGGCTACGCATGGCGCTAAGGGACAGCCACATTGTGCGTTTGAAGAACGGCGAGTGCACGGTTGAGGCGGGATTCATATGGTCAGACCTGCTGACGAATCTTGAGAGGACGTCTGACCACTGTTCAAACATAGCGGTGTGCGTTTTAGAGGGAAACGAGCAGAGGATGAATCTGCACGAATCGCTCAGGGAGATAAAGTCGGGCAGTCCCCTTTACGACAAGCTTTACGACGAGTATGCGCAAAAATATTTAAGCGAGATTGCGAAGGTTTAAAGACCCCGTTATCTATATAAAAGTTATCAAGTGTCAAAGGAGTTGGTTTATTAATGGATCCGCTTCCCCGAAGTAGCGGCAGCGCCTTAATGAAGGCGTCGGATGCCTCCGGAAAACGGTCGAGCCGCACATGCGGCATGTCAGCCGAAGTGAAGGCGTACGGTAAAAGATGTGGCGGCCGGGCTGCAAGCCATTGGTGCGATTTTAAGCAGCCGGCAGTAGCTGATTTAAGAATCGGAGCGAGAGCAGGTGCGGCGGTATGCGCATCGAGCGAGAGCAGCGCAGGCGGATGTCGGGCGCGCGAGCCGAGCTTTTATTAGCGGTCAGGAAACACCGTGTTAGTTACATATTACGCATTCACACATAAATATTTTGGAGGTTAGAAGATGTCTGAGATGGTGGGGCAACTTATTTTACAGGTTGTACTTATACTTTTAAATGCGTTTTTTGCCGCGACAGAGATTGCGGTGATATCGCTCAACGAGAAGAAAGTCAAGGCGCGAGCTGAGGACGGAGACAAAAAAGCCAAGACGATGCTGAAGATGATTGAGGAGCCGACGAGGTTTCTTTCGACCATACAGATAGGCATCACGCTTGCGGGATTTTTAGGAGCGGCGTTTGCTGCGGACAATTTTGCGGAAGGTTTATCGAACGCAATAGTAGAGGCGTTCAACATTCCCCGGGAGCAGGCGGGGATAATAAACACTGCCGCGGTAGTATTGATCACGATTATACTGTCGTTCTTCACGCTTGTTTTGGGCGAGCTTGTACCCAAGCGTGTGGCGATGAAGCACAAGGAGAAGTTATCGGAGGCGGTATGCGGCATTATAGCCGGACTTGCGACGATATTAAAGCCGATAATATGGCTTTTGACGGTATCCACGAACGGAATACTGCGTTTATTCGGAATAGACCCGCACGAGAAGGAGGATCCGGTATCGGAGGAGGACATAGTGCTCATGCTTGATGCCGGTGCGGACGAAGGAAGTCTTGACCAGAGCGACATAACCTACATCAAGAACGTATTCAAGCTTGACGGAATGACTGCGGAGGACGTAATGACGCCGCGCAGGGCGATGGTTTTGATTTCGGAGGATGCGCCTGCGCAGGACATAGTGAGTGTCATAGAGAACGAGGGATACTCAAGGATACCCGTTTATTCCGAGACGACGGACAACATAGTGGGCATACTTTACGCGAGGGACTTTTTGCTCAGGTATCAAAGGCCGGGGTTCAAGTTATCCGACGTGATGTTCCAGCCGACGTTTGTACCTGAGACGGCGCACTTAGATGCGTTATTCAAGGACATGCAGAAGGAGCACAACCACATAGTAGTTGTTGTGAACGAATACGGCGAGACGGCGGGAATAGTGACGATGGAGGACATACTCGAGGAGATAGTCGGCGACATATGGGACGAGAGCGACGAAGAGGTTGACGATTTCACGCCCTTAAGCGACGATTTATACAGTGTACGTTGTTCTGCGAACATAGAGGATTTCTTTGAGTTCTTCAACTTAGAGCCGGACGAAGAGACGGAGGTCACGACGGTAAACGGATGGATCATAGAAAAGACCGGAGTGATACCGGAGGTTGGCGACAGTTTCGACTACGAGCATCTGACGATCACGGTTACGAAGGCTGACGATCTGATGACGCACGAGATCACGGTAAAGGTACACGAGCGTGCCGGTGAAGGCGAAGCGCAAGAGGAGTCCGGCGAGGACAAAGGCGAGAAGTCTGAGAAGGCTGACAAATCCGAAAAATCCGACAAGTCCGAGAAAGGCGACAAGTCTGACGAGGGCTGATACATAGGTTATTACTTATAAGGTCTCTGCGGGATTTCCCGCAGGGGCTTATTTTTTGTGGGGGGGTTGTACGGCGCCGAGGGTTTGTGCGGGTCCCCACGGGCGCAGCGCGTCCCCCGCCCCCGCAGGGGGGCGGGGGTCAAGGGCTTCGCCGCAGCGCGTGCTTGTGCGCCCTTTCGCCGCCGTTCGGGCCGAAAACCCGGGCGCGCACGTGCAGAGCCGAAGCTGCGCTCGTGCGCGCCAGAAAAGTCGGGGCAGCGGGAAGGCGCGGCACGCGGGGCGGCCACG
>DDJI01000004.1:7135-8203 GCA_002338885.1 Ruminococcus sp. UBA1828 | reverse complement strand
GGCGGCGGTAAGACCCACAGTATGTTGGCGCTCTATCACATGGTGCGCGGAGGGATTCGGGTTGACCGTATTCCCAGCTTGAAGCCGATTCTGGAAAGAGCCGGGCTTCAAACACTGCCGAAAGCAAATGTAGCGGTGCTTGTTGGTACGGCACTCGACCCGACCCGCAAAAAGAATCCAGCGAACCTTCCCAAGTATACCGTAAACACGATTTGGGGCGAGATGGCCTATCAGCTTGTTACTTCTGCCGGAAAGCCTGACCTCTATGCTATTGTGAGTGATTCTGACCGGCGTGGTGTCTCTCCCGGCTCAGAGGCGTTAAAGACCCTGCTCAACTCCTGCGGTCCGTGTCTTATTCTGATGGATGAGCTGGTTGCGTATGCCAAGAAAATATATGGTGTTGAGGGACTTCCCGCTGGCTCCTATGATAACTTTATTACATTCATTCAGGAAATCACGGAGGCGGCCAGAGCCAGCGATAACAGCATCGTAGTTGCGTCTATCCCAGAGTCGGATATTGAAATTGGCGGTGACGCTGGTAAGACTGCGTTGGAAACCATTGAGCATACCTTCGGCCGCATGGAATCTATCTGGAAGCCGGTTGCAGCAAATGAAGGCTTTGAAGTTGTACGCCGCAGACTGTTCCTCGACTGTAAAGACCCGGATGCCAGAGATATGGTCTGCAACGCTTTCAGCAGCATGTATCAGGAGAATGCCTCTGATTTTCCTATGGAGGCTAAGGAAGTAGAGTACAGGAATCGTATGGTATCCTGCTACCCGATTCATCCCGAGATTTTTGACCGGCTGTATGGGGATTGGGCAACGCTGGAGCGCTTTCAGCGTACCCGTGGCGTTTTGCGCCTGATGGCCGCTGTCATCCATGAGCTTTGGATGGCGAATGATTCCAGTCCCATGATAATGCCGGGGTCGATTCCTCTGAATGTGCCGAATGTACGGGATGAATTGGTACGCCACTTGCCGGATACTTGGAACAGCATTATTGACCGTGAGGTGGATGGTAAGGATTCTATCCCCTATCAAAAAGATAAATCTACTGCCCGGTATGGT
>DDJI01000004.1:6291-7031 GCA_002338885.1 Ruminococcus sp. UBA1828 | reverse complement strand
GTCGTTCAGCCGGGCGAGAGCATTGCTGACTTTAACGATGCGCTGAATACGCTTCATGGCTCCCTGTCGTACTTGTATAATAATCAGAATGGTACACGCTACTGGTATGACACGAAGCCTACTCTCAGAAAAACTTCGGAAGACCGCGCTTCGCAGGTTTCCGAGGCGGACGTTGTGGTGGAGATTGAAACGAGGCTTAGAAAGCTGCGCAGAGAAAATCCGTTCTCCGGCCTGCATATTTGTCCGACATCCTCCAATGACATCCCGGACGAACAGGCGGCAAGACTGGTCGTACTCAGGCCGGATGACAACTTCCGGCGTGCCAATGGGAAAGACAGCGGCAAAGCTCTGTCTACGGTAGTGGACTTCCTGAATATGCGCGGCACTTCTCCGCGTGTATATCGAAATATGCTTGCCTTTGTCGCGCCCGACCAAGATAAACTCCATGACCTTCAGACAGAAGTGAAGCGGTTTATCGCATGGAAATCCATTCTTTCCGACAAAGAAGATTTGAATCTGGATGGAGGCCAGCTCCGAGAAGCGGAAAGCAGCCTGAATCGAAGCAATTCATCTGTGGAGACCCGGATAAAAGAAACCTACTGCTGGCTGTTGGTGCCGTTTATCGACCAGTACGAAGATATTAAAACCATACAGTGGGAAATCAGCAATCTGGGCGGCGGCGACGATGAGATTGTTTCCAAAGCTACGAAGAAGATGATTCAGGGCGAACAAATCATCAC
>DDJI01000004.1:0-6258 GCA_002338885.1 Ruminococcus sp. UBA1828 | reverse complement strand
ATCAAGAAACTGTGGGAATATCTTTGCACTTATTGCTATTTGCCAAGGCTTGCAAGCTATTCTGTCTTGGAGGATGCGATTGCGAAGGGCGTTCATTCCACGGAATTCTTTGGCATTGCTGCCGGTTATACTGGCGAACGCTATCTTGACCTGAAACTGAATGAGACGGTGTTCTCCATTAACCAGTCGGACTTGTTGGTCAAGCCGTCGGTTGCCATGAAGCAGATTATGGAAGAACGGAAGCCGGATACGCCGGACAGCAGCAGTATGCCTAACAGCAGTGGCGGTTCAAGTGAAATCGGCGGTTTTGGGGGTGGTCTGGGGCGGCCTCAGTCGGGCGGCACATCGGCTCAAACAGACGGATCAGACGCGGCCGCTCCGAAAAATACACGGTTCTTTATGTCTGCCAAGCTGGATAATACCCGTGTGAACAAGAACGTGAACGACTATCTTACCGAGGTCATCCAGCATCTGATGGCAGTGGACGGCGCGGACGTGGAGCTGACATTGGAGGTTAGCGTTAATGCGCCGGGAGGGATCCCTTCTACGACTGTAAGAACGGTATCCGAGAACTGCCGTACTTTGGAAATTCAAAATTTTGGATTTGAGGATAATTGATACTTTGATGGGGAGCCAGCACCTCGTCTGGCTCCCCATCACACAAATTTGCTTTCAGGAGGTAAGGAATGGCCAAACGTATTAGTACATCACAGTTAAAATCCAAACTGCGACAGGCTGAACGGAAGATACGCAAAGATGTGAATGATTACAATCGTGCTGTGAATAAGTATAATTCACAGCTCAAAAGGGCGGTTGATGCCTATAACCGCTTTGTTAGAGAATACAATTCATCTGTGCGAAAAAACAAACAGATAATTTCAAGAGAAATAAGAAAATTGAATACATCTTCGCATAGTACATATTACACGTCTGTTCAAACTATGCAGCAACATTATTTAGATGTTAGCTCCCTCTATGCGGAAGGTTGCCCTGTTTCTTCTGAGCAAGATGAAATCCTTAATCTGATTGAATCAGAACAGGCTAATAGCATCATTACTGCGAACGCCATTGTAAACAATGAATATCCTGATGAGAACACCGAAGACCAAGAGATAGGCGACAAGTTACGTCTTGTTTCGGTTGATTTAGACAACAGATGGAAGGGGGCCGTTTTTGCATTAAATCCCAACAATCCAGACGCTGCTCGACATTTCTGCACAAGCGCAAGAGAAATCTTTACTGAGTTTATTGAAATGAAGGCTCCAGACGATGCTGTTTTTCGCTTTAATCCATCGTCCGCACGAACAGACCGTGGAAATGCAACAAGAAAAGAAAAAATAATGTACATGATGCGTGACAAGCAAATGGAATCTTGTGTGATTGATTTTGCCGATGAAGACATCAATAATATTCTTGAACTATTCCATNNGGCACACATGGAGCAGCCGGTCGTTACGAATTTGATAAATTGCTTCAAGTCAAGAAACGTGTTGAACAGGGTATCAATTTTCTCTGTACTATATCCAAATAATTAGAGGATGACAACCTCAGCGCTAACACTAATGTGTGAGGATTTTAAGTCCAGTTCAATCTATTGGCATCAGAAACCGGAATAGCTCATAAAATCGACATAATACTAAGTAAGACACCACATCATTCGCTGACGTTTCAGTGGACGGTGTGGCGTCTTTTTAGCTTGCATTTGAAATATATCGAAATTTGATGCGAAGTTGATCGCCGGTTGGCAAATCATCCATGGTTTCAATATCAGATCATCTGAAAATGCTTCNNATCGCCGCTTCCTTCTCCGGCGGACACTGCGGCACTTTAGCGTTTTCTTTCTTCGACAAATTATAGTTCTGCCCCACATCCAACCCGCACTTCCGTTTGACCTGGGAGATATACAGACTGGACACCTTCAGGCCGTGCTTTTCCAGCACATACGCCTTAATCTCGTCATAGGTAACCCTGCTCTCCGCCGCTGTCAAATCCTGCTTGTCCGGATTCAACTACACCTCGATATGCTACTTGGTATTGATTTTGGAGAAAAGTATAACCGTCTCAACATGCGCAGTTCGAGGAAACATATCGCACGGGCGGTATCTGACAAGTGAATAGCCTTGCTCGCAAAGATACTTGGCATCCCTTGCGGCCGTGGCATGATTACAGGAGATATATACAACGCGCTCCGGCGACATATCTAAAATTGCGTCAAGAGTTGTTTTATCGCAGCCCTTCCTCGGCGGGTCGACAACCACAACATCGATTTTATCATTTATCCCATGCACGCTTGGCTTGGATGCGCTGTCTCCGCTTTCCTTGCAGATTGCCCGGGAAATTTCTCCCGCATCTCCGCAGACAAACTCAGCTTTACTCGCCATGCCGTTTAACTCTGCGTTTTTACGGGCGTTGACTATGGCTTGTTCAATAACCTCAACTCCGACAAGTTTCTTTATCTTATCAGCCATCGACAAGCCTACGGTTCCTATCCCACAGTACAAATCGAGCAGTGTCTCATCTTCGCTCAGGTGCGCATAATCCTTTGCAACCGAGTATACAGTCTCGGCAGCAGGTGTGTTCACCTGATAAAACGCGTGGGGCGAAATTTCAAGCTTCATGCCGCACATGCTATCAGATATTTTCCCATCTCCGTAAAGGCATATATCTTTACTGCCAAGTATGACGTTTGTGCGTTCGCTGTTCACATTAAGGCAAACGGTCTTTATCGCTTTATATTTATCTGCAAGCATGTGTGCAAGCTCATTATACGCATCCGTGCTTTTAGATACGACAAGCACAACCATGATTTCTCCGCTATGCTCGCCTTTGCGCAAGTATATGTGTCTTAGCAGTCCCCTGCCGGTGCTTTCATCGTATGCAGGCAGCCCGCGGCTGTTCTGATAACTTATTATATCGTCTGATATGTCGGTGAAAATCTCCGGCTGAATAAGGCAGTTGCGTATCCTAATCACCCTATGCGAGCGCTGAGAGAAAAAACCGTAAAAGCATCCGTTTTCGTCTGATGCGACGGGAAGTTGAACTTTGTTTCTGTAATGGTATGTATCTTTACAGCCTATAATCGGCTCCGGCTCAAGCTCGAAACCGCCTATTCTTCTAAACGAGTCTCTTACAAAGCCCTCTTTTGCCCTAAGCTCCGCATCGTAGCTTATATGCCTGAAAACGCATCCTCCGCACCTGAAGTATGACGGGCAATCCGGCTCGATTCTATCCTTTGATGAAAAAAGAAGCCTTTCAATTTTTCCGTATGCGTAGTTTGGTTTCAGCTTTACTATTCTGCACTCAATAACATCTCCGACGGCGGTATACGGCACGAACACAGCCATGCCCTCATATCTTCCTACGCCGTTTCCCTCCGACGTGAGTGCGGTGATTTCAAGCCTTACAATATCGTTTTTATTCATTTTGACTCTTCCCCGCCCTTATAATCGTTCAGAAGCTTTGCCGCAGCTCTTTTGCGCTCAAGCACGGTATCAAAATGCTTTATGTATTCAAGGGGATACTTCGGATTAAAGAACCTTTCAAAGCATCCGTTAATGATCTTAGAGGTGGCACCTGCACCGACAGCAACAATCGATTGTACCTCCTCCATGATATTTATATTGTATATTCCGGCAAATCCCGGCTTTGTCCAGCCTATATTCTCCTGATTATCGAGCTGATTCTTTTGCCGGTACAGGTAATATGGCTGATATCCGGACTCGTACAGCCGCTTTGATGCATACGCTACCATCTCTTTAGCTGCCTCACCGTCCTCTTTTGTATACTTGGACATCAGATCTGAGGCGCGCTTGATCGAAAGTGTATGCACGGTTATATTTTCAGGCTGTAAAGCTATAATACTTTCCATGGTCTGCTTAAAGCCTTCGATTGTATCGGTGGGAAGTCCTGCTATGAGGTCCACGTTCACGGCTTTAAATCCAACGGATCGGGCGAGCTTGTAGCTGTCGCAAAACTGTGCATACGTGTGCTTTCTGCCTATGGCTTCGAGCACACTGTCGTGAATTGTCTGGGGATTTATGCTCACCCTGTCACCGNNGTTTTCCTTAATAACCGCAAGCTTTTCAGGCGTTATGGTGTCGGGTCTGCCGGCTTCGACGGTATACTCCCGAATGTCGGACAAGTCAAAGCTTTGGTTTACTGTCTGCATGATTCTGCAAAGCTGTTCCGCTTCTATGGATGTTGGCGTTCCACCGCCGAAGTAGACGGTATCAAGTGTAAAGCCTGAGCCTTTTACAAGCTCAGCCGTGAATTTTATCTCCTCACAAAGCTTATCCACATATTCCGGCATGAGCTTTTTAAAGCTTTGGACGGTTTGCGATATAAACGAGCAATACGAACATCGCGTAGGGCAGAACGGAATTGACACATACAAACTGAACGATTTTTTGGGCATAGCGCTTACGATTCTATCCTGGTTGACGGCGGTATCATACCCCACCTTGACCTTTTCCTCTGTAACGCAGCAGTCGCAAGTCAATTTGTTTAGTATCTCGTCATAGTTCATGCCTGATGAACGAAGTTTATTTATAAGCTTTACGGGTCTGACGCCGGTCAGAACTCCCCACTCGGGGCGCTTTCCGGTCAGTTTTACAAGGCAGTTAAACAGCAGCTTAGACAGCTCAAATTCGCAGTCGGCGTCATAGTTGGGGGTATCTATCGGTATTTTGCACTTGTCCATAGCTGCTCTTGCGCCCATCTTTACGTACACGCTGAGCATGCTGTTTTTAACGCCTTCAATGCGGCAGATAAAGCAGTAGTCGCCCTCAGGTCTATCCATCATCGCGTCGTTTTTGCCGTCTAAAAACATAAAGTCAAACGTCTCGACAGGCAAAAAGAGCTTGCATACCGCCTCAAGCTGATATTTAAAGCTGTTTCCCGAAAAAATTAAGGTCATTTTTGGCTCCAATCAGGTTTTATACGCTCTGACAACTCGCCCAAAAAGGGGTTGTAAGCAAGTTCTGTCCTTAAATCCGTCTTTTCGCCGTGTCCGGGGTAAACGTTGTAATTTGCTCCCAAGTCGTACAGGCGCTCAATAGACGGGATTATTTTTTTATACGTTTCGCCGCTGAAGTTTCTTCCTATGCTTCCCGCAAAAAGCGTATCGCCGCTGAAGATCGCGTTTTCGCTTTTGCAGACGTAGCAAACCGACCCCTTTGTATGACCGGGCGTTGATATGACCATAAATTCCATACCGCAAAAAGTCAGTTTGTCGCCGTCATGCACAAGCTTTGCGCCGCTGCATCTCTCAAACGGCTCTGAAAAGTAGTTTGCAAGTGAAAGCTCCGGGCTTTCAAGCATCCCCGCATCCTCCTGCGAAATGTACACATCACAGCCGGTGGTCTTTTTCAGCTCGCCGGCAGCGTACATGTGATCAATATGGCCGTGAGTCAAAAGTATCGCTTCAAGCTTTTTGCCTTCAAGCGCCTCAAGCAGTCTCGACGGGTCGCATGGCGCATCTATCAGAACGGCGCTTTCGTCATCTGAAACAACGTATGCGTTGGAGCCGAAGTCGCCCATATCGGAAATAATTTTTAAAGACATGGTTACCTCACTTATTACTTCTGACAACCGAGATTACTCCGTCAACCTTTTTAAGCCTTGCAATGACGCTTTGCAGCTCCTGAGTGCCTGAAATACTTATGGTGAGAAGTATGCTGACGTTTCCGTTTTTAAGCGCTCTTGCCGACGCCTCATGCGTCATGATTCTCGCTTCCTGAAGTGCCGACATGACATCTACGAGTATGCCAACCCTGTCATATCCGAATACATCGAGTACAACGCGGTAGAAGCTATGCTCGCCGGAGGAGTTGTCATCGCTGCCTGCCCATTTTACCTGAACCCATCTGTCGGGGCAAATATCCTTTTGGGAGAGGTAGTTCACACAGTCCTTTTTGTGTATCGACACTCCGTGGCCGCGGGTGATAAAGCCTATTATGTCATCTCCGGGGAGCGGAGAACAGCACTGCGAAAGCTTCACCACGCAGTTGTCTATTCCGTCTACGATTATTCCGGAGTTGGTCTTTTTGGGCTGCTGATACGAGATCTCAGGCATCTCCTGTGCCGAGTCGGTCTGGACATACTTTTTGTTATATTCGTCCTTTAACCTCGGGATTATCTTTGAAAGTATGACTCCGCCGTAACCGATTGCAGCGTAAAAATCATCGAGGGTTTCGCAGTTGTGGCGCTTCATGTCAAACGCCAAAAAGTCCTCAAGCTCATCGGCGGGAACTCTTATGA
>DDJI01000059.1 GCA_002338885.1 Ruminococcus sp. UBA1828 | reverse complement strand
CGGTGCGTCGGTGCGGCTTTTCTCATGTTTTCGGGTATGGCTTTAAAGGTTTTAACCATGCCGACAAACACTTTAAGGCACATCTTGACCGTGTCGCACGCATCAAAGACGCCCTCTTTATCCTCCTGCATATCCTTGTTATATGCCAAAGGCAAGCCCTTGAGAACCGTGAGCAGCGACATAAGGTCCCCGTACACTCGTCCCGTCTTTCCCCTGACAAGCTCTGCCATGTCGGGGTTTTTCTTTTGCGGCATGATTGAAGAGCCGGTTGTGAAGCTGTCCGAAAGCTCTATGAACTTAAACTCCCAGCTCGACCACAGCACTATCTCCTCCGAAAATCTCGAAAGGTGCATCATGATTATCGCTATATCGCCAAGAAGCTCCGCGCAGAAGTCCCTGTCCGACACGCCGTCTATGCTGTTCATGCACACGCCGTCAAAGCCGAGCTTTTCAGCCTCAAACGCGCGGTTTGTCATGTATGTGGTTCCGGCAAGTGCGCAGGAGCCTATAGGCGAGACGTTCAGCCTTCTTCTTGAGTCCGTAAGTCTGTCTATATCGCGCAAAAGCATCATGGAATACGCCATGAGGTGATGCCCGAAGGTTATCGGCTGTGCTCTTTGAAGGTGAGTGTATCCCGGCATGACGCAGCTCTTGTACTCCTCGGCGCGGTCGGTCACGACGCCGACAAGCTCCTTTAAAAGCTTGATTATTTCGTCCGTTTCGTCCCGCAGATACATTCTCGTGTCGAGTGCAACCTGGTCGTTGCGGCTTCTTGCGGTGTGAAGTTTCTTGCCGAGATCGCCTATTCTTTGGGTCAATACCTGCTCGACAAACATGTGTATATCCTCGCAGCCGTAGTCTATTTTGAGCTTGCCGCTCTCGAGGTCGTCAAGTATTCCCGCAAGTCCGTCGGTAAGCCCGTCAGCCTCTTCGGGTGTTATTATGCCGCATGCGCCGAGCATCTGCGCATGAGCGATGCTTCCTGTTATGTCCTGGCGGTACATCCTCGAATCAAAGCGTATGGATGAGTTAAAATCATCCGCTACGGCGTCTGTCTCGCCGCTTGTTCTTCCTGCCCACATCTTTTCCATAGCTAAACCACCTTTAACCGATAAAAATCAAGTGTCCCCCACTTATAAGCCTTATAAATGAGGGACTTTTTCTCGCTGAAAATGTTGTGAATTACTTTAAGCCGTTCTTTTCCTTCATCTTAGCGTACACCTTTATCGGCAAGCCGTAAAGGTTTATGAATCCGGCGGAGTCGGCCTGGTTGTATACCTCGTCCTCGTCAAATGTGGCAATCTCGGAATCGTAAAGCGAGTACGGGGATGTAACGCCTGCGTTTATCATGTTGCCCTTATAAAGCTTTAGGGTGACGTCGCCGGTGACGGTCTTTTGAGTAGTCTTTACAAAGCTGAGTATAGCCTCTGTGAGAGGTGTGAACCACTGAGCGTTGTAGACAAGCTCCGCAAGCTTCTGCGCAACATGCGCCTTGAAGTGTGCGGTCTCCTTGTCAAGGCATATGGTCTCCAAAACCTCGTGCGCCTTGTAGAGGATAGCTCCGCCGGGGGTCTCGTAAACGCCGCGGCACTTCATGCCGACAAGGCGGTTTTCAACAATGTCCAAAAGTCCTATGCCGTTTTCGCCGCCGAGCTTATTAAGAGTTGACACAAGCTCTACCGAGTCCATCTGCTTGCCGTCTATTGCGGTGGGTATTCCCTGCTCAAAGTGAATCTTGACGTATGTCGGCTTGTCGGGAGCCATCTCGGGGGACACGCCCATCTCAAGAAATCCCGGCTTGTTGTACTGAGGCTCGTTTGCGGGGTCCTCAAGGTCAAGTCCCTCGTGCGAAAGGTGCCAAATGTTCTTGTCCTTTGAGTAGTTGGTCTCGCGGCTGATTTTGAGGGGAACGTTGTGCGCCTCGGCGTAGTCTATCTCCTCGTCGCGGGATCTGATGTTCCACTCTCTCCAGGGTGCGATTATCGGCATGTCGGGCGCAAACGCCTTTATGGCAAGCTCAAATCTCACCTGGTCGTTGCCCTTTCCGGTGCAGCCGTGGCAAATGGCGTCCGCCCCTTCGGCAATGGCGATCTCCGCTATTCTCTTTGCTATCGGAGGACGTGCAAACGCCGTTCCGAGCATATAGTCCTCATAAAGCGCTCCCGCCTGAACGCAGGGGAACACGTAGTCCTCCAAAAACTCCTTAGTGAGATCCTCGATGTATATCTTGGACGCACCGGTCTTGAGAGCCTTCTCCTCAAGTCCTTCAAGCTCGCTCGCCTGTCCTACGTTTCCCGAAACAGCTATTATCTCGGGGTTGTTGTAGTTCTCCTTCAGCCACGGAATGATTATTGATGTGTCAAGTCCGCCTGAATACGCCAAGACGATCTTTTTGATGTTTTCTTTATTCATGCCTGTCCTGCCTTTCCTCCCGACAGCTTATAATATCCCGTCGGGATTTATAAATATACACTTTTATCGAGAAAAATATATCACACGGTGAATAAATATTCAATAGCTTTGCATGAAATCTTCTCAATTCGTATGCCTGAACAAAAACCCGCAAAAACGCGCGCAGCTATTGGCGATTTTGCCCACTGCGGCGTATGCGCGCATGCATACCTGCTGAAAAATATGCAGATTATATTCATCCGCAGCGGGCGGCATGCAAAGTGCGCCCTGCTGCGGACGAAAAATTATCACTTAAAGTACTTTACTGCCGCCTCAAACATTCTGATATTGTAGTTGCCGGGGACGTTCTTATAAAGGCCGGAGCCGACTCTTTCGCTGTGTCCCATCTTTCCGAACACTCTGCCGTCGGGAGAGGTTATGCCCTCTATGGCGTATGCAGAGTCGTTGGGGTTGAAGTGAATGTCGCCGGTGGCGTTGCCGTCAAAGTCTACGTACTGGGTGGCTATCTGACCGTTTTGGGCAAGCTTTGCTATCAGCTCATCGCTTGCTAAGAATCTGCCCTCGCCGTGAGAAATCGGGACGCTTACTATGTCGCCCACGTTCATCAAGCTGAGCCACGGGGACTTGTTTGACGCTATTCTCGTTCTCACTATTCTCGACTGGTGTCTGCCTATGGTGTTGAAGGTGAGTGTGGGGCAGTTTTCGTCGGTGTCGATTATCTTTCCGTAGGGAACGAGTCCGAGCTTTATAAGCGCCTGGAATCCGTTGCATATGCCGCACATAAGTCCGTCTCTTTGCTCAAGCAGCTCCGTCACGCCTTCTTTTATTGCGGCGTTGCGGAAGAATGCGGTTATGAACTTGCCGCTTCCGTCAGGCTCGTCTCCGCCGGAGAATCCGCCGGGGATGAACACCATCTGAGCGTCCTTCAAAAGCTTTGCAAAGCGGTCGACGCTTGCGCTTATGCCGTCTGCGCTTAAGTTGTTTATGACAAGTATTTCAGGCTCCGCTCCTGCGTCCGAAACGGCTTTTGCGCTGTCGTACTCGCAGTTTGTTCCCGGGAATGCGGGTATTAAGACCTTAGGACGCGCGCGCTTTACTGCGGCTGTCTTGTGGCTTTGGACGCTGTAAGAGAAGTTTTCAAACTTTGTGCCGCTGTTTTTGATGTTGCAGCTGTAGACGCTTTCGAGCTTGTCCTCATACAGCGACAGCAGCTTGCCGATTGCAAGCGTCTCATCCTTATAGCTTATCTGTCCGTCGTCGGTTGTGGCTCCCACAAGCTCGGCGTCGATGTTTTCGCCGTCCGCCATCTCAAGCAGGAAGCAGCCGTAGCTGTAGCCGAATATCTTTTCGACGGTCATCTTGTCGTCGTACTTAAAGCCCAAGCCGTTTCCTAAGCAAGCCTTCATGACCGCCTCTGCTATTCCGCCCATGCCGGGTGTATAGCATGAAACCGCCTTCTTTTCCCTGAGCAGTCCGCTGACCCTGTTCATAAGCTCCACAAGCGAGCTTGTGACGGGAAGTCCGTTTCCATCAAACTCGGGGCGAAGTATGACAACCTTATGTCCTGCGCCCTTGAAGTCGTTAGACACTATCCTGTCGGTGGTGGAGGTTGTCACGGCAAACGACACAAGCGTAGGAGGAACGTCAAGGTCCTCAAACGTTCCGCTCATTGAGTCCTTTCCGCCTATAGCGCCTATGCCAAGCTCGAGCTGAGCCTTAAATGCGCCCAAAAGCGCGGCCAAAGGCTTTCCCCAGCGCTTGGGGTCGCGGTTGGGGTGCTCAAAGTACTCCTGGAAGGTCAGGTATACATCCTTAAAGTCTGCGCCGGAAGCTATGAGCTTGCAGACCGACTCGACAACTGCAAGGTATGCGCCGTGGTAAGGGCTTATTTCGGTTATAAAGGGGTTATATCCGAAGGACATGAGCGAGCAGTCGTCGGTGTGTTTTTTCTCGACGGATATCTTTTGAACCATCGCCTGAATGGGGGTGAGCTGATTCTTTCCGCCGAACGGCATCAAAACAGTTCCCGCGCCTATGGTAGAGTCAAAGCGCTCCGAAAGTCCTCTCTTTGAGCACATGTTCAGATCCTGAGCGCAGGCCGTGTAGTTATCCGTAAAGCTGCCCGAAACCGTCTTTGATATGTCGTCGGGGGCAGCGGGTGCGATGTCTATATGCTTAGGCGCGCCGTTTGAATTTAAGAACTCGCGGCTTATATTAACTATGGTTTTGCCGTTCCAGTTCATTTTAAGTCTCGGCTCCTGCTTGACCACAGCTACAGGGCACGCCTGAAGGTTTTCGGTTTTTGCAAGCTCCAAAAACTTTGACACGTTCTGCGGCTCCACAACAACAGCCATTCTCTCCTGAGATTCGCTTATTGCAAGCTCCGTGCCGTCAAGTCCCTCATACTTTTTGGGAACGGCGTTGAGGTCTATTTCCAAGCCGTCCGCAAGCTCGCCTATTGCCACCGATACGCCTCCCGCGCCGAAGTCGTTGCAGCGCTTGATCATCAGGCACGCCTGCTTATTTCTGAACAGCCTTTGAAGCTTTCTCTCCTCGGGGGCATTTCCCTTTTGAACCTCTGCGCCGCATGTCTCAAGCGACTTTGCGGTGTGAGACTTTGAGGAACCGGTTGCTCCGCCGCAGCCGTCGCGTCCCGTACTTCCGCCAAGGAGTATCACGACATCTCCCGGAGCGGGCACCTCGCGCCTTACGTTTTCGGCGGGGGTGGCAGCTATTACAGCGCCTATCTCCATTCTCTTTGCGGCGTATCCGGGGTGATATATCTCGTCAACTATGCCGGTGGCAAGTCCTATCTGGTTGCCGTACGAAGAGTATCCCGCCGCAGCGGTTGTCACTATCTTTCTTTGAGGGAGCTTGCCCTTTATGGTCTCGCTTATCGGCTTTAAGGGGTCGGCGGCTCCGGTGACTCTCATCGCGCCGTACACGTAAGACCTTCCCGAAAGCGGGTCTCTTATAGCTCCGCCTATACATGTGGCAGCGCCTCCGAACGGCTCTATTTCCGTCGGATGGTTATGCGTCTCGTTCTTGAACAGTAGCAGCCACGGCTCTTTTACGCCGTCCACGTTCACGTCTATCTTTACGGTGCAGGCGTTTATCTCCTCCGACTCGTCGAGCTTATCGAGCTTGCCCTGCTTTTTAAGATACTTTGCCGCAAGGGTGGCTATGTCCATAAGGCATATGGGCTTTGTGCGTCCAAGCTCCTTTCTCACGGAAATATACTCGTCATACGCCTGCTGCAAAAGCTCATCCTCAAAGCTCACGCTGTCTATCTGCGTTAAGAACGTGGTGTGTCGGCAGTGGTCGGACCAATAGGTGTCTATCATTCTTATTTCGGTGATAGTAGGGTCGCGATTCTCCGACTTGAAGTAGTCTTGGCAGAACGCTATGTCGTCGGCGTCCATTGCAAGGCTGTACTCGTTTACAAACGCCTCAAGTCCCTCTCTGTCGAGCTTTGTAAAGCCGTCGAGGGTTTTTACCTCGGTGGGGATGTCGTACTTGATGTGCAGGGTCTGCGGCTTATCAAGCGACGCCTCTCTCGCCTCAACCGGATTTATGACGTACTTTTTAATCTCTGCGATGTCGCTGTCGCTGAGGTCGCCGTAAAGTGCGTACACCTTTGCGGTGCGTATGAGAGGCCTTTCGCCCTGCGATATTATCTGTATGCACTGTGCGGCGGAGTCTGCACGCTGGTCAAACTGTCCGGGCAGATACTCTACCGCAAACACGTATGCTCCCTCAAGCTCCGGCTCGTCACATACAATGTCGAGCTGCGGCTCTGAGAACACCGTCTTTTTTGCGTAGTTAAAAAGCTCCGATGAGATGTTTTCCGCGTCGTAGCGGTTTATAACCCTCACGTCGCTGAGGGAAGAAATGCCTAAGAATGCATGAGCGTCGGACAGAAGCGTCTTTGCCTCCTGCGCAAGCTCTTTCTTCTTTTCAACATAAACTCTATATACCATTTACATCAATACCTTTCCTGGCAAAGCTTATTTCAGCTGCGGGGGACGCCGTTATCTTCGCTGACCGCAAGCGCCCTCTTGCCTATGTCGTGACGGTAGTATGCGTTTTCAAAGCTTATCTTTGACACCATGTCGTATGCCGCATCTATGGCGCCCTTGAGCGTCTTTTCAACGGCGGTGACACCTAAGACTCTGCCGCCGCTCGTCACGAGTCTGCCGTCCTTATCCGCGGCGCCGGCAACATACACGTTGTCCGCAAGCTCGTCGGGTATATTTATTTCAAATCCCTTTTTATACGATACCGGGT
Organism: Ruminococcus sp. UBA1828; assembly: GCA_002338885.1. GTDB lineage: Bacteria > Bacillota > Clostridia > Oscillospirales > Ruminococcaceae > Faeciplasma > Faeciplasma gallinarum. The sequence goes on along the minus strand of DDJI01000059.1, from coordinate 1,568 downwards.
AGCCGTCTGACGCCATCACGACGCAGCACGCCGATTCGTCCGAAAACTCGACTTTTACCTCCGAAAGCGTTCCCGCCGTAACAGCCTGCATGACCGTTAGAAGGTCGGTCTTTAAGAGTGGGAGCACAACCTGCGTCTCGGGGTCGCCGAAGCGGCAGTTGTACTCGATTACCTTAGGTCCGTCCTTGGTTATCATAAGTCCGAAGTACAAGCAGCCCTTGAATGTTCTGCCCTCGCTGTTCATGGCGTTAATTGTGGGCAGGAATATCTCCTGCATGCATCTTTTTGCCACGTCGGGGGTGTAGTACGGGTTGGGGGCTACGGTGCCCATGCCGCCGGTGTTGAGGCCCTTGTCGCCGTCCAGGGCGCGCTTGTGGTCCATGCTGGACACCATGGGTTTGAGGGTCTTGCCGTCGCAGAAGGACAGCACGCTCACCTCGGGCCCGGTGAGAAACTCCTCCACCACCACCCGGCTGCCGGAGGCGCCGAACTTTTTGTCCAGCATGATCTCCTTGACGGCGGCCTCGGCCTCGGCTTCGTCCTGGCAGATCAGAACGCCCTTGCCCAGAGCCAGACCGTCCGCCTTGATGACCACGGGGTACTTGCCCTGGGCGCGGACGTAGCCCATGACCTTAGCGGGGGCGTCAAAGACCTCGTATCCGGCGGTGGGGATGCCGTACTTTTTCATCAGGTCCTTGCTGAACACCTTGCTGGCCTCAATGCGGGCGGCCGCCTTGTCGGGGCCGAAAGCGGGAATGCCCACCGCTGCCAGGGCATCCACCATACCCAGGGCCAGAGGATCGTCCTGGGCCACGACCACGTAGTCGAAGGCTTCCTCCTTGGCGAAAGCCACCATGGCATCCACGTCGGTGGCGGGGATGGCCTTGCAGTGAGCGTCGTAGCTGATGCCGCCGTTGCCGGGCGCGCACCAGATCTCGGTACAATCGGGGCTTTGCTTGAGCGCACGGATGATGGCGTGTTCACGCCCACCGCCGCCGACAACGAGAATCTTCATACGGAAAACTCCTTTATGACGATGTAACGTCTGAATTTTTCATACAGGGAAGGCTGCGATAAAAACCCCGAAAAGGAAGCCCGATGCCGTGCAAGGTTTCAGGCTTCCTTTTCGTGTATGGAACCAATCAGTGGTGGAACAGCCGGATGCCGCAGAAGGCCATGGTGATGCCGTACTTGTCGCAGGTCTCGATGACCTGGCTGTCGCGGATGCTGCCGCCGGGCTGAACAATGGCGGTCACGCCGCTGCGGCGGGCACGCTCGATGTTGTCGCCGAAGGGGAAGAAGGCGTCGCTGCCCAGGGAGACACCGGTCACCTTGTCCAGCCAGGCCCGCTTTTCCTCAGCAGTCAGCGGCTCAGGCTGGGAGGTGAAGGTCTCGGCCCACACGTCGTCGCCGATGACATCCTCGGGGGTGTCGCCGATGTAGACGTCGATGGCGTTGTCCCGGTTGGGCTTGGTCACGTCGTCGCGGAAGGGCAGATCCAGCACCTTGGGCATGTGGCGCAGCTGCCAGTTGTCGGCCTTCTGGCCTGCCAGACGGGTGCAGTGGAT
>DDJI01000103.1 GCA_002338885.1 Ruminococcus sp. UBA1828 | reverse complement strand
CTTCTTGATGACATTCTTTGCTGCCGTCTTGTTGTCCTCTCTTACAACAGCCGTTACGTCAAGTCCTCTGTTTAAAGCCTCCTTGACAACCAATGTTCCTACTCTTCCGTTTGCACAAACAACTGCTACTTTCATGATATTTACCTCCTAAATGATTTTATAGCGTTGTAACTTTCTTGATTACAACTGCATTATAACACGCCCTTATTGTAATGTAAAGTGTTACAACGAAAATTTTTAAAAAAATTTTTTAAAGAAAATCGGCTGCCTCCTCATTCCGGAAAGCAGCCGTTTTGCCATGTTATTTTGAATCTTCGCTGATACAATTTCTCGTATCGCGCAGCACATCTGCGAGAGTTATTTTTTTTAGTTCGTTCTCCATTGCCTCCTGGACACGTTGAAGCTTGTCATCGAGTATTTGATGAATGTTTCTGCCTACGGGGCAATCGGGGTTCGGGTTCTCATGAAAATGAAACAGTTTTCCGTGATCCACGCACTCGACAGCGTTGTAAATGTCTAAAAAGGTTATCTGCTCCGGCGGCTTTGCAATTGATGCTCCGCCACTTCCCCTTTGCACGCTTACAAGACCCGCCGCTTTGAGCTGAGACAAAAGCTTGCGTATAATAACGGGGTTTACCCGAATACTTCCCGCCAAAAAGTCGCTTGTAACCTTGTGCGACTTTTCAAATGTGTCGATACAGGAAAAAATGTGTATAGCTATAGTAAATCGACTTGATATCTGCATACTGCCCGTCCTCACATCGTTGATTTATAAATGTGATTATAGCATGTCTTAATTGTAATGTCAATCGTTACAATGCGCTATCCTAAGCAGGCATGCAAATCCCGCAAAGGTCACTCGTCGTCCTCGTCCTCGTCGTTTTCAAGATGATCCTTTACTCTCTCGTAATCCTCACGATACTTGCGTTCGAGTTCATCGCGAACAAAATCGCGCATAGCATACTCATCAGCGCTGAGGTTGCCGGCAACATAGTTCTCTTGGTTGGTATACAAGCGGCCGTCCAAAGCAAAGTTCAGTATGCGCTCGGCGCGGTCTAAGCGCGCAATCTTTTCCTTGTATTCGCTTTGCAGCTTTTCTTGCTGTGCACTCAGACGCTGGCGGCGCAGTTCTTCTTTAGCCTCCTTTATTCGCTCGGCTTCGGCTTCAATATGGCGCTTATGCTCCTCATATTTACGCTTTTGACGTTCTTCGATTTCAGCTTCCTTAATTTTAGCTAATTTTTTGCGTTGTTTCTCAAGCCACGCTGTATCCTTAGGCTTTCCGTCATCGATTTCATCCCATGTTTTAAACATTTCATAGAAATCCACAACGCTTGCGTCCTTCTTTTCGCGTCCCATCCAATATCTATCGACCCACTGTTTTGCATACTCCTTTGCGCCGACAAGGTTGCCCTGAATTTTCATTGCGTTGATGGCGTTCTTCATAACCGCAGCAACGATGTCTTTATCTTCTTTGCCGCCCGGGAACCTGTATCTTTTATCGCTGCGAATCTTATTTGCCTCATAATTTGAGATAGCGCCTTTGGCCTTTATAGCATCTTTTACTTTCTTGTCTGCCTCATCAAAGCTATCGGCACAGTATATAGACGCAGCAATAAAGAGATCTTTTCCTCTTTTACTTCCCTCTTTATAGGAGCATGCCGCATAATACGCATTGTCAAAACGCAGGGGCACACGGCAGCTCTTGCCGTTGTCGAGCTTGACAATCGGGCCGCGCATGATATGAAAATAACAAATGAAATACTGCGGTACGCCATATGTGGCGAACGCCATCAAATACAGCATGAACAAACCTATGGCAACTGCGACAAGCATGACCGGTACGGTTAAAATGATATCGAGCACATTGGCCGAACTGAACACTTTCCAGTAATATCCGAATACATGCATGAATGTGTACACATAAAAGCCGAGCGTGCTCCACAGAACCACTGTGACGTATATTTTTCTTAAAATTCCGTCGCTGATCATTGCCGTTGCGGTTGTGGCTATTGTAAATACGGCGAAGGATGCTCCTGCAAACCATGAAAGAGCCGTACCCCATGCGGGCGCCGGATTAGACAGGTTATAATACACCCAATAGCCGAAAGCCGACCCGACAGCCAGCTGATACGGATACCACAAAAAAGCAGCGCCCAGTCCTTTAATNNCATGTGTACATCGTTGCAAGTATAACCGCTATCGTAGAAAGAGTTATTGGCACAATCTGACTTTCAACATAATAATCTCTGACGGTGACATAGTGCCAGAAGCAAACGGCAACAAGCAAAGCAAACCCGACAAGCGATCCGATAACATGCCTTTCATTCTTTTTAAGTGTCCTCAATTGACCGATATTCATTCTAAAAACCCCTCATATTTGATTTAGTGAATTTAAAAGAAATTTGCGCGTTATCAGCAAACACATACAGTAAGCTGTCAATGCGATTATATCAGCTATACATTGCGGTGTCAATTGTGACAATGAAGCGAAGTTATCCGGTATTTTGGGATGTACGTACTAATATTTTTGTCCGCCTGCATGTGCAGACTCTAAAAATTTTAAAATGATGTCCGCAGCCGCTTCCACGCCTAATTGTGCAACATTTAGGCACATGTCATAAGACGACGCCTCTGCCCATTTACGGTCGGAAAAGCTGTTATAAAAGGATTCGCGTGCTTTGTCAAGCCGTGAGATTTTTTGAGCTGCCTCGTCCTTAGAAAGTGAATCTCTTTCGGCGACGTGGCAAATGCGGTCGGACAGCGGCGCCGTGAGGAAAAAGCTCATCACGTCATACTCATCCCACAAAATGCAGTCGGCTGCTCTGCCAACAATGACGCACGGTCCCTTTGACGCAACAGCCTTTACCGATGCTATTTGGGCGTCATACGCTAACAGTTCAATCGGTTTTCCCTTTCCGAAAATACCCGGCGTTTGAGCATGCAAAATAAGCGAGTAAAGCAGGCTGGACGTATGCTGCTCATCCATATGCGTTATAAACTTGTCTGACAGTCCGCTTACCTTTGCAGCCTCTGCAATCAGCTCCTTATCATAAAAATCTATGCCGAGCTTATTTGCAACCAGCTTTCCCACGCTCCTGCCGCCTGCTCCAAACTGGCGTCCAATGGTTATTATTCTTCGAGATGAGTTATCAAGCGCTTTATCCGTCACGATTATTTGCCTCCTTTTTTAACGCGGTTTCCTTTTTGATGACGAACAGATACACAAACAGCGTTCTCACAGCTGCTCTTCGCAATTTAGAAAGCTGGGGGTTAATAACGCGAAAGCAGTACAGTGAAATACCTCTTCGCGTAGAATACAGCCCGACAAAGAAGGGAAAAAGCTTGCTGCCTGTCTGCTATGAAATTATAAAGTGGGGATCTGAAAACTCCCTTTAAAAAAATAAAAAACTCCACGCTTAAATTTAAGCATGGAGTTTTGTTTTGGCTTTGACAGGCGTCATCCTCTGTCTCTTAAGACCGATTTTTGAATCTTTCCGCTAATCGTCTTTGGCATCTCATCGACGAACTCGATGACTCTTATCCACTTGTATTCGGCAAGCTTGCTGTTGCAAAAGTCCTTTATCTCAAGCTCAAGCTCTTTTGAAGGAGTATAACCGCTGCCCAAAACTATGACAGCCTTTATAGCCTGACCGCGCAGAGGGTCCGGTATTCCTATTACGCTGCACTCCGCAACCGCCGGATGCTCCGTCAACACGTTTTCGACCTCGTAGGGACCTACTCTAAAGCCGCCGGTCTTTATAATATCGTCAAAGCGGCCGTGGAACCAGTACAGACCGTTTTCGTCTACGTATGCCGCATCGCCGGTGTGGTATACTCCGCCGCGCCAAACGTATTTATACTGTTCGTCGTTGTCGAGATAGCCGCAGAAAATACCCGGCTGTCTGCCGTTTTCGCCGGGAAGTATTACTACCTCTCCGATCTTGCCTGTGGGAACGGGCTTGCCGTCCTTGCCGAGAAGCTCTATCTTATACTGCGGAGATATTGTTCCCATAGAGCCTTGAACGGGAGTGCTGCCTTTAAAGTTAGCCATCAAAAGCGTGGTTTCCGTTTGACCGTATCCCTCGCAAAGCTCAAGGCCTGTTTTTTCCGTAAACTTGCGGAACACCTCAGGGGCAAGCATCTCTCCTGCTGTGGACGCATGCTTTAAGTTGGGCATATCGGGTATGCCCTTGCGGACTAAGTAGCGATAAACTGTCGGAGGCGCGCAAAATGACGTCACTCCGTACTTGTTTATGATGGTTATGAGCTGCTTTGGATCAAAGTTATCAAAATCGTATACCATAACAGCGCTTCCCACAAGCCACTGACCGTATATCTTACCCCAGGACGCTTTTGCCCAGCCGGTTTCGGCGACGGTAAAGTGAAGTCCGCCGTCCTCAGCCTGCTGCCAGTATTTTGCCGTGACTATATGTGCAAGCGGGTATGAAAAATCATGTATTACGCCCTTTGGATATCCTGTTGTGCCGGAAGTGAAGTAAAGCATCATGGGATCGCTGACGTGAGTTGATACCCTATCAAACGTATCCGGTGCATTTTCCATTTCCTTAGTCATATTGCGGCATCCGTCAACATCCTGCTGAACGGTCCACATAATTGCCGAAGCGTTTTGATTTTTAAGCGCCGCAGCTATTTTTTCGGGAACGTCGTCGTGGGCGGTGCACACAACGGCTTTAACGCCCGATGCCTTTATTCTGTATTCAAAATCGCTCACCGTAAGCATATGCGTAGCAGGTATCATTACCGCGCCGAGCTTATGCAAAGCGACCGCAGCAAACCAATATTCATAATGGCGCTTTAAGACGAGCATAACCTTGTCGCCCTTTGTTATTCCGGCGTCTTTAAAGACGTTCGCCATTTTGTTGCTGTATCTGCTGACATCCGAAAAGCCCAAAATATGTTCTTCGTTTTCGGTATTGCACCAGACAATTGCCTTTTTATCAGGTGTTTGCTGTGCAATTGCGTCTACCACATCGTAGCCGAAGTTAAAGTCGTCGGGATAGTTAAGCTTAAACTCTTTAAGCGCCCCGTTTTCATCTATAACCTCTGTGCAATATTTTTTGTATATACTCATGTTTACTCCTCTGATTTTACCGTTACACCAATTCGGCGGAAACGTTCGTATCTCTTTCCGATAAGATCAATGTCGTTTGACAGATCATTAATTTCATCGACGAGCAAAGCGCGAATCCTGTCGTAAAACTCTTTTTTGCCGATATCGTTCTCGGAAAGAATCCTCTCTATGACACCGAGATTTTTTGCATCCTCGGCAGTGAGTTTTAAGCTTGCGGCGGCCTCTTCGGCCTTCGATGAGTCTTTCCAAAGTATGCTTGCGCATCCCTCGGGAGATATCGCCGAGTAAACGGAATTTTGGAGCATCCAAACTCTGTCCGCAACAGCCAGAGCAAGCGCTCCGCCGCTTCCGCCCTCTCCTACAAGTATAGATATTATCGGCACGCACAGCGTAGTCATTTCCATGAGGTTTTCAGCTATCGCCTGACCTTCGCCGCGCTCTTCTGCGCCTATTCCGCAATACGCTCCGGAAGTATCTATAAAGCATATTATGGGGCGTCCGAACTTTTCGGCCTGCTTCATAAGGCGAAGGGATTTGCGGTATCCCTCCGGATGAGGAGCACCGAAATTGCGGAAGGTACGCTCCTTTGCGGTATGACCCTTTTCTATGGCTATAACCGTCACGGGGCTGTTGTCAAGCCACGCAATTCCGCCTACTACAGCCGGGTCATCGGCAAATCTGCGATCGCCGTGAAACTCTATAAATCCGCTGAATATGTGTCTTATATAGTCAAGACCGGTCGGTCTCGAGTTGTCTCTTGCAAGCTTAACTATTTCATACGGCGTATAACTCATGCTCTCACACTCCGCTCATGCATTTTTAAAAGCTCGCTTAAAAGCTTTTTTTGCTCCGCGCGCGGAACAATTCTGTCCACAAAGCCGTGCTTTAAAACAAACTCGGCCTTTTGGAACTCCTTAGGAAGCGACTTTCTCGTAGTCTGCTCTATTACTCTTGCACCTGCAAAGCCTATTGTCGCGCCCGGCTCTGCAAGCGTTATATCGGCATCCATAGCAAAGCTTGCGGTTACGCCGCCGGTTGTCGGGTCGGTTATCANNAGGTTATATACAAAAGTCCCGCATCGCTGTGCCTTTTTACGGCCGCGCTCGTCTTTGCCATCTGCATCAGGGACAAAAGACCCTCCTGCATTCTTGCGCCGCCGGACACGGTAAATCCTATTACGGGAAGTCTGTGCTCGGTTGCGTATTCAAAGGTAAGGGTTATCCTCTCTCCTACTGCGCTTCCCATGCTGCCCATCATGAAGTAAGAGTTCATCACAAAAATGCAGCATTTTCTCTTGTCGATTTCAGCGACGCCGCACACAACAGCCTCTTCTTCACCGCTCGCGGTTTTAGTAGTCTCAAGCTTGTCGTCATATCCGGGGAAGTTAAGGGGGTTGCCCGATTTTATATCCGAAAACAGCTCCTTAAAGCTGTCTCTGTCCGCTATCATCTTTATGCGCTGCCTTGCGTTCATTCTGAAGTGATAGCCGCATGAGCACACAAGGTCGTTTGCCCACAAACGGCTCAGCGGAATGGCTCTGTGGCAGTTCGGGCAGTTTCTTTCCGGCTCGCCCGCATCCTGCTGAACGGGAGCGGAGCTGCGTCCGCCCTCTTCAAGCTGATTTTTAGGTTTTAAAAAATTCAATAGTGCCATTTAAAATCACCTGTTGCCCATAAACGTAAGATCGTAATTTCCCGAGATAAATCTCTCGTCGCCGACTATTCTGAGCTGCTCCTCAATATTTGTCTGTATTCCCTTGATGACAAGCTCGCAAAGAGCGGCACGCATCTTTCTGAGCGCTTCCTCTCTTGTCTTTGAGTAGACGACAAGCTTGCCCAAAAGCGAGTCGTAATAAGGCGACACCGTTGTGCCCTCGATGAGGCAGGTGTCAAATCTGACGGACGGACCGCCGGGGACGTGAAGCATTTCAAGCTTTCCGCAATTTTGAGCGTTTATTCGGCACTCTATTGCGGAGCCTTTCAGGTTGATGTCATTTTGAGTAAAGCCTATCGGTATTCCGGCGGCAATTCTTATCTGCCACTTTACAAGGTCGATGCCTGTGAGCATTTCTGTGACGCAGTGCTCAACCTGAAGCCTTACGTTCATCTCCATGAACCAAAACTTTCCCTGCTTATCTAAAAGAAATTCAAGCGTTCCCGCACCGACGTAGCCTATTTTCTTTACGGCGTCAACGACCTGAGCCATGATGATTTGTCTTTGTTCATCATTTACGGCGGGAGAAGGGGTCTCTTCAATCAGCTTTTGATTTCTGCGCTGCAATGAACAGTCTCTGTCGCCCAAGCAAACAGCGTTTCCCTGCTCGTCTGCAAGCACCTGAAGTTCTACGTGTCTTGCGGGATAGATGTACTTTTCAATATACACGCTGCCGTCTCCGAACGCGCTTGCCGCCTCGGAAGTTGCCTGCATGTATGCCTCTTCTATCTCGTCAGAGCTTCTTATAAGTCTTATTCCTCTGCCTCCGCCGCCTGCGCACGCCTTGATCATTACGGGATACCCTATCCTGTCGGCAGCTTCTATCGCCTCTTCAACAGAAGGGACCGCCTTTGTTCCGGGGATAACGGAAAGACCGGTTGCGCTTATAAGCTCCTTCAGCACGGCTTTATCGCTGAGTCTTTCCATGCTCTCGGGCTGAGGGCCTATAAACACTATGCCGTTTTTTCTGCAAAGTCTCGCAAAGTGAGCGTTCTCGGACAAAAAACCGTATCCGGGATGTATCGCCTGAGCGCCGGCAAGTATTGCGGTGCTTATTATCTGATTTTCGTTGAGATAGCTCTCGGACGCCTCGGGGCCGCCTATGCAGTAGCTTACATCGGCAAGTGCAACATGCAAAGCGCCTCTGTCAGCCTCAGAATAAACAGCTACCGTTGCAACGCCCATCTCTTTGCACGCACGAATTATTCTGACCGCTATCTCTCCGCGGTTAGCAATAAGTATTTTTGAAAACATTTTTTACTCACCTGTTATTGCAAATGAAAATTCCGCGGACACGCAAAGTCTGTCGCCGACCTTTACGGTTCCCTCCGCAAAGTAAAACGGGTGCTTTGACCTCTTGAGACGGCACTGCATCGTAACCGTGTCGCCCGGCTTGACCGGCGAGCGGAATCTCACGTTGTTAAGNNAGGCCGGTATACACGGGAAGCTTGTTTTCAGTCATTACATCCTTCATGAGAACGCATGCAGACTGTGCAAGCATCTCGCACAGTATCACTCCCGGGACAATGGGGTTGCCGGGAAAGTGGCCTTTTAAGAAGAACTCATCCCCGCGGACGGTATAATGTGCAATCGCCGTGCCGTCCACGCATTCCGCGTCGTCGATTAAAAGCATGTTGTCCCTGTGCGGGAGTATCTTCATTATCTCTTCTTTATTCATTTGATTACCTCTTGATTCGGAACAGTTCGGTGCCGTACTCCACAAGCTGACCGTTGGTGACGCACACCTCGCTGATAACGCCGTCCTCTTCTGCGGTTATCTCGTTCATGAGCTTCATAGCCTCTACTATGCAAAGCACCTGTCCTTTTTTCACCCTGTCGCCTATCGAAACATACGGCTCTACGTTTTCGGCAGGGGCTGCATAGAACACACCCACAAGAGGAGATCTGACGCTGATATAGTCCTTTTCCGCAGGCTCTGCCGGAGCAGCTTGAGAGGGCTGCGCCGCTGCCGTCTGAGCGGGTGATGCCGCAACCGTAACCGTGCGTTCAAGGCGCACGACTTTATCTCCGTCTTTAAGCTCAAGTGCGGTAAGACCAAGCTCGTTCATGAGCTGAGCATACTTGCGAATATCGTTTTCGTTCATTGCTTACACCTTTCTGAAAGCAAGACACGCATTGTGTCCGCCGAATCCTAATGAATTTGACAGAGCTATGCTTATGTCGGCTTTAACGGCATTGTTGGGCACGCAGTTGAGGTCGCATGCCTCATCCTGCTCAAGAAGGTTGATGGTCGGGGGTATAATTCCCTCGTTCAGCGCCATAACGCATGCTAACGCCTCTACAGCGCCTGCCGCGCCGAGCATATGTCCCGTCATGGATTTTGTAGAGCTGACGTAAGCTCTTCTTGCCGCTTCCTCACCGAGTGCTTTCTTTATGACAATTGTCTCTACCGAGTCGTTCATGGGGGTTCCGGTTCCGTGTGCGTTTACATACACAATATCGTTGTCGTTATAATCGGCCTCAGCCATAGCGTTGAGCATTGCCTTTGAACCGCCGTTTCCTTCAGGGTCGGGGGCAGTTATATGGTATGCATCGCAGGTTGAGCCGTATCCGCACAGCTCGGCATAGATCTTAGCTCCTCTTGCCTTTGCATGCTCATACTCTTCGAGAACGAGCGATACAGCGCCCTCGCCTATTACAAATCCGCCCCTTCTTCTGTCGAAAGGCAGCGATGCGGCGTTAGGGTCTTCGGAAGTTGAAAGCGCCTGCATATTTACAAATCCTGCTATTGCGGCAGGGGTTACGGCAGCCTCGGTTCCACCGGTGATGACTGCGTCGGCATAACCGTGGCGGATAAGGCGCATCGCCTCTCCTATGGCGTTTGAACCAGACGCGCAAGCGGTGACTATAGGCATTGCGCTTCCGTGGCATCCGTGCTTTATGGCAACCATTCCGGCAGCCATATTTGATATCATCATCGGGACAAACAAAGGCGACACTCTGCGGGGGCCTTTTGTCAAAAGCTTTGTGTGCTCCGTTTCAAACGTATTTATTCCGCCGATTCCCGTTCCCAAAATGACAGCGTACCTGTCGGGATCAACTGCTCCGTCAATTTTGCTGTCCGCAACAGCCTGCTGTGCAACCGCAACGGCAAACTGAGTAAACCTGTCGGTGCGAAGTGTTTCGTTTACGTCGAGGTACTCCTTAGGGTCAAAGCCCTTTACCTCCGCAGCAAGCTTTGCCTTATAGTTGGAGGCGTCAAAAAGTGTTATGGGTGCTATGCCGTTTTTGCCCGACTTGAGCGCTTCCCACGTATCCTTAACATTATTTCCGAGCGGCGTCACGGCTCCTAAGCCGGTAACGACTACTCTTCTTCTATCGCTCATTTTCAGCTCCTCCTTACATTGAAATTCCGCCGTCTACGCGCATTACGGTTCCGGTGACGTACTCAGCGGTGGCAAGGTATGCCGCAGCCTGAGCTATGTCGTCTGCCGAGCCCATTCTGCCCAGGGGAATCATCTTTAAAAGAGGATTTTCTGTTTGGTTGCCGGTCATATCGGTTGCGATAAAACCGGGAGCGATTGCGTTGCAGCGAACGCCCTTAGGTGCAAGCTCTTTGGCTATGGTCTTTGTAAGACCTATAAGTCCTGCTTTTGACGCAGCATAGTTGCACTGACCTGCGTTGCCCATGATTCCCGATACGGAAGATATATTTATTATGCATCCTTCACGGTTGCGTATGAAAAGTCCTGCGGTGTGTCTTATCATATTGAACGCACCCTTTAAGTTTACGGCGATAACCTTGTCGAAATCCTCTTCCGACATCATTGCGGCAAGTCCGTCGCGGGTTATTCCCGCGTTGTTTACAAGAATATGCACCGTTCCGAAATCGGCCTTTATCTTTGACACGGTTTCCTTCACCGCGGCAAAGTCGGACACGTCGCAGCGGTACGCTTTTGCCTTAACGCCGTATTCGCTTTCGCACTTATTGCATACATTCTCGGCAAGTGCGGGATCTCCGACGTCTATTATGACGATGTTTGCGCCCATCGACGCAAATTTGCATGCTATTGCCTCGCCGAGGCCGCGAGAGCCTCCGGTGACAACCGCAACTTTATCTTTTAACGTGCTTATCATGCTTCTACCTCCGCCAGATACTCTTCGGTCGAATACGTCTTAACCTCGGCATCTATTTTTCTTATCATATTGCAAAGAGTCTTGCCGGGGCCTATCTCTACAAACGTATCGATTCCGGACGCTATCATATTTCTCACTGCCCTTTCCCACTGAACCGGACTGCATATCTGATTTGAAAGCAGATTAACAACGTCGTCGGTATAGGGGGATGCCGTCATATCGGAATACACAGTGAGAGTGGGCTTGCCCATCTTTACAGATTTAAGCTCCGTCTCAAAGTCCTTTGCCGCGTCTTTCATCATGGGAGAATGGAAAGCTCCCCTGACCTTGAGCGGAATTGCTTTTCCGCCCGCAGCCTTTACATCGGCAAAGAAGCTCGGCATCGATTCCGCCGCGCCCGACACGCTGACCTGTCCGGGGCAGTTGAAGTTTACGGGGTATATATCGCTGTAGTTCTTGCAAACGTCGATAACCTGTTCGGGAGTGAGTTTTACTACGGCAGCCATTGCGGCATCGAACTTTTCAGACTCGCGCTGCATAAGCTCGCCGCGCTTGCACACAAGCTTAAAGCCTGTTTCACTGTCGAATATGCCCGCAAATGTGACAGCCGTGACTTCGCCCAGTGAAAATCCGGCGGCAGCCTCCGGCTTCACGCCTTTTTCGGCGAGAACAGATGCGGCGGCAAGCTCAAGTGCAAAAAGGCAGGGCTGAGTGTTTGCGGTCTGTTTCAGCTTGTCCTCTGTTCCCTCAAAGCACATCTTTGACGTGCCGGGGCGTATGCTGTCGCACATTTCAAATATCCTTGCGGCTGTGGGGTACTTTTCAACGAGGTTCTTTCCCATTCCGGGATACTGGTCTCCCTGACCTGAAAATACAAATGCTATTCTACCCATTGCGGTGCCCTCAGAAGGATAGGCTCTGCCTCCTCCATTACTTCCTTTATAATTTCAGCAGCAGGCTGCTCCTTTTTAACCATTGCGGCTATCTGTCCCGCGAGGAAGCAGCCGTGTTCGGTATCTCCGTCCTTTGCGGCACGGCGGAGCGCTCCCGACGCCAAAGCCTCAAGCTCATCATCGGGCATTGTGCTGTACTCAGCCTTGAAATACTCCCTCGTGAACGGCGTGCGAAGGCTGCGGACGGGGTGTCCGAGGCGCTTGCCCGTTACCATTGTGCAAAGGTCGTTGGCTTTGATTATCTTTTCCTTATATACATCGCTTACGGAGCACTCCTCGGCGCACAAAAATCTTGTGCCCATCTGGACTCCGCATGCGCCGAGCATAAACGCAGCTGCAACGCCTCTGCCGTCAGCTATGCCTCCGGCTGCAATTACGGGCAGGGTTGTCGCGTCGCAAACCTGCGGCACCAAAACCATTGTTGTCAGCTCTCCTACGTGACCTCCGCTCTCTCCGCCCTCTGCAATAAGGGCAGATGCGCCGAGTCTTGTCATAAGCTTAGCCATGCCGACCGAAGCGACTACCGGTATGACCTTTATGCCGACTTCCTGCCACGCCTTCATATACTTAGACGGGTTTCCCGCGCCTGTTGTCACAACCTCAACCTTTTCTTCGGTGACTACCTCAGCCACCTCGTCTACGCTGGGGCTCATGAGCATTATGTTTACACCGATAGGCTTATCGGTGAGCGATTTTGCAATCTTAATTTGTTCTCTGACATATTCGCCAGGAGCGTTGCCGGCAGCAATAATGCCGAGGCCGCCGCCATTTGATACAGCAGCGGCCAATTTGCCGTCAGCGATCCAAGCCATGCCACCCTGAAAGACCGGGTACTTTATACCCAGCATCTGGCAAATCTCTGACTTAATCATGAACTTATCCCTGCTTGCTCTGAATGAACTTGTCGAGATCGTCAACGGTCTCTACCTTGCGGTCAAGCTCTATTTCGATTCCGATTTCATCCTCAAGGCTCATCAAAAGCTCAACAGTGTCCAAAGAGTCGATTCCCAGCTCTGAGAACTTGCTCTCCGGCTTGATGTCCTCTACGTCGCATCCGGTGCGCTCAGCGATAATTTTAGCAATTGCGTCAAAGTACATAATTAAATTCCTCCAATAAATATTCTCAAGCCAAAACATCTCTTTTATTGCGCGCTCATAAGCATGCGCCAAAAGCTACGTTTGCGGCTTATCGTTAACTATTATATCTGTATACTGTTCCTTGTAAATTCCCTGAGAGTTCCCGCAGCGTTCCAGAACGATTATTTCCCAATTTTTATCCTGCATCGGCAACGTCAGTTCAGCTTTATATAATGTAATTTATAAATATTAAATCTTATTTTTCAAATTAAAGTATAGATATTTAAACAAAGTGCGCGTAAAATACAAGTAAACAAAAAGGTGTCATGCGCATTACATACATTTTTTTGTTGAAGTACTTGCAAATAAAATCTTAATAGTATACAATAATAGATGCATAAAAAACACTATGGAGGTTTTTAATATGTCAGTTAAAGTTGCAATCAATGGTTTCGGCAGAATCGGCCGTCTTGCTTTCAGGCAGATGTTCGGCGCTGAGGGCTACGAAATAGTAGCTATCAACGACCTCACAAAGCCTGAGATGCTTGCTCATCTTCTCAAGTACGATACCGCTCAGGGCGGCTATTGCGGAAAGATCGGCGAGCATACTCACACTGTAGACTGCAAGCCCGCAGTATACGCTGAGGATGGCAAGACCGTTGTTACTCCCGGAGCTATCATAGTTGACGGCAAGGAGATCACTATCTATGCTAAGCCCAACGCTAAGGAGCTTCCTTGGGGCGAGCTTGGTGTTGACGTAGTTTTGGAGTGCACAGGCTTCTACTGCTCAAAGGCTAAGAGCCAGGCTCACATCGATGCCGG
Organism: Ruminococcus sp. UBA1828; assembly: GCA_002338885.1. GTDB lineage: Bacteria > Bacillota > Clostridia > Oscillospirales > Ruminococcaceae > Faeciplasma > Faeciplasma gallinarum. The sequence continues at coordinate 1,941 of DDJI01000103.1, read as the reverse complement.
CGCTAAGAAGGTTGTTATCTCTGCTCCCGCAGGAAACGATCTTCCCACTATCGTTTACAGCGTAAACGAGAAGACTCTTACAAAGGATGACACCATTATTTCCGCTGCATCCTGCACAACAAACTGCCTTGCTCCCATGGCTAAGGCTCTTAATGATTACGCTCCCATTCAGAGCGGTATCATGTCCACCATTCACGCTTACACCGGCGACCAGATGATCCTTGACGGTCCTCACCGCAAGGGCGACCTTCGTCGTGCAAGAGCAGGTGCTGCTAACATCGTTCCTAACTCCACCGGTGCTGCTAAGGCAATCGGACTTGTTATCCCCGAGCTCAACGGCAAGCTCATAGGCTCTGCTCAGAGAGTTCCCGTTCCCACAGGTTCTACCACCATCCTCACCGCTGTTGTTAAGGGCAAGGACATCACCAAGGAAGGCATCAACGCTGCTATGAAGGCTGCTGCTTCCGAGTCCTATGGCTACAACGAGGATCCTATCGTTTCTTCCGACGTTATCGGTATGAGATACGGTTCACTCTTCGATGCAACACAGACCATGGTTGCTAAGATCGACGAGGATCTGTATCAGGTACAGGTTGTTTCTTGGTACGACAACGAGAACTCCTACACCAGCCAGATGGTCAGAACAATCAAGTACTTTGCAGAGCTTTAATTTTAAAAGAAGTTTCTAAGAAATTTCAAGTTCACAAAGCACGCGCCGCTTCCGAAATTTTCGGGAGCGGCGTTTTTATGCCCTTATTCTCTTTTACAAAAATGTGCACACGTGTACACACAAAAAAATCCGGCAGCATAAGCCGCCGGACAAGCATCGAACAATCACACGTTAAATCTGAAGAGAACGACATCGCCGTCTCTCATGACGTAATCTTTTCCCTCTGAGCGCACAAGGCCCTTTTCCCTTGCCGCAGCCATCGAACCGCATGCTTCAAGGTCGGAAAAAGCAACAACTTCCGCGCGAATGAATCCCCTCTCAAAGTCAGAGTGGATTTTTCCCGCCGCCTGAGGAGCTTTTGTGCCGTTTTTAATGGTCCAGGCTCTGCACTCATCCTTTCCGGCGGTCAAAAACGATATAAGGCCCAAAAGTGCGTATCCTTCCTTTATGACTCTGTCAAGTCCCGAAACCTCAAGTCCGAGGTCGGCAAGGAACATCTTCTTATCTTCCTCAGACATGTCGGCAAGCTCCGCCTCTATCTGCGCACAAATAGGCAGCACAGCCGAGCCTTCATCAGCGGCAATCTTTTCGACGGCCTGATAGTGGGTGTTGGTTTCGATGTTGTTTCTGAAATCGTCATCGCTGAGATTGGCGGCGTATATGACCGGCTTTTGAGACAGCAGCGGAGTTGATTTTATCATTTCCCTCTCGTCATCGGTAAACGGATAGCTCCTTGCAGGCTTGCCGTTTGTAAGGTGCTCGATGAGGCCTTCTGTCACGTCTATATCCGCCTGATACTTTTTATCGCCCTTTATCATCTTTTTGGCTTTATCAAGCCTGCGCTCGAGAACTTCAAGGTCGGCAAAAATAAGCTCTAAGTTGATGGTTTCTATATCTCTCGCAGGGTCAACCGAGCCCTCTACATGGATTATATCATCAGACTCAAAGCACCTTACAACGTGGATTATCGCGTCGCACTCCCGAATATTCGCAAGAAACTTATTCCCAAGCCCCTCGCCCTTTGACGCGCCTTTTACAAGGCCTGCGATGTCTACAAACTCAAGCGTTGCAGGGGTAAACTTTGTGGGGTTATACATCTGTGCGAGCTTTTCAAGTCTTTCATCCGGCACAGACACCACGCCAACGTTTGGCTCAATGGTGCAAAAAGGATAGTTTGCGGATTCCGCACCGGCGTTTGTAAGAGCGTTAAAGAGCGTGCTCTTGCCCACGTTAGGAAGTCCGACGATTCCTAATTTCATAATTGTTTATAC
>DDJI01000003.1 GCA_002338885.1 Ruminococcus sp. UBA1828 | reverse complement strand
CCGTATCACTTTGAGGCAAACGAGCTTAACTATATCAACGGCACCTGGGTGCTCACATACTGCTCCAACTATTCGCAGAGATTGATTTGGCCGTCTGATTCCGAGCTTCCCGCTCCTTCCGGAGGATCTATGTGCTACATGACCTCCACCGACCCGCTTGATTCCGACAGCTGGGTATACAAGGGCGAGTACCTCACCAACCCCAACACTCAGGGATACCCCTTCAGCAATAACCACTCTCATCTTCAGGAGTTCAAGGGCAACTACTATATTCTCTATCAGAACGTGTCTCTGCTCGAAAATATGGGCTCCACAGTTGCCGAAGGCTACCGCAGCATAGGCATAAACCTGTGCGATGTTGATGAGGAAACCGTCACCTTTGCCCCTGCGACGATGAACGATGAGGGCGTTGAGCAGCTTGAGAACTTTGACGTGTTTGCTGTTACTCCGGCGGAGACAGCCGTAACAACAGCGGGCGTACAGTACTATTCGTCCGATGAAAGAACCTACATCACAAGCATAGACGACGGCGACTGGGTTGAAATCAGCCAGGCCGATTTCGGCGACGGCGTAAATTCATTTGCCGCAACCGTAAGAGGTGAGGGAATCATCGAGATAAGACTGGACAGCGTTGACGGAAATCCTGTAGGAAACGTTCAGTTCTCCACCGACGGCGAGTATGCAACATACGTTTGTGACCTCGACAAGACCGTATCAGGCGTTCACGATTTGTACCTCGTGTTCGGCGGATCGTTTGTACTTGACGAGTGGCAGTTTGCTTACATCGTTGAAGAGGAGCCGGCGGAGTGATTTAATCACCGCATGTATTTATAACGCATTAAAGCCTCGGCAAAACCTGCCGAGGCTTTTTCACTTTCTGCGCTTTACACCGCAAAGACATGATAAAAGATAAAAATAAAAAGCCCGATAGCGTCGGACTTTTCGTTTTTGCGGGGATGACTGTACACCAAGCTGCACGTCCTGACTCCGCCGCTACCTGTTCGCTGCAGCCATTGCATCTGCATGCGCAAGCTTTCGCATTTTGACCCCGGTCGCAACCTGCCGATCAGCTTTAAATCAGCCGGGGTCAACTTGGATCAGGCATACGCAAAGCGCATAAGCAACAGCTTTTCGCTTCTATCAATATGCCTTGAATTAAGCTCTTGTTACCTTTCCGGATCTTAAGCATCTCGAGCATACATAGATGTGGCAGGGAGTGCCATTCTTAAGAACCTTGACTCTCTTGACATTGGGCTTCCATGTTCTGTTGGTTCTTCTGTGTGAGTGGGATACCTTTATTCCGAAAGTAACACCCTTTCCGCAAATATCGCATTTTGCCATCGGGCTGCACCTCCTTATTGTTTGTTCAGAATTCAACAAGCTATATCATATCAAATTCTAAAGGCGATTGCAAGTGCTTTTCAAAAAAATTTATGCTTTTTATCCGCCTGCGCGAATCAAACCGCAGAACTTAGCCCATATAAATTAAATAAAACTTAAATTGCTTGAATTTTCGCAGTGAATGTTGTATCATTACAATGAGTTTTAATATCGTGTTGCTGTGACGCTTTGCAGCCTGATGAGCGTGCCGGCGATAATAAATGAGCATAATAACATGTCATAAGGAGATATTTGATGACTATATTTTCATACCTAAATAGCCCCGCCGAAATGCTTATAATGATAGGCATAAGGCTTTTGATAGTTTTCACCATACTTCCCGTTCACGAGTATGCACACGCCTTTGCCGCAAAAAAGATGGGCGACAACACGGCTCTTATGGCGGGACGCCTGACGCTCAACCCGATAGCGCATGTCGATCTTTTCGGAGCGCTGTTTTTGGTGCTGTTCGGCTTCGGCTGGGCAAAGCCGGTTCCGATAAATCCCCGCAACTTCAGAAACTATAAAAAAGGTATCGCCATAACCGCTGTCGCGGGACCGCTTGCTAACCTGATCTGCGCAGCGCTCGGCATTTTTGTGTTTAACGTTCTGCTTTATGTGCCGATAAGCCGGAGCCTTGTGGATGTGTTTTTCTACATCGTCATCGCTGTGGAATACTTCGCGATGATAAATATCTCGCTTGCCGTGTTTAATATGATACCGATAACGCCGCTTGACGGCTCAAGGCTTTTGAGCACGGTGGTGTCCTATAAGGTAAACTACTTCATGTCCAAGTATCAGCAGTACATCTACCTGGGCTTTTTGCTCCTTTTGCTGACAGGAGTTTTGCAGCGCCCGATGACGTGGATTATAAACCTCGTGTACAGCGGCATCAATCTTCTGTTCTTCTGGGTCGAGCCTTTGATGCGGGCTATATTCTATTAAGACGCCATGCAAAGCATTTCATATAAGCTTGAGGGATTTGAAGGCCCGCTTGACCTTTTGCTGTTTTTGATAACGAAGCACAAGCTGGACATAAAAAATATACAGATATCTGCGCTTTTAGATCAGTACCTTGAATATATAGACGGCATAAATGACTGCGACTTTGAATACGCAGGCGACTTTTTGGAGATGGCGGCAAGGCTTATCCTTATAAAAACACTTTCCCTTCTGCCAAAGCACGAGGAAGCCGAACAGCTAAAGCGCGAGCTTAGCGGAAGGCTTATCGAATACTCCATATGCAAACAGGCGGCCGCAAGGCTGAAAGAGGATTACGTCGGGGATAAGATATTCGTAAGAGAGCCGACGGAAATCCCCGCGGATAAGACATACCGAAAAACCCACGACCCCGCAGAACTTCTCGCCGCGTATAGAGGAATGTACGACAAGAAGCTGATGCGCAAGCCGGTTGAGGCGTCGGTGTTCCGCCCGATAGTTTCGCACAGAATCGTGTCCGTGACCACGGGAATAGTCACTGTTTTAAGGCGGCTGTACAAGACTGGCAGCTGTGACGTTTCGGACATACTCGATTCTCAGCGAGGCAAGTCGGAAAAGATAGCTGTGTTTTTGGCGGTGCTTGAGCTGACAAAGTCGGGAAGAGTGAAGATAAGCGATGACAATCGCGTCATAACTTTTGAGGGAAGAAAAAAGGAGAACGCAGATGCAACTTGAAGAAAAGCTTTCGATAATAGAGGCGGTGCTGTTTGCATACGGCGAGCCGATTGAACCTGCTAAGCTTGCAGGCGCATGCGGGGTGGATGAATCGGAGATTGCAAGGATGGTTGCGGCTCTCAACGCGGAGCTTTCTGACGGCGGCTCTGCCCTGACTGTTTTGAGCGTCGGCGGAAGTTATCAGCTTGCGACGAAGCAGGAATACGCCGAATACATACGCGCAGCCATGGACACCAAGCGCAGCGCGGCACTTTCATCCGCGGCGATGGAGGTGCTGACTATAATAGCATACAATCAGCCGGTGACAAGGAATTTTGTCGATGACGTAAGAGGCGTGGACAGCGGCGGGGTTATAAACAACCTCATAGAAAAGCAGCTCATAGAGGAGGCGGGAAGGCTCGATATTCCCGGAAAACCCGTGCTGTTTAGGACAACCCCGAACTTTTTAAGGTGTTTCTCGCTTTCGGACATTTCGGAGCTGCCCGCACTTCCGACGGAGGATTCGCAGCTTAGCTTTGAAGATTTTTCGCACTCTGAGCAGCATGACTGAATAGCACGCGCCTGCTCGGTCAAGTATAGATAGGAAAGGGGACTGATACTACGGCGGGATATATAATTTTGGGGATATTTCTTGCGCTCGTTTTGATAATTGCAGTCCTGCTTTATTCGCCTCTGAGAGCGTACGTCGAGTTTGACAAGAGCAGACTGAAAGTCAAGGTAAAGTACCTGTGGCTAAAGCTGTACGAGCTTGATACATCACAGAAAAGCAGCGATGACGACGGCGGTAAAAAGGGCAAAACCTCTGCCGATAAGGACGGCACATCCGCAAGCGCTGAAAACTGGACAAATAAAAATACATCGTCCGATTCGGAAGCGGCGGGCACGCATGAAAGCCGTGACGATTCCGCAAAAAAAGACGAGCCGGACAAGCCCGAAGAGGGCGTGACGCGAAAAAAGGCGTTTTCAAAAAAAGACCCTGACGGAAAAAAGCCAAAGAGCAAAGCAAAGAATAAAACCAAGCCTTCGCTGATCGAGCGGTATAACGAGATCAAGCCTTACATACCCACGGCGAAAAAGGGCTTGAGGCGGCTTTTAAAGCTTATAAGACTCACCCGCTTGGAGCTTACAATGACAGTCGGCGGCTCCGACGCATACGAGGCGGGGATGAACTTCGGCAGAGCAAATCAGATTTTTTACCCTGCTCTTGCCGTTGTGTGCGTGATTTTTACGGTTTCAATTAAGAAAACTCAGATACTGTGCGACTTTGACAATCAGACGTTCGACATAAACGGCAGGACGGTGGTCAAGGTCACACCCGCTGCGGTTTTGAGCCTGGCGGTATATCTGCTTATAAATTATTTCAAAATAAAAAAGAAAATTGATAAGGAAAGTAAGAGGGAGACAAACAATGAGCGAAAAGAACAGCTATCTTGAAAACCTTGTAAAAACGGCGGTAGAGAAGATCAAGGAAATGGTTGACGTTGAGACCATAGTCGGCAAGCCGATAAGCGTGCCCAACGGAACAATTATCATTCCTGTTTCAAAGGTTGCGGTGGGATTCGGCTCCGGCGGATCTGACCTTCCCACGACAAGCTCTAAGGATCTTTTCGGCGGCGGCGTGGGAGGCGGAATAACCATTCAGCCCATTGCCTTTATAGCAATATCCCCCGAGGGCGACGTCAAGCTCCTTCAGATGACTATAAACGCATCAAAGGAAAATGCGGCGCTTGCAATACTTCCCGAGATAATTGAAAAAATTTCCGGAATGTTTGGAAAGGATAAAAAGTCCGAATCGGAGGAATCCGAGCAGGAAGAATCAGCCGATTAAATCGCTGTATGATTTTTTGTATTGTCCATAAAATATACTGTATTCATTACGGAGGTATTGTTATGGATAATATAAAAAGATGCGCTGTATGCCTGATTTGCCTTTTGGTAATGGCATCCTGCCTGTGTATAAAAGCGCGGGCGGCAGAACCGGCGATAGCGGCAAGGGCAGCAGCTTTGATAGATATGTCCACGGGAAAAGTGATTTTTGAAAAGAACGGATCAATGCAGCTTCCGATGGCAAGCACGACAAAAATAATGACCACCCTTTTGACGCTTGAGGCGGGCGACCTTGACAGCTATTTTGAGGTTGACCCGAACGCAATCAAGGTTGAAGGCTCGTCGATGGGCTTAAAAGAGGGCTGCCTTGTCACAAGGAGGATGTTAGCATACGGAATGATGCTCCCCAGCGGCAACGATGCGGCAAATTCTGCTGCGGTCAGCGTAGCGGGAAGCATAGATGATTTTGTTCGCATGATGAACGACAGAGCGGCACAGATGGGACTTGACAACACGCATTTTGTCACCCCGTCCGGCCTTGATGATTACACATCTGATCACTATTCGACGGCTCTTGACATGTCATATCTGACGGCAAACGCCTTAAAAAACGAGACGTTTAAACAGGTGTGCCAAACGAGAAGCATAAAACTTGAGTTCGGAGACGGAAAAGAGTTTTGGCTTGCAAACACAAACAGGCTCCTCGATTCATGCGAGGGCGTAATAGGCGTCAAGACCGGCTTTACGGATAAAGCGGGAAGATGCCTTGTGTCCGCCTGCACAAGAAACGGAGTCACCCTCATATGCGTGACCCTAAACGACCCGAACGACTGGTATGACCACACCAACCTGTACGATTACGGGTTCGGGATGTATNNACAAGGCATTTACGGGTTCGGGATGTATGAAAACTGCGAGTTTGGCGGCGTGTCGCTGAAAATACCGTGCGCGTCCGCTGAAAACGGAGGCTTTGTCGTGGCGTCGAGCGACGGTTTCGAGCTGCCTTTGATGGAGTGCGATTACCCGAGGGTGGAAAGACTTGTTTTGCTGCCGAGGTTTGTTTACTGCGACGGCATGTGTGATGAATGTAATGACGATGAACCTGTTGAGCCGGTGTCCGTCGGGAGGGTAATCTACCTTCTTGACGGCTGCATTATAGCTCAAAAGGAGCTGTATATAAGATAATCCGAAGCGAGCGGCGGNNTCCGCCTCGGCGCACGGGAAAACGGAAAAGACGTAAAACCGAGGAGGTATAGCCGCCGTTTTGCGCGGCAAGAACATATGGACGAGAGGATTCAAAAGATAATAAGCGCTGTCGGCGCAGCGTCCCGCAGGAAGGCGGAGGAGCTGATAGCGCAGGGCAGGGTGCAGGTAAACGGCAGGCCGTGCAGCTTAGGGGACAAAGCCGACCCCGAAAAAGACATAATCACCATAGACGGCAAGAGAATAACCGACGGCGAAAAGCCCACGCATCTGTATTTTATGCTTAACAAGCCGCGCGGATACGTAACTACCATGAGCGATGACCTGGGAAGAAAATGCGTCACAGACCTGCTCAGCGATGTCGAGGAAAGAGTTTACCCTGTGGGCAGGCTCGACAAGAACACCGAGGGCTTGCTGCTTTTCACGAACGACGGCGACCTTGCAAACTCCATAATGCATCCGAGCTGTCATATATCAAAGACGTATAGAGTGACCGTAAGACCTTCCGTGGATGAAGAACAGCTCATCGCACTGGAGAGCGGAGTGGTTATCGACGGCAAAAAGACGCTCCCCGCATCGGTGAGCGTGCTGACAAAGGAAGAGGGCAGGGTGGTTTTGAGCATCACCATAAAAGAGGGCAGAAACCGCCAGATAAGAAAGATGTGCGAGGCTGTCGGACTTGAAGTTGCAAGACTAAAGCGCATATCAATAGGCCCGCTGAAGCTTGGAATGCTGAAGCCGGGAGCGTACAGAGAGCTTACGCCTGCGGAGCTGTCAGCCCTCAAAGGCGCCGTGGCTAAGGGAAAAGGAGAGAAAACTCACAATGCTTCAAATCGTAAAGCAGGAAAATAAATCGCCTAAATACATAGAAAAAATAAAATCGCTCGGCATGGAGCCAAACGATGTTTCGGTGTCGGAATCAATAGACTCCGGTGTTGTCACCGGTTACGCGCTGTACAGCATTTTAAGCGACTGCGTGAAGATATACTATATCGAGGCGAAATCAAAAACCGGAGAAAACGACCTTTTGCTCTTTGACGGGATAGCAAGGAGCGTGCTGTTTCTGGCGGTGCTTAAAGGAGTAGAGAAGGCGGAGTTTTCTTCCTGTATCGCCGCCGACGCAAAAATGCTCGGATTGTCTGACGAAAACGGAACGCTGAAACCGATATCCGCAGTGTTTAATAAATGCAAGGGATGCGCCCATGCAGACAATTCCGAAGGATAAAACGGAGGGAACGCAATGAACAACGTAAACTACACCATGCTCTGCGACTTTTATGAGCTGACCATGGCAAACGGCTACTTTAAAAACGGCTACAAGGACAAGATATGCTACTTTGACCTTTTTTACAGACGTGTGCCGGACAACGGCGGCTTCATCATAGCCTGCGGCCTGGAGCAGGTGATTGACTACATAAATAATCTGCACTTTGACGAGGAGGACATAGCGTATCTTCGCTCAAAGGGGATTTTCTGCGAGGAGTTTTTGGACTACCTGAGGAGCTTTAAATTTGAGGGAGACGTGTGGGCAGTGTCGGAGGGAACGGTGGCGTTTCCTAACGTGCCTATCATCACCGTCAGGGCGCCTGCGATTCAGGCGCAGCTCATTGAGACGTTCTTGCTGCTGACGATAAATCACCAGTCGCTGATTGCAACCAAGACGAATAGAATCGTAAGGGCGTCGGAGGGAAGAGCCGTCTCAGAGTTCGGCTCAAGAAGGGCGCACGGACCCGATGCTGCAATCTTAGGCGCAAGGGCTGCATACATAGGCGGCGCGGCGGCAACCGCATGCACGCTCACCGATGAGCTGTACGGCGTTCCGGCAACGGGAACAATGGCGCATTCGTGGGTGCAGATGTTTGACAGCGAGTACGAGGCTTTTAAGACGTACTGCGAGGTGTATCCGGACAGCGCAACGCTCCTTGTCGATACCTATAACGTGCTCAAAAGCGGCGTGCCGAACGCCATAAGGGTGTTCGACGAGGTATTAAAGCCGATGGGCAAGCGTCCGAAGGGAATAAGACTTGACTCCGGAGATATAACGTACCTGTCCTGCAAGGCAAGAAAAATGCTTGACGATGCAGGGTACTCCGACTGTAAGATAGTCGCCTCAAACTCGCTTGACGAGTATCTTATAAGGGACATGCTCATGCAGGGAGCAAAGGTTGACCTTTACGGAGTGGGCGAGCGCCTTATAACCGCAAAGTCGTCCTCTGTGCTCGACGGAGTGTATAAGCTTGTCGCCGTGGAGGATGATGACGGAAAGATCATACCTAAAATAAAGATTTCCGAAAACGTTCAAAAGATAACGAACCCGAGCTTTAAGAGGGTTTACCGCCTCTATGACAACGAGAACTTCAAGGCGGTGGCGGATTATATGTGTTTAAGCGACGAAGAGGTAGACGACTCAAAGCCGCTTGAAATATTCGACCCCGATTACACGTGGAAGCGCAGACTCATGACAAACTACACCGCAAGGGAGCTTTTGGAGCCTGTGTTCATCGGCGGCAAATGCGTTTATAATAAGCCCACCCTCGAGGAAATACGCGAGCATTGCAAGCGCGAGGTTTCGACGATGTGGGACTCCGTTTTGAGATTTGAGAACCCGCATATTCAGTACGTAGACCTTTCGGAAAAGCTGTGGAACTTAAAGCAAAAACTCCTTTCGGAGCTGTCCGGCGGCATGAGCAATGAAAAAGCTGAGCTTTAAAATTGCTTTCGGCGGGATAATATCCGCGCTGTGCGTGGTTTTGGAGTGCGCAGTGGGCGTGCTGCCGATATTTCTTTACGTGTTCCCGATGCTTTGCGGTCTGCTGATGATGATCCTGATAGACGAGTGCGGCGCCAAAACAGCGGTGAGTGCCTTTGTGAGCATATCTGTGCTTTCGCTGCTTTTGTGCTCTGATAAAGAGGCGGCAATACTTTACGTCGGATTTTTCGGATACTACCCCATAGTCAGAACGTACCTGCAAAAGATAAAATCGCGCGTGCTGCGGATTGCACTGAAATTTTTGATGTTTAACGCGGCGATGGTCTGCTCATACTTGATTTTGATAGCCGTTTTCGGACTTGAGCAGCTCGGACTTGAGGGCGGCGCATACGTGCTCTTAGGGCTTTTGGCAATGCTCAACGTGATGTTCGGGGCGTTTGATTTTATACTGGACAAGCTTGTTGTGCTTTATCGTACAAAATTTCGAGACAGATTTTTCGGAGGCAGGAGGTAACAAGCGTCTTTATGCGTAAAATGCACAATACTGCCGATGATAAAAGCGGCAAGAGGAAAAAAGTAATAAGAATTGTTTCGCTGTGCATACTTGTTGCCGTGATGATTTTTGTCACGATTATATGCATACCGATAGTTAAAATGCTCTCCACCGAAGAGGGCAGAGCGGGACTTGAGCGGCTGGTTGACAGCAATTTTCTGCTCGGCGTATGCGTGTACATGTTCCTGCAAGTGCTTCAGGTCTTGGTCGCGCTGATCCCCGGCGGAGTGATACAAATCCTCGGCGGAGTGCTTTTCGGAAACTTTTGGGGAACTGTGCTCTGCTCGTTAGGCATACTTGCCGGCTCGGCAATAGTGTTCTTTATGGTCAGGCGGTTCGGAATGCCTGTTGTGGAGGCGTTCATAGACAGAAAGGGCATAAAGAAATTCGAGTTTCTAAACGACACGAAAAAGCTTGAAATCACGGTGTTCATCCTGTTTTTGATACCCGGCATGCCAAAGGACGTTTTGACGTATTTAGCGCCGCTCACAAAAATAAAACCGTCCTCTTTTCTTGCGCTGTCCATGCTCGGCAGGTTTCCGGCGATACTCCTTTCAATAGTGTTCGGAGCAAACCTCTCGGAGGGAAACATATTAGCTGCGGTAGTCATATTTGCCGTGGTTGCAGTCGTGGGAATAATAGGCATACTCTACAACGGGAAGATAGTGGCTTATATAAAGAGCAGAAGAAAGATGTAAAAAAATAAAACCGTCGGCGCGCGCCGGCGGTTTTTTGATCTGAAAACTTTATTTATTCAGATGCTCAACTCTGTATACGATGAGGGGAAGCAAAAGCCACTGCATGCATATTCCGAAAAGACCGGTCGTTATCGCTGTCCATATCGCGGCAACCGATACGCCCTCTCTTTCAAACGCAAATACCGCAATGAGTATCGCGGCAGCTCTTACTATACGTCCTGCCACCTGAGTTATAAGTACCTTCGCTATCGTGGGCATGTTTGCGTTCCTCAAAAGTCCCGCTGCAAGGCCGTACGCACAAAGCTCAACCATCATTATCGGAAGCATGGCTGCCCCGGGCATTGACGAAATCAAGAAGCTCACCATCGGACCTAAAAGTCCCGCGATCGCCCCTACGTAAGGGCCTGCCAGCAAGCCGGCAAGTATTATCGGCAGATGCATCGGCAAAAATGCCTCTCCTAAAGCTGTGCCCAGTCCCGACGCCGCACCGATCAGGTGGAACACCTGCGGGATTAAAACTGCGCCCGCTATCGCCGCAACAGTTGCAAGAGTCTGAGCTTTTACGGACAAACGCGGTTTATCAATAGTTTTAATAGCTGTTGACATGTCGTGTCGCTCCTTTCTAAAACTATCTGCTTTTATTTTATCACAAATCTAAAGAAAATCAATCACTCATGCTGCATATAATTCCAAGGATTTCTTCTTTCCCGGGAAGACCTTCGCAAAACGCAGCAGCCCCTCCCGCCGCCGTGGCAAACTTCATGGCGCTAAGGGGGCTTTTTGTTTTCATGTATCCCGCGACAAACCCCGCAAGCATGGAGTCTCCCGCGCCTACACTGTCAACTCTGCCCGCCTTCTTGATTGCCGGCTCATATATCTGCTCTCCGCGCTCCGTAAGCAGTACGGCGCCGTCGCCGCCGAGTGACACAAGCACGTTGCGCGCGCCCATCTTCAAAACCCGCCTGCCGCCCTCGACGGCATCGCTCAGCCCTGAAATCCTGCATCCGAGCATCTGCCCAAGCTCGTCCGCGTTCGGCTTGATCAAAACCGGCGAGTAGCGCACAAGCCTTAAAAGCTCCTGCCCGTCGGTGTCCGCAACAATCTTTGCGCCTCGCCTTGAAACCACGTCCGCCGCAAGCTCGTATATGTCTCCCGCGTCAGACTTAGGAGCACTGCCGGACATTATGACCACGTCGCCGCCTCCAAGCCTTTCAAGCCTGCAAATCAGCTCACGCACCGAATCCCGCGGAACATTCTGCCCGCAAGCGTTTATGTCCGTCTCGCTTCCGGTGCGGATTTTTACGTTTATACGTGTAAAGCCGCTGTCCAAAAACACAAAATCGCCTTCTATCCCGCAGCTTTTCAGGTCGTCAGCAATCGCCCTGCCGGTAAACCCCGCTAAAAACCCTGTCGCCACAGATTTAACGTCAAGCTCGGACAAAACCCTGCTCACGTTTATGCCCTTGCCTCCAAAATACACCGCCCCGCAGTCGCCTCTCATTATGGTTCCCGATACAAGCTCGGGGATGTGAACCACATAGTCTACCGCGGGATTGAGTGTGAGCGTATAAATCATATTAAAACCTCTGAACTATAAAAAATAGCAAAACCCGTGTGTGGAATATTTATCAGAATTTCAACAGATTTTATCGAGAAAACTTAGTCAAAACGCTGAAATATCTCACAGGGGTTATGCTTTTTATGCATAACTATTTTACATAATATGTCAAGATTCTTCTGGTATCGAATCCGTAATGCACAATATTCTGTCAATTGCAATCTGCAGATCCGGGTTGTTTCGGTACGCTTCAATTACCAGTCGTTCGTGCCCTGTTATGCTATAGATTTCACCGTTTACCAGATAGTCAAGCGACACATCAAAGAACTCTGCAAGTCTCTTGAGCGTCGATAATCGGGCGTTTGCGGTGCCTCTCTTATAGAATCCGTCGATGGTGGTATACGGTATTCCGCTCTTAATGGAAAGCGTGTGTTTGTTGAGCCCATTGGATTTCATTAAGCTGTCGAGCACATTTAAGAACACATTCATCACCTCTTAACATTTATATTATGTCGCCGTTTGTAGTGTTGTCAATAATGCAACACGAGAAAAAGTGGTTGACAAAATACTCTTTTGAGTATAAAATATACTTAAAAGTTACCTTGAAAAGTAGACGAGGAGGAAGGGCAAATCAATGTTTCCTAACCTTACTGCTGAGTTAGAAAAGATGAAAATCTCCACGAAGGACTTTGCTTTCCGACTCGGTATAAGCGAGAGAACAGCCCGCAACAAGCTTGCGGGAAAGACTGAGTTTACGCTTGCCGAGGTTGTGAAGATAGGCAGTATGTTCCCTGACGAAAAGCTTGACTATTTGTTTTACTTTGAAGAAAACACTTAGCTTGCCTTTACGTCAAAGCGTAACGTCCTTACATATAACTCACGGCACGACGGCATGTGGCGCCGGGGCTTTAATGCTGCGCGCAAGACGCTATTTGCTTATAATGCCACGTCTTATTATGCGCACTTTGAAGCTGTTATAAATACGGGGAGATGTCAAGGTAAGATTTTATTTTAATTTTATGCGCTGCTTTATATTCATCTGTGCCGATTATGTGGTTTCTACAAACTGCATATTTTAATCATGCATAGGCGAAGTGTTTTTATCTCATCATGATGGATAAGCCTTCATTTTGAGGTAGGAAAAAAGCATATATATATAT
>DDJI01000087.1 GCA_002338885.1 Ruminococcus sp. UBA1828 | reverse complement strand
GAGTGCTGGGGCGGCGCTACATTTGACACATGCATGAGATTTTTAAACGAAGACCCGTGGGAAAGACTTCGCGCCCTTAAGAAGGCTCTTCCCAACACAAAGCTTCAGATGCTTTTCAGAGGTCAGAATATTCTGGGCTATAAGCACTACGCCGACGACGTTGTCGATGCGTTTGTTAAAAAGTCCATCGAAAACGGCATAGACGTCATAAGAATATTCGACGCTCTCAACGATACAAGAAACCTCAAAGCCGCTATAGACGCGACAAAGAAGTACGGCGGAATATGCGAAGCTGCAATAAGCTACACAATTAGCCCCGTGCACAATGAGGAGTACTTTGTAAACCTCGCAAAAGAGCTTGAGAAGATGGGCGCTGACACCATCTGCATCAAGGACATGGCGAACCTGCTGCTTCCTTATGAAGCGGAGAGCCTTGTCAAGAAGCTGAAGAAGAACGTAAAAGTTCCGATACACCTTCACACGCATAACACCACCGGTACCGGCGACATGGTTTACCTCAAGGCTGCGGAGGCGGGAGTCGATATAGTTGATACCGCGCTTTCTCCCTTGGCAAACGGAACGTCTCAGCCGGCAACCGAGGCTTTGGTTGCAACGCTGAAGGGCACAGACCGTGACACCGGAATGAACATTTCAGACTTCACCGATGCCGCAGCTTACTTCAGAAACGTAGCTGCAAAGCTCAAAGCTGAGGGATACCTCGATCCTAAGGTGCTCAACGTCGATGTAAAGACGCTCATCTATCAGGTACCCGGAGGAATGCTTTCAAACCTCATCTCCCAGCTCAAGCAGGCGGGAGCGGAGAACAGACTCTATGAGGTTTTGGCTGAGGTTCCTAACGTAAGAAAGGACTTCGGATATCCTCCGCTCGTAACTCCTACTTCTCAGATAGTAGGCTCACAGGCAGTGCTCAATGTCCTCATGGGCAGATACGCAACCTTCCCCAAGGAGTCAAAGGCTCTTCTGCGCGGAGAGTACGGCAGACTTCCCGGAGAGGTAAATGAGGAAGTGAGAAAGAAGGCCTTGGGCGACGCAGAAATCATCACCTGCCGTCCCGCAGACCTCATCGAGCCGGAGCTTGACAAGTACCGCGAGGAAGTTAAGTCCGTTCCCGGATTTAACGGCAGCGAAGAGGATGTTTTGAGCTACGCTCTCTTCCCGCAGGTTGCAACAAAGTTCTTTGCATCAAGACTTGCTCCTAAGAAGTCGGAGGCAAAGGCTGACGAGAACGCCGTAAGAGAATTTTACGTAGACGATTGCTCTGTTTTGTAATACTGAAAAAACCATCTGATATTTTAAGATATCAGACGGTTTTTACGGTCAAAAAACAGACTGCGAGGCTTTAAATGCGGTACTCCATAAACACCTGCGAATCAGATTCGAGGTTTATCCACTTAAAGCATCCGTTTTCGTATATGACGTAGCTGTGAGGGCTGTTTTCTTTCGGTATGGATACCGAGCCGGTGTTCAGGTATACATAGCCGTCGTGCTCTGCGGCTTTCGGCACATGCGTGTGCCCGCAAAGGAGTATTTGCGAGCTGCTCGGCGGAAACTTCGGCGGGTTGTCCTCGGTAAAAATGTGCCCGTGGGTGATGTATATCGGCACTTCATCTGCGTATATGAGCGCATAGTCGGCGAGAATGGGGAAGTTTAAGACCATCGCGTCTACTTCGCTGTCGCAGTTGCCCCTTACGCATAAAATGCGGTCGGATATGTCGCACAGCATGCCTGCGACTGCTTTTGGCAGATATCCTTTTGGCAGGTCGTTTCTCGGGCCGTGATACAGTATGTCGCCGAGCAAAATGAGCCTGTCAGGATTTTCGCGCTTAAAGCTTTGTATCATCATACGGCAGTAGTATTCCGAGCCGTGTATGTCTGATGCAAACATTAGTTTCATTGTACCACTCCTAAAATCATTATACAAAGAGAATAATATTATTTTTCAGCCGTGTCAATATTGGCGCCTCTTAAATCGTCGGCGACAGCTTAAAACATGGCGCGCAGTTGCGCAAATCGGTGATAATTTATGAATAGAGATCTTACAACCGGCAACCCCGGAAGGGCGCTGATGGGGCTTTGCCTGCCGCTGTTCGGAAGTATAATATTCCAGCAGCTTTATAACATAGCCGACAGCTTTGTGGCGGGAAAATTTATAAGCGATAAGGCGCTTGCCGCTGTCGGAAACAGCTATGAGATAACGCTTATATTCATAGCTTTTGCGTTTGGATGCAATATAGGATGCTCCGTAATAGCAGCTCAGCTTTTCGGCGCAAGACGTTACAGCGAGCTTAAAACGGCGGTGTATTCTTCGCTTATAGCTACCGCGGTGCTGTGCGCCGTGCTCATGGCTGTAGGAATGATATTCTGCTCGGACATATTGGATCTTATGAATACCGACCCGAGCGTAAAAGCCGACTCGGAGCTGTATTTGGACATATACATACTCGGGCTTCCGTTTGTGTTCTTTTATAACGTCGCCACGGGAATCTTCTCGGCTTTGGGCGACTCAAAAACGCCTTTTATCTTTCTTGCCATATCCTCAACCGCAAACATATTCATGGATATATGGTTTGTAGTCGGATTCGGAATGAAGGTTGACGGCGTTGCATGGGCTACTTTTATATGCCAGGGCATAAGCTGCATACTTGCGATGATAGTTGTGTTTAAACGCTTTGCCGCGATACCGCATACCGGAAAGGTTAAAATCTTTTCGTGGCGGCTTTTGGGCAAGGTTTCAAAAGTGGCAGTGCCGAGCATACTTCAGCAAAGCTTTATATCGGTAGGAAACATAGCGATACAGAGCATTATAAACAGCTTCGGCACGGACGCAATGGCAGGCTATTCTGCGGCTATAAAGCTAAACAACATGGTTATATCCGCGTTTACAACGCTCGGCAACGGAATATCAAACTTCACGGCTCAGAATCTCGGCGCAGGACTTGTTGACAGAGTAAAGCAAGGCTTTAAAGCTGGAGTTAAGCTTGTGTGGGCGCTTTGTGTGCCGATAGTTTTGATATATCTCACCTTAACCGGCTCCCTTATAGATATCTTTTTAAAAGAGGATTACGACAACATCAGGCAGATAGGCTGTATGTTCTTGTGGATAGTTGCTCCGTTTTACTTTGTGGTGTCACTTAAACTCACGGCGGACGGCATTCTAAGGGGCGCAGGACTGATGAAGCAGTTTATGGTCGCCACGTTTACGGACCTTGTGTTAAGAGTAGTGCTTGCGGCGGTGTTCGCGAATACCTCTCTCGGCACAACCGGCATATGGTGCGCATGGCCGATAGGATGGGTGGTTGCAACAATCATGTCGCTGCTGTTCTATCGCTCAGCCATAAAAAATTCAAACAAGCTCATTTCCTCCGTCGAACAGCGCCAGCCGGATTCAAATTAAGAAAAAACAAACACGCAAAAAAGAACCGATTCGCAATGAACCGGTTCTTTTTTTGTATGTGATTATGAATATCGTGCTAAGCAGTGCCGGCAATTAAGCGTTCTTGCGGCGCTTGATTCTGCGCGATGAAACCACGATTATTATGACCGCAGCCGCGACAACAACCGTCGCAGCAACTGCAATTATTATCACAGCCACAGAGCTTATTCCGCCCTTGCCGTCAAAGGTTATGGTATACGTCTCGCCCTCTTCCGCATCAAAGGTTATTGAGTCGGAAGAACGCGAAACCTTGACCTTGTTGCCCTCGGAATCGGTGATGGTTGCTCTGCCTATGTTCACGCCCTTGACCTCAAGATCCTCAAGGGCTGAGAAGGTCTGCAGCGTCGCTGTGGTTATCAGCTCGTCCTGCCAATTTATATCGACTTCGATGTTTCCTCTTGCTCTAAGACCCGTCACACTTCCGTCAGCCCACATTGAAGGGAGCGCCGGCAGCAGCTCAACAGCTCCGCCCTGGCTTTGAAGAAGCATCTCTGTCATTCCTGCGGTAGCTCCGAAGTTTCCGTCAATCTGGAACGGAGGATGAGCATCAAACAGGTTGTCGTATGTGGATTCCTTGAGTATCTGGTTTACCATTACTCCGGCGTGGTCGCCGTCACGAAGCCTTGCCCAGAAGTTTATCTTCCATGCCTTGCTCCATCCCGTTCCGCCGTCGCCCCTCGTCTCAAGGGTTACGCGCATTGCGTCTGCATACGCATCGTCCTCTTCACTTCTTCCCACAACAACCTGACGTCCCGGGTGAAGTGCAAAGAGGTGGTTTGCATGGCGGTGACCGTAGTCGCCGGTGATGTCCATGGTTATTTCGTCCTTCCACTCCTGGAACTGTCCCGCCTTGCCTATCTTAGGGCCGGAGAGGTTGTCAAACGCCGCCTGAATCTCGCCTATTTCGGAGCTTTCAATTCCCAGAATGTCCGCCGCCTCAAGCGAGTTGTTAAACAGATCCCATATAATAGCCTGATCGCTGAACGCACCCAAAGAGTACGGGCCGTGCTCGGGAGACCACGAAGGGCTTGAAACAAGCGTACCGTCCCTTTCGTCCGTCACAAGGTTGTCAACCCAGAACAGCGCCGCTCCCAAAAGCGTGTCGAAGTTGTCTTCAAGGAACTGCTCGTCAAGGGTAAACGCATAGTATTCCCAAATGTCCTGACACATCCATGCAGCTCCGGCAGGGTAGTAAAACGCCTCGGAAACAGCGGGGCCGGTGTTTCCCCAAATGTTGTTCTCGTGGTAAGTCGTCCAGCCTCTTACGTCCTCGCCGTCCTCGGTGCAGTGGTACATGTACACGGTAATTTCTCCGCGCGGTACAAGGCTGTTGATGTACTCAATCATGGGCGTGTGGCACTCGGTGAGGTTTGTCGATTCCGCCAACCAGTAGTTCATCTGAATGTTGACGTTAGCATGGTAGTCGGAGTTCCACGGCGGATAAAGTCCGTCGGCCCATATTCCCTGAAGGTTTGCGGGGAGGGATCCTTCCCTCGACGATGAAATCAAAAGGTATCTTCCAAACTGGTAGTAAAGTATCTCAAGATATCTGCTGTCGCTCACGCTGGTGATATCGTTTCTGTATCCAGAAAGCAAGAACTTTGTTGATCTGTCAGACTGCGTCACTCCGCAAAGAGACAGCGTCACCCTTGCGTACAGCTCGCGGTAGTCGTCTATATGCGCCTGCTTGAGATCGTCGTAGTCCTTGGCGGATACGGTTTGTATGCGCTCCGAAACGGTGTCAAGCGGAATCTCGTCGCTGAAGTAATCAAAGCTGTCATCGATGCACTGCTGATAGTTTGTTCCCGCACTCATGTATATTATTATTTCGTTTGCGTTTGAAACTCTGACTATGTTGTTGTTCACCGCTTCAAGCTCTCCGTCCGATATTACCTTGAGCTGCAAGGCAAACTCAAGATGATCTATGTCTGCACGGTGATCCTGCGGGCGTCCTGTCATAGTGATAGTGTCGCCTTCAACGCTTATTCTTCCGAGCGGCTGGGGCGTGGTGAAGCGTATGTCCTTGTTCAAAGCCCCTTCGGTGTCCGCGGTCAGGCGGATAGCCATAAAGTTGTCGGGATTTGAAACAAAGTATTCTCTTGTGTACTCGACGCCGTCAAGCATGTAGGTCAGTGTGGTTATGGCGTTGTCGATGTCAAGCACCCTGCGGTAGTTTTCCGCTTCCGATGTGCTTCCCGAACGGTCGTCTATGTATATGTCTCCGATTGACTGATAGTTTCCGTAAAGGCTCTTGTCTCCCTTCAGCGCCTCTATGGCATCTGTCACGCTTTGCGGCAGGGAAGGATAGTCATAAGAAACCACGTTCCCGTCATCGTCTACATACGAAGAATTGTTTTCGGTAAATTCGTTCATGAGCTTTTGCAGCTCTGATCTGACGTACATCAGGTTTTCTTTGTTTTCTTCAGCGGTGGCGTCGCTCATGCCGCCGTTGTAATCGGGATCCGCGCCCGGTCCTCCCGACCACAAGGTATGCTCGTTGAGCTGTATTCTGTCGCTTTCAACGCCGCCGAAAATCATTGCACCCAAAAAGCCGTTTCCCATAGGCGTAGCTTCCGATTCCCAATCTTCGGCCGGCTCTGTGTACACCGCCTGCAAGGGCGGCTGAGTCTGCTGAGGCTGCTCCGAAACCTCGGCAGCGGTAGAGGCAGCTGTTGAAACCGCAACTAAAAATGCAGTAATAACAGGCAAAACCTTTTTCATTGCTTTTCTCATTCCTTTCTTTGCTTTTTTAAGCGCTCGTGCACGGCTTTTTCCCTTTAAACCGAACACTTGACTACACTAATTATACATTAAATTTAAGGCATTTTCAATGATAAATCCAAACATCGGGCGGCTTGTTTTGTGATGCTTTTGATAAGCTGAGTGCGCCGTATTTTGTAATATGTTTTGATAAAAAAGTACAGCTCGACTATTGATTCTTGTGCAAAGATGATATAAAATTAACGGTAGCGATTGATGCTATCTATTGATTTATTTATCACTTGATAAGTATAAAACGAGGAGTGAGAGCATGATAGTAAAAGGAACATACTTCCAAAATGACGCCGAAAAACCGCTCGTTTACGGCGATGTAGAAATAACAAACGTAAAGCGCAGAAGACTGCGCGGCGAGCCTGAAAAGGAAGGCGTTTTGTGCGAGCCGGTTATAGTCGGCTTCTGCGGAACCGATAAGGAGCTTATGCATATGGGCTCGCAGGGACTTTTGACCCCGAAATTTCCGGAGGGCAAGACAAGGCTTATAAACGGACACGAAGGAGTTGTCTGGGTTCCGTCCGAAAACAGGTTTGCAATAGTTTTGATAAGAGGCGGAGACAGCTACGACCCCACAAGATATACCGAGGACGAGAGTTATTTTGAGTACGGCTGCGACAAGGCAGACGGTTTGTTCTGCGACAAGCAGTATTTTAACCCCGATATGCTTTTGAAGATACCGGACGGTTATGTCCACGACGGAAAGCTTGATTTGGAGTTTGCAAAGAAGATGGTCTTTCCCGACCCCTACGGCTGCATGCTTTTCCAGCTCGAGAGAATGGAGGACTTAGGCAGCGCTCATATCTTCAGGGTTGAGATGGCTCGCCGCGGCTGTGATGAGCAGACCGCAAGAGACCTTGCAAAGGACGACGTGTTTGAGAGGACGGTAATATTCGGACTCGGAACAACGGGAATGTTTATGGGCGATTTGATCGCCAAAAACCACCCGAACGCAAAAATACTCTTTGTCGCAAGGAGCAGCGAAGACTCCGATAAGGTCAGGTTTGCTTTAAGGGAGACCGGAGCGTCGTATCTTAGAAACACATATGACAGCGAAAGCGAGCTTGCCGCCGCAATAATCGATAAGCTCGGCGGAAGGGCTACCATGTTCATAGGCGTGTCCGGCGCGAATGTTGAGCACAGAATCGCTTTTGAGCATAAGGTGCTTGGCTGCAACGGCGTGTATAACAGCTTTTCTTTAGGCCCGAAGATAGAGTTTGATACTATGCCGTTCGGATTTGAAAACCACCTCATTTTCGGCTCGATAAACTTCAGACAATGCCACATGGAAAAGGCGATAGAGCTTTTGGCAAAGAGCCGCTACAACGAGATAGTGGAGCTTATCGACAAGGACGAGTTTATAAGCGACCCGATAGGCGCATACAACAACAAGATTTACTCAAAGGGCGCGCCGATGAAAACGGCAGTAATCTGGAACAAAAAATATATCAATTTCTAAATATAATTTATGTATCGGAAAGGTGATTTATCATGAAGACAGTACTTATCAACAAACCGTTTGAGATTGCGGTGACAGACACCCCTAAGCCTGAGATCAAAGAGGGCGAGGCTTTGCTTAAAATCCTCTACTGCGGAATATGCGGCGCAGACGTTGCCAGCTATACCGGCAATCAGCCCTTTACCACATATCCGAGAATACCCGGACATGAGTTCTCGGCTGAGATAGTGTCCATTCCCGAAAACGACAAGGGACTTAAAGCGGGAGACATCGTAACCGCAAATCCTTACTTCAACTGCGGTGAGTGCTACTCGTGCAGAAGGGGCTTTGTAAACTGCTGCACGGATAATAAAACCATGGGCGTTCAAAGGGACGGAAGCTTTTGCGAGTATGTCGCAATGCCCGTAGAAAGAATATATCAGGGCAAAGGCCTTAGCGCAAAGGAGCTTGCACTTGTTGAGCCGTTCACAATCGGCTACCATGCCGTAAACCGCGCTCCCGTCAAGTCCACAGATAAGGTCTTGGTTGTCGGCGCAGGCCCGATAGGACTGTTTGCACTCATTTCCGCTATAAATAAGGGCGCAGAGGTGTATGTCGCCGATATACTTGACGGCAGACTTCAAAAAGCGCTTGAGTTCGGCGCAAAGGGCGTCATAAACTCCGCAAAAACCGATATAAAGGAAGAGGCTATGAAGATAACCGGCGGCGACGGCTTTGATTGCTGCATAGAGGCTTGCGGACAGTCGGTGACATTCCTCAACTGCATTGACTGCTGCGCATTTGCCGGAAACATCATCCTCATCGGCAACGGCAAGAAGGAGACAACCTTCCTTCACTCCATACTCTTAAAGAAAGAATTAAACGTATACGGCTCAAGAAACTCCTATCCCACTGACTTTAAGGACGTAATAGACCTTATTTCGTCCGGCAAGGTAGACGTTTTGAAGATGGTGAGCGATATTTACCCCATGGATAGGGCTGACGAGGCGTTTAAGGCGCTTGCAAACAACAAGGGCGACCTTTGCAAGGTGCTCGTAAAGATTGCCGACTGAGCGTGATNNGATGAGAGAAAGAATAATTCAGTTCGGCGAAGGCGGATTTTTAAGAAGCTTTGTCGATATGTTTGTACATATCATGAACGAAAAGGGCGTGTTTGACGGCAAGGTTGTCGTCGTTCAGCCCATAGAGAAAGGCTTGATAAGCGTACTGAACGACCAGCACGGCGTTTATCATCAGTATTTGAGAGGAATTGAAAACGGCGAAGTCATAAACTCCTGCACCGAGGTCAAGTCCATCTCAAGAGGCGTAAATCCCTATACCGACTATGCTGAGTATCTCAAGCTCGCTCACAATCCCGACATGCGCTTTATCATCTCAAACACCACCGAGGCGGGAATAGAGTATCTCGGAACGGAGAGCCTTGACGACGCTCCGCCGAAGTCCTTCCCTGCAAAGCTCACCGCGCTCCTGTACGAAAGATACAAGGCGGGACTTGACGGATTTATACTGTTTTGCTGTGAGCTTATCGACCATAACGCCGACTTTTTGAAGGAGTATGTCATAAAGTACGCTAAGCTTTGGAACCTTCCCGATGAGTTTGTGAATTGGATAGAGACAAAAAATCACTTCTGCAACACGCTTGTGGACAGAATATGCACCGGATATCCAAAGGACGAGGCGCCAGAGCTTTGCCGTGAGCTCGGCTGCGAGGATAAGCTCTTAAATACCGCGGAGATATTCCACCTGTGGGTTATAGAGGGCAACTATGAGGACGAGTTCCCGCTCAAAAAAGCCGGCATAAACGTCATCTGGACGGACGACGTGACGCCTTATAAGAAGAGAAAGGTCAGAATCTTAAACGGCGCCCACACTTCAATGGTTTTGGCTGCGAGAATGTACGGCTTGTCCACGGTGGGAGAGTGCCTTAAAGACGAAAAGGTGAACGCAATGCTCAAAAAGACGCTCTTTGAAGAGATCGTCCCCACCTTAGGAAACACCGAGGAGGATATAAGCTTTGCCAACGCCGTTCTTGAGAGATTTGCAAACCCGTTTGTAAAGCATCAGCTTTTGAGCATAGCGCTCAATTCCGTGAGCAAGTTTAAGGCAAGAGTTCTGCCGACCATACTTGAATATAAAGAGAAGTTCGGCAAGCTGCCCAAATGCCTTACCATGTCTTTGGCCGCACTCATAGCGTTTTATCGCACCGATGAGGCAAACGACGGCGAGGATGTGATGAAGTTCATGAAGACCGCATCAGTCTCGGAAATCCTCAAAAAGCAGGAGTACTGGGGCGAGGATCTGAGCTTTATGGAGGATGAGATAAATAAGACCCTTTCTCTTATAGACAAGGGCATGGATGAGTACTATAAGGAGGCTCTTTCATGAGCCTTATCAGGATAAATCCCGCAGACAACGTCGCTGTTGACACGCAAACCGGTCATAAGCAGGCTCTTTGCGACATACGTGCCGGCGAAAGCGTAATCAAGTACGGTTTTTGCATAGGCACCGCCACATGCGATATAAAAAAAGGCGAAAGGGTTCATACAAATAACCTGAAAACCGCGCTCCATCAGCGCGAGCAGTACAGCTATAACCCCACACCGGCAGCAAATGTTGAGCATGCAGCGCCAAAGATGATAAACGCATACGTGCGCAGCGACGGCAGCGTCGGAATACGAAACGAAGTTTGGATAATTCCAACCGTCGGATGCGTAAACGGCATAGCCGGAAGACTTGCACAGCTCACCGGAGCATATGCGTTTTCCCATCCTTACGGCTGCTCGCAGCTCGGCGGAGACCACGCCACTACCCAAAAGATTCTCAGAGGGCTTGTCATGCACCCAAACGCCGCCGGCGTGCTTGTTTTGGGACTCGGCTGTGAAAACAACAATATCAATGAGTTCAAAAAGGTCTTAGGCGATACCGACCCGCAAAGGGTAAAGTTTTTAAACGCTCAGGACTTTGAGGACGACATAGCAGAGGGCATAAGACTTGTGGGCGAGCTGAAAGGCTACGCAGACACGTTTAAAAGAGAGCCTGTGCCGATATCAAAGCTCAAAATAGGCCTTAAGTGCGGCGGTTCTGACGGACTTTCCGGAATCACCGCCAACCCCTTGATAGGAAGGCTTTCCGACAAGGTTATATCAATGGGCGGCACATGCGTTCTGACTGAGGTTCCCGAGATGTTCGGCGCGGAGACGATCCTTATGAACAGATGTGCCGACCGCAGCGTGTTCGACGCTACGGTAAAGCTTATCAACAACTTCAAGGACTACTTTGTCAACCACGGTCAGCAGATTTATGAAAACCCGTCGCCGGGAAACAAGGCCGGAGGAATATCTACCCTCGAGGAAAAATCGCTCGGATGCACACAAAAGGGCGGCACGTCTGCGGTGACAGATGTCCTCGATTACGGAGAGTTCGCAAGCAAGAGTGGGCTAAACCTTCTGAACGGCCCCGGAAACGACATTGTTGCGGTCACAAACCTTGCGGCGTGCGGATGTCAGATGATTTTGTTCTCTACGGGACGCGGAACGCCTCTCGGCGCACCCGTTCCCACTGTCAAAGTCTCGACAAATTCGTCTTTGTACGCGCGCAAAAGACCTTGGATTGATTTTAACGCCGGCGAGATAATCAACGGCGAAAATCTCGATGACAGCTTCTTTGATTATGTTGTCGGGGTTGCAAACGGCGAGGAAACCGCAAACGAAAGAAACGGCTATAGAGAAATAGCCATATTTAAGGACGGCGTCACCCTTTGACCCGCCATTAAGGAAGTGATTGGCTTTGATTATAGACGCACATGTTCACCTGTGGGAAAAGCAGAACGGCATGGTAAATAGCCTGCCTGTTTACGACATAGGCGGCGGAAAGAGCATGTTTATGGGCGAGGTTCGGCAGATGATGCCGGCGTATATGGACGACGGAAAAAATACCGCCGAAAGGCTCATAGCAAATATGGACTATGCCTGCGTAAACGCATGCGTGTGCACACAGGAATATATGGACGGAAATCAGGATGAGTATCTTCTTTCCGTCAAGAAAAAGTACCCTAAGAGGTTTAAAATCTGCTCGCTGTACGAAGAAAAGGACGGATGGCGCACCGAGGGCTTTGAGATAAACAAAATTTGCGCTTCAAGGCTTGCCGACAGAGATTTAAAAAAGCTTTTGCCCGTTTTTAAGGACGCCGAGCAAAAGGGAATGTTTATCTCAATAGACATGGCTGACGGCGCGGAGCAGACTCAGGACTTGCAGTACCTTGCAGATAACTGCCCCGATCTTCGTATTGCAATAGGTCACTTCGGCATGGTCACCACCGACGGATGGCAGTCGCAGATAGCGCTTGCAAAGAACAAGAATGTGTATATAGAAAGCGGCGGCCTGACCTGGCTCTTTAATTATGAATACTATCCGTTCCCTTCGGCAATAGAGGCTGTGAGGGAAGCAATATCAATCTGCGGAGCGGATAAGCTCATGTGGGGCAGCGACTACCCGAGAACCATGACTGAGATTACATATAAAATGGCAGTCAGGTTTATACGTGAAACTACCCGCCTCACCGATGAGGAGAAAAAGGCGTTTCTCGGTGAAAACGCCCGCCGGTTCTACGGCTTTGAGTATGCCGAGGAGATTCAGCCCACAGCAAACATGCTGTAGCAAACATGCTGTAGTGTGTATGCATCAATATTGCGAATGCAATCGGGAGGATAAAACATGTTAAAAGGAATAAACCCTATTATACCGCCTGTGCTTTTGAAGGTGCTGTGCGAAATGGGACACGGCGACACCATAGTCATAGCGGACGGAAACTTTCCCTCTGAATCTGTCGGTGCAAATGCACAGGTGATAAGAATGGACGGACACGGAGTGCCCGAAATACTTGACGCCGTGCTGTCTTTAATTCCGCTTGACCAGTACGTTGAAAAGCCCGTCTGCCTTATGGACAGAGTCAAGGGTGATAACGCCGACGTGTCAATTTGGAATAAATACGACGACATTCTCAAAAAGCACGAGGGAAAAGGACTTGAGCAGGTAAATATGCTTGAGAGATTTGAGTTTTACGACGAGGCAAAAAAGGCGTATGCCGTAATAGCGACTTCCGAGAGAAGTCAGTATGCGAACGTCATCCTGAAAAAGGGTTGCGTTCTTTAAAAGTCAATGTGCGCCGAATCTTCGGCACATATAAAAGCAAAACAAAAGGAGGACACTAAAATGATAATCCACGAGATAACAGAGCCGCTTTTCAAGGAGTACGGCAAGGTGATAACAGGCTATGATACGACGGAGCTTGTGAAGGTTTTGGACGAGGTAACTCCTCTTCCGGAGGCAACTGAGTATGTTCCGGAGCAGCCGCAGCTTCAGGCGCTCCCGATAGCAAAGGAGTTTTCGGACAGACTTTACGGCGGAATGCCCGTTCAGCTTGGCTGGTGCAACGGCCACAACACCACATTAAACTGCCTCGAGTATCATCGTGACAGCGAAATCAACATCGGTGTAAATGATTTCATACTTCTTTTGGGTAAGGAGTCGCAGATTGAGGACGACGGAATGTTCGACACCAAGAATATAGTAGCTTTCAGAGTGCCCACCGGAGTTTTGGTTGAGGTCTATGCCACAACACTGCACTATGCGCCCTGCTCCGCAAGCAAGGGCGAGGGCTTTAAGGTTCTGGTTGTGCTTCCTAAGGGAACTAACACCGAAAAGCCTGAGTTCACACCCGCAAACCATGAGGACACCCTCTTGACCGCAAGAAACAAGTGGCTTTTGGCTCATCCCGAGTCGAGCGAGGCTAAAAACGGCGCAGTAATAGGCTTGAAGGGCGTGAATACCGATATAGCGGACTCAATTTGACGCCGGGACAGCACAGTTCGGGAGGAATGAATCAGCTATGAAAAAGCAGGCATATAACCCCTATCTGCCGTCATGGGAATACATACCCGACGGCGAGCCATATGTTTTTGACGGCAGGGTCTATGTTTACGGCTCTCACGATATGTTTAACGGATACGTCTTTTGCATGGGCGATTACGTTTGCTGGTCGGCGCCTGTAGACGACTTGGGAAACTGGAGATACGAGGGAGTGATATATCCTAAGACCTCCGATCCGCTCAACAAAGACGGCAGCATGTGCCTATACGCTCCGGACGTAACGGTCGGACCGGACGGAAGGTACTACCTTTACTACGTTTTGGACAAGGTATCGGTGGTGTCTGTGGCGGTTTGCGACAAACCGGCGGGCAGATATGAGTTTTTGGGCTACGTCCACTATGCCGACGGCACAAGACTCGGAGACAGAGCGGGCGATGAGTTTCAGTTTGACCCCGGCGTGATAACAGAGGGCGACAAGACATATCTGTATACCGGCTTCTGCGGCAGGGGAGATAAGTCAAGGCACGGCTCAATGTGCACAACTCTCGGCGCAGACATGCTCACTATAGTTGAGGAGCCTGTGTTCGTAGTTCCGGGCTGCGAGTACTCGGAAGGCACCGGATTTGAGGGACATGCGTTCTTTGAGGCGTCGTCAATAAGGAAAATAGGTCAAACGTACTACTTCATCTACTCGTCCGAGGTCATGCATGAGCTTTGCTACGCAACAAGCAGCAGCCCCCGCGAGGGCTTTAAGTACGGCGGCGTTATAGTCAGCAACTGCGATGAGCACATAGACAGCTATAAGCCCGCAGATATGCGTGTTGCACCTGCCGGAAACAACCACGGCAGCATCGTGCAGATAAACGACCAATGGTACATATTCTATCACCGCCAGACAAACGGAACGTGGTTCAGCCGCCAGGGCTGCGCGGAAAAGATATACGTAAATCCTGACGGAAGTATTGATCAGGTTCCGATCACATCCTGCGGCTTAAACGACGGCGCTCTCGAGGGCAGGGGAGAGTACTCGGCGTATATCGCCTGCCATATGTTCAATAAGGACGGCCATGGCCACCCGAGAGTTACCCAGGACGGCAAGGACGGAGACGAAATCGACGGCCATATAGACGGAATACGCGACGGCTCGATAATCGGCTTCAAAGACTTTGACTTTAAGGGCGTGAGCAGTATAAGCATAACCGCAAGGGGTTATGCAAGCGGCACGTTTGAGGTCTGCACGACGTGGGACGGAGAGCCGCTGGCAAAGCTCCATATCGAAAACACCAACATATGGTGGAAGTACACCGCACCGATTTCCATTCCGGACGGCGTACATTCGCTGTATTTCAGGTATACCGGCGGAGGAAATCCGCACTTTAAGGGCTTTGAAATTGAGTGACAGAGCCGCATGCCGTTTTAATCAACAAATTTTTAAAATGTGTTGACACAAACGTTCAGATGTAATAAAATTAGTTGCGGGCGCAATTGTTGCGTTCGCAACTTTTTTTTTATTTTGCGAGGTAACCATGCCGACGATACTTAGACAGATAAACATAATAAGCCGAAGCGCTGCGCAGTTTCGCTCTGCGAACATGAAAAACAGCGAGCTGGGCGCATGCCACCACAGCTATATTTTAGCCATATGCCGCCACCCGGGAATATCGGGCGAGGAGCTTGCAAGGCATATATGCGTAAACAAGAGCAACGTGGCAAGAAACCTTTCCTACCTTGAGGAGAAGGGATATGTCAGGCGGGAACAGTCAGGAAAGGACAAAAGGGTGACATTATGCTACCCAACCGAAAAGATGCTTGAGGCTCTTCCCGAGGTCAAAAGAATAAGCGAAGAATGGAACAGAAAAATAACCGAGGAGCTGTCTGCGGAGGAAGCGGAGCAGTTTGCCGCCATTTTGGACAAGGTGGCTAAAAAGGCAAGGGAGTTTGCAGAGAGGGGCGGTAAGGAATGAAGCTGATGATACGCTATCTGCGCCCTTTTTTTAAGGCAATGCTTTTGGGGTTGTCGATAAAGATAACCGGCACGGTCTTGGAGCTTGTGCTGCCGTACATACTCAGCTACATACTTGAAAACGTCGTTGAAAAGCAAAAAGTCACGCTTGTTTTGGCGTGGGGCGGAATAATGATACTTTGCGCACTGCTGGCATGCGTGTTCAACATAGTTGCCAACAGAATGGCTGCAAGGGTTGCAAGAAACTTTTCCGAAAGGGTCAGAAAAAATCTCTTTGCAAAAACGATACGCCTGTCCGCATCGCAAACGGACAAGTTCGGCATAGCGTCTTTGGAGTCGAGAATAACGACCGACACATATAACGTCCACAACTTTGTCGGCATGATGCAAAGAATGGGCGTAAGAGCGCCTATACTTCTCATCGGAGGCGTTGCGATAACTTTGATAATGGACACCTACCTTGCGCTCATAATGATAGCCATACTGCCCTTTATTTTTGTGACGGTTTACTTTATATCAAAGCTCGGCGTTCCGCTTTACACAAAAGTTCAGCAGTCGGTTGACAGAATGGTAAGAGTAGTACGTGAGGATGTTATCGGAGTCAGAGTTATAAAGGCTCTTTCAAAGAGTGAATATGAGCACAAGCGCTACGACAAGGTGAATAAAGCGCTTGTAAAGGATGAAACCCGCGCGTCAGTGACTATGGGAATGGTCAACCCGATAATGACTATGCTGATGAACTTCGGCATAGTGGGAGTAGTTGCGCTTGCGGCATCAAGGGTAAACGACGGAAGATCCGACCCCGAAACCGTAATAGCGTTCATGCAGTACTTCACCCTTATATCCACCGCCATGATGTCGGTCACGAGAATATTTGTCATGTACACAAAGAGCGCCGCATCCGCAAGAAGAATTGAGGAAATCATAGACACCGAGGAGGACCTTAAAGTCCTGCCCGAGTCGGAGCATCCGGACATAAACACAAGCGCACATATAGTTTTTAAGGATGTGTCGTTTTCGTATAACGGCGTCAAGGACAATATATCCGGCTTGAACCTTGAAATAGCCCACGGCGGGTCTTTAGGAATTATAGGAGCGACGGGAAGCGGAAAGTCAACGCTTATCAAGCTTTTAATGCGCTTTTATGATGTCGGAAAAGGCAGTATCTATATCGACGGAAAAGACATATGCACCATCCCGAAGGAAAAGCTTTATAGCATGTTCGGCTGCGCCATGCAAAACGACTTTTTGTACGCGGATACCATTGAGGAAAACATAAGATTCGGCAGGGATATTTCACACGGCGAGATAGTCTCCGCCGCAAAGACGGCTCAGGCGGACGGCTTTATAAGCGCTATACCGGACGGCTACAGCCACATGCTTGCCGTAAAGGGAAGTAACCTTTCAGGAGGACAAAAGCAAAGGCTGCTGATCTCAAGGGCGGTAGCCGGCAAGCCGGACATATTGATCCTTGACGACAGCTCATCTGCGCTTGACTATAAGACGGATGCAAACCTGCGCCGCGCACTTTCGGCGGATATGAAGGGAACAACAGTCATAACCGTTGCCCAGCGTGTAAGCTCGGTGAAGAGCTGCGATAAAATACTTGTTTTAAATAACGGAATGCCGAGCGGCTACGGCACTCACGATGAGCTGATGCGCACATGTGAGGAATACCGCGAGATAAGCGAGTCACAGATGGGAGGCGATTTTGTTGAGTAGCTCAAAGATTCAAAGAGATATACAAGGCCCTAACGCTCAAAGAGGTCAAAGAGGCGAAAAGCTCGACAGAAAGCGCACAAAAAGCGTAATTCTCAGGCTGTCAAAGTACATACTCAAGCATAAGTTTTTGTTCCTTATAGCCATTGTGCTCACACTTGCGTCAAACCAGCTGGGACTTTTAGGACCGCTTTATTCCGGCTACGCAATAGACGCCATGACAGGCCCATCGGGCGTGGATTTTCAGGCTGTTACGCAAAACGTCATAGTGATGCTTGTCTGCTACATCCTTTCGGGCGTGCTTTCCTATGCGCTTGCGGTGCTAATGGTGTTCATAAGCCAGAAGATAGTTTATTCTATGCGCAAGGAGCTGTTTGAAAAGCTCACGACACTGCCGGTAAGCTATTTTGACACCCACCCTGCCGGAGATATAATAAGCAGGATTTCATACGACATAGACACCGTGAACGCATCCCTTTCAAACGACCTCGTTCAGATAATGACGAGCATCTATACCGTAGTCGGTTCGCTCATTTTCATGTGGCAAATATCAAAACCGCTGATTGCCGTTTTTGCAATCACCGTCCCCATATCTATAGTTTTCACAAGATATCGCTCCAAGAAGGTAAGACCTCTTTTCCATATGCGTTCTGCAAAGCTCGGCGAGCTGAACGGATACGCCGAGGAAATGCTTTCGGGCGGAAGGACAATATGCGCATACGGCAGGGAAGAGGAGATATCCTCCCGCTTTAACAAGCGAAACAGCGAAACCATGGATGTCTCGTATAACGCCGAATACTACGGCGCAACCTTAGGTCCGTCCGTAAACTTCATAAACAACCTTTCTTTGTCACTTGTGATGATACTCGGCGGCGTGCTGTACATGTTCTCGATAGGCGGCACGGTTTCCCAGGCGTCCGTGTTCTTTATAACACTCGGCGGCATATCGCAGTTTGTCCAGTACTCGAGAAAGTTTGCAGGCCCCATAAACGAGTTTGCAAACATTATGAACGAGTTTCAGTCGGCATTTTCGGCTGCGGAGAGAGTTTTCAGAATAATAGACGAAAACCCCGAACCCGCCGATGCACAAAACGCCAAGGAGCTTGAAAACGTAAAGGGAGAAGTAGAGCTAAAGCATGTAAACTTCAGCTACGACCCCGAAAAGCCAATACTCAAGGATGTAAACGTCCATGCCGAGCCCGGCAAGACTATTGCAATAGTCGGGCCTACGGGAGCGGGCAAGACGACAATTATAAATCTTTTGATGCGCTTTTACGATGCGGACTCCGGCGAAATAGATGTTGACGGCACAGACGTTGAGGATATAAAGCGTTCGTCACTTCGCAAGGCGTATACAATGGTTTTGCAGGACACGTGGCTCTTCGGAGGAACTATATTTGACAACATAGCTTACGGCAAAGAAGACGCAACGCTTGACGATGTAAAGAGGGCGGCGGCTGATGCGATGCTTGAAGGATATATAGAGCAGCTTCCCAACGGCTATGACACCATGCTTTCCGATAACGGAGTGAACATCTCCAAGGGTCAGCGGCAGCTCATAACCATAGCCCGCGCAATGCTGATGGATTCGCACATGCTTATCCTTGACGAGGCTACATCAAATGTAGACTCTCGAACAGAGATAAAAATTCAGCAGGCTATGGCAAGGCTGATGAAGGGCAAGACATCGTTTGTAATAGCGCACAGGCTTTCCACCATACAAAACGCCGACACAATTTTGGTCATCCAGAACGGCGAGATAACCGAGCAGGGAAATCATGAAGAGCTGATGAAAAAGGGCGGATTTTACGCCACGCTTTACAATTCTCAGTTTGTATAAAGGAGAAAGATGATGAATATCAGTGTTGTTGTTTTCGACGTGGGAAGGACGCTGATGGAGTATAAAGACATGCCGAACAGCTGGCTTGATTACTATCCGAAAGCGTTTGAACACGTAAATCAAAAGCTTGGTCTTAACCTTGATGCGGAGCAATTAAACAAATCGCTTGAGACATTCCGCAGTTTCAGCCCGAGCATAAACTACCGCGAGCATGACTGCACACCGGAAGAGATTTTTTCGGAAGTGACCGCAGGATGGAATAAAACGTTCAAGCTGAGCGATGTGATAGATGCGTTCTTTGAGTCTATGAATCTTCAGGCGTACATATATCCCGATACCGTGCCGGTTCTGAAAAAACTGAAGGACGAAGGATTTAAAATTGCCGCACTCACAGACGTAGCTACCGGCATGCCGGACAGCATGCACAAAAGCTACTTTTCCGAGCTGCTTGAGTACTTTGACATGTACGTCTCATCCTCTTCATGCGGGTTCAAAGAGCCTAACATAAAAGGCTTGCAAGACATTTCGGAGGGCTTAAACGCTTCTGCGGCAGACATGATAATGGTCGGCGACGAGCCAAAAGACATAGAGGTTGCAAAGAGATTCGGCTGTAAAAGCGTACATATAGACAGAAATAACAGCGGAGAATTTTACGGCGAAGACTACAAGATAAGCGATTTGTACGGTTTATTAAAAATCCTTGAAATATAAAAAACAGGGCAGAAGGAAAAACTCCTTCTGCCTTTCTTTATCTGTTTTATCCGATGCCGAGCGCGTCGGATATTCTTTTTGAAACCTCGTTTACGTCGCCTGAGGCGTTTATAATTTTGATGTTGTGATCAGGCAAAAGCTCAAACACATCCATGTATTTTTGACGTATGCGAGCTATTTTGTCCGCCTGCTCGTATATTTCTCTGGGGTTGTTGCGGCTTGCTATCCTTTCGTCCGACACTTGCGGCGGAACGTCGAGAAATATGCACACATCCGGCTTTATGATTTTCGGGCAGCAAAGATTTGCATCCATCACCCATTTCAGGTCTGTGTCCATTCCCTGGTATGCAAACGATGAGTAATAGTACCTGTCGCAAATGACCGCAGCGCCGCTTTGGAGCATTGCCTTTATTCCGTCGGACGGATTTTCACAGTGAGCTATCCTGTCCGCAAGAAACAGCCCCGCAAGCTCTTCCGGCGTCCTTTTTTCCTGCCCACTCAAGGCATCGCGAAGTATTTTGCCGGTGGCGTACTTTGTCGGCTCACAGGTCAAAAACACCTTGTCACAGCCCAAAGAGCTAAGCTTATCGGCAAGTATCTTTATCTGTGTGCCCTTGCCGGAGCCGTCTAAGCCCTCGAAAACTATAAATTTGTACTTTAAATGCCCCGAAATTGTGTTAACATCCATGCTGAATCACCCGTCTGTACTTGTATGATGCTCAATAACTCAATGATAATTCCTGCACGCGCTCTCGTCAAGTGCAAGACTCATATAAAATAAAAAAAGTCCGCAATACTGCGAACCTCTTTATTCACACACTGTGAAACCGGGAAGACCCGGCGCTTTCGGTAAAACCTTATTTGAACTCGTCGTGTTATCATAGATGGTAGTCTACGATAATCTTATTATAATTGCCCGATGTCGATTTGTCAATACTTTTTTAAAAAATTTTTCACTTTTATTTTTCGATGCTCTTTTGTGCTCAAGTAATAGCGCTTGTGCGCTATTGCGTGTGCTATAGCACTTGTGCTCATTGGGCGGTCAGCCATGCATATCTGCATGCTCGGCGCCCGAAAACATGCAAGCCTTCGGCGCACCAGCAGCTTTTATTTTACATTATATTACTTTATAAGTCCAATAAAATGTACTTGTAGAGGTTTTTGAAGAAAAAGATGCTAAAAAGCTGTTGAAATAGCTCACATTTGCTGATACAATAATGCTATGATTATTTATCACAGTATCACTTTATCATATCTGACGGTGTTTTATTTTGCTGTGTAAACCGCCATGTTTGAAGGCTGTATACTTTATATTTCGGGCACAATTTAATAACCATAAACATCAAATATTATGAAGGGAGTATTTACAATGGATAAGTACTACATCGGTCTTGACATCGGAACCGATTCCGTGGGTTGGGCTGTTACAGACGAGAACTACAACCTTGTCAGAAAAAATTCCAAGGCTCTGTGGGGAATAAGGCTCTTTGATGAGGCGCAAAAGGCGGAAGAGCGCCGTACGTTCCGAACCGGAAGGCGCAGACTTGAGCGCAGAAAGCAGAGAATGCAGTGGCTTAAGGAAGCGTTTGCCGACGAGATTGCAAAGGTCGATCCCGCGTTCTTTCAGCGCCTGAGAGAAAGCAGCTTTGAAGAGGCGGACAAGCGCTCTGACGACGGCAGCATGCTCGGCAAATACATTCTATTTAACGACAAAAACTACACCGACAAAGACTTAAAAGATAAGTTTCCCACTATATATCACCTGCGCAAGGCACTTGTTGAGAGCGACGAGCCTTTTGATATAAGGATGGTCTATCTTGCCGTTCACCACATAATGAAATACCGCGGACACTTTTTGTACGAAATGTCGATAGACGACATGGATCCGGACAGCGGCGAGTCTAACGGCGGTGCATCTGCGTTTGAAGAGTGCATGGTGAAGCTGAACGACGCCGTAAGAGCGTGCAGAGAGGAATATGATATTTCCGACGACGATTCGGATTCAAGCGCGGATGTATCGGAATACAGCGATTTTTGCCCTGCCGACCGTACGGTTTACGACAAAATAAAGGAAGCGCTCACCGATAAGAAGTACAAAGGCAAAAAGCAAAAGCAGGCCGCCATTGAGGAAGCACTGAAGCCCGATAAAAGCGACAAGCTCAGCACGGAGGTCATAAAGCTTATATGCGGAATGAACACAAGCATAAAGAAGCTCTACGGCGACGGCGTTGAAGTCGAAAAGGNNAATATGCCTTGAAGGAAACTTTGAGTCCACAGAACAAAAAATAAGCGAGGCCATAGGCAGCGACAAAATGGCTCTTATACTTGCGGCGAAGGGCATTTATGACTGGGCGCTCATGGAGACGATGATTTCCGGAGAAAAGTACATATCCGACGCTATGGTTAAAAAGTACGATAAGCATTGCAGCGACCTTGCAAAGCTTAAAAGCGCAGTAAAAGCCACCGGCGATCACAAGCTTTATTACGAGATATTCAGGAGCAAGGATCCAAAGTGCAATAACTATGGAGCATACGTAGGAAGCGGAACCGAACACAGGTGTGCGTATGAAGACTTCATGAAGTTTTTGAAGAACCGTCTTTCGCCGTATCAGGACGACCCGAACGTCAGTGAGCAGATACGCAGCATACTTTCCGAAGTGGAGGAAAAGACCTTCCTGCCCAAGCAGACGAGCAAGGACAACGGCGTAATCCCTCACCAGCTAAACGGTGTGGAGCTTAAAAAGATACTTGAGCACGCCTCAAAATACCTGCCGTTCTTGAACGAAAAGGACAGCTCGGGACTTACTAAAGCGGAGCAGATAATGCAGATGTTTGAGTTCAGAGTGCCTTATTACGTTGGCCCGCTCAATCCTAAGTCGTCTCATGCGTGGGTGTCACGCTCGGATGAAAAGATATATCCTTGGAACTTTGACAGGGTGGTAAACCTCGAAGAAAGCAACGAGAGATTTATAGAGCGCATGACCGCAAAATGCAGCTACACCGGTGATGACGTCCTGCCTAAAAGCTCACTTCTGTATACTAAGTACATGGTGCTGAATGAGCTTAATAACCTCACCGTCAACGGACATGCAATAAGCGTTGCCGACAAGCAAAAGATATATAACGAAGTGTGCATGAGCGGCAAAAAGACAACCCAGCGCAAAATAAGAACATGCCTTGGGCTGTCCGAGGACGACATGATAGGCGGTATAGACCAGGATCTTAAAGCAGACCTTGCTCCGTGGGCGTATTACAGACATATTCTTGAGCGCGACGGCGGCTATGATATGGTTGAAAACATCATCCGCCACATCACCATATTCGGAGACGATAAAAAACTATTAAAGAGATGGATAAGCAAGGACTACGGCAATGTTCTGAGCGACAAGGACATGGCGTATGCTCTGAACTTCAAGTGCAACAGCTGGGGCAGACTGTCTAAGAGCTTGCTCGACGATGCCGAAAAGGTCTACCATGAGGATCCGCAAACGGGCGAGTGCCTTAGCATAATCGATATGCTTTGGCGCACAAACGACAACCTCATGGAGCTTTTGAGCAATAAGTACAGCTTCTCAACTCACCTGAATGAGTACCTTGCGAAAAAGGCGGATGGCCATGCGGTGACCCTTCAGGACTACCTCACCGAAAGCTATGCGTCACCGGCGTTAAAGCGTGCAATAAACCAAACCATGCGCATTGTTTCTGAGATAGTGAAGATTATGCGCCATGAGCCTGCAAAGGTGTTTGTCGAGATGGCAAGAGGCGGCGGAGTTAAAAACGAGCGAACAGTTTCAAGAAAAGCCGCGCTTATGAAGCTGTACGACAACTGCAAAAACGATTGCGGCAAGCTCTATGAGCAGCTCGAGGGTTGCGACGACGGCAGCTTAAGACGAGATAAACTGTATCTGTACTTCACGCAGCTCGGAAAATGCATGTACAGCGGAGAACCTATCGACCTCTCAAGGCTCGACAGCGACTATGATATCGACCACATCTATCCGCAGAGCAAAATCAAAGACGACAGCCTTTCAAACCGCGTTCTCGTAAAGCGAGAGTTAAACGCAGATAAGGCTGATGAGTATCCTTTGAAGTGGGAAGTCAGGGAGCGCATGCGCGGGTTCTGGGCTATGCTCAGGGCTAAAGAGCTGATATCTAAGGAAAAGTATGAGCGCCTTACACGCTCTACACCGTTAGGAAGTGATGAACTTGCGGCGTTTGTCGCACGTCAGCTTGTAGAGACGAGGCAGTCTACAAAGATTATAGCCAATTGGCTTGAGCAGATATACAGCGACACCGATGTCATATATGTAAAGGCGGGCAACGTCTCGTCGTTCAGACAGGAGCAAAGGATTACCGATGACGGCACACAGATACAGGCGTGCTACTGTAAGAACATCGAGACCAAGCAGGATCCGCTCTTTGTGAAGTGCAGGGATATAAACGATTTCCACCATGCCAGGGATGCATACCTGAACATTGTTGTCGGAAACGTCTATGACACTCAGTTTACAAAGGACCCGATAAACTTCTTCAGAAGTGATCGCGACAGCTTTAACCTCAACAACCTGTATAAGCATAACGTTTCAAGAGGCGACACTACCGCATGGATAGCAGACGGCAACAAGAGCATAGAAACCGTCCGCAATACCATGCGCAAGAACAACATACTTGTGACAAGGATGAGCTTTGAGGTCGGCGGCGGCTTGTTTGATCAGCAGCTTCTTAAGCGCAAGAACGGACAGGCTATGGTTAAAAGCTCAGATGAGCGTATGACCATAGATAAGCGTGGAGGATATAACAAGCTCACCGGAACTTATTTTGCTCTTGTCGAGCATGTTGACGGCAAAAAAGGCAAAATGAAAGTGCGTTCACTTGAAATGATTTTGCTGATGAATAAGGAACGTTATGAGCAAGATCCGGAAAAGTATTTTCGTGATGATCCGAACTTTGTTTCTCCTAAGGTGCTTATACCTAAAATTCGAGTAAATACGCTGCTTGAGATGGATGGATTCAAGATGAATATCTCCGGAAGATCGGGCAGCTCCCTGCTTTATAAAAACGCAAATCAGCTGATAATCGACCCTAAGTGGAATCAGTATGTAAAGGACATCACCAAGTATCTTGGCAGATGCAAGCCGGGGCTTGCTGACCCTGAGATAACTGAA
Source organism: Ruminococcus sp. UBA1828 (assembly GCA_002338885.1). GTDB lineage: Bacteria > Bacillota > Clostridia > Oscillospirales > Ruminococcaceae > Faeciplasma > Faeciplasma gallinarum. The sequence continues at coordinate 1,957 of DDJI01000087.1, read as the reverse complement.
TTCGATGGTATTAGTGCAGAACAAAATATCGAATTGTATGACTTGCTGACTCAAAAGTTTGGTAGCAATCCGTTTGGCGTTAAATTCAGCGGGATTTCTGATAAGCTAAAGAGCGGAAGAGATAAATTTTTACATCTTTCTGTTCCTGATCAATGCAGAGTTATGATGCAGATATTCAAGCTTTACGGAAACTACTCCATTAATATCGATTTATCATTGATAGGTAAAGAGCCTAATGTGGGAAAGGTCATCACCAACAAGGCAATAAGTAAGTTAAAATGCCACAGCCTCTACCTGATCAATCAATCGCCGACGGGATTCTATGAAGAAAAAATAGACCTTTTGAGCGAGGACTTGAAGTGAGCTGGAGGGTGGTAGTCGTCACCAAAAACTCAAAGGTAGATTATAAACTTGACTACCTTGTTGTCAGAACGGTTGATGACATCGTAAGAGTCCACCTCAGCGAAATCGGCGTGCTCATCATAGAAAGCACAGCAGTATCTATCACCGCATACCTCTTGAATGAGCTTGTCAAAAGAAAAGTCAAAGTGATTTTCTGCGATGGCGAGCGCAACCCCTGCTCAGAGCTTGTTCCGATGCACGGATGCCATGACAGCAGCGCAAAAATACGTCAGCAGCTTGGCTGGTCAGACTTCGCTAAGCAGCAGGTGTGGACGGAGATAGTCAGGGAAAAACTCCGGCGGCAAAGGGCTCACCTTCGCTGCCGGGGATGCATCCCCCAGGCGGAGCTTATAACTTCATATCTTGAGCAAATGCAGCTTGCAGATTCAACAAACCGTGAGGGACATGCTGCAAAGGTGTACTTTAATGCGCTTTTCGGCATGGAGTTTACCAGGACAGAAGACAATCCCATAAATGCTGCGCTAAATTATGGCTACAGCTTGATATTGTCCGCCGTAAACAGGGAAATATCTGCGGCAGGATATCTCAATCAGCTTGGGCTGTTTCATGAAAATACATACAACCCGTTTAACCTCGGATGCGACTTCATGGAGCCACTGAGGCCTATAGTTGATAAAGCCGTTATCAGCATACTCCCCGAAAGGTTTGAAAAAGATGAAAAGGCAGCTATGCTAAGCGTGCTCAATGCGGAAGTGAAGTATGACGGCAAACAGCAATACCTTTTGTATGCCATAAGGCTCTATTGCGCAGGCTTGTTCAGGGCACTGCAAAGCGGGGATATTGAGCAAATAAGATGGATTGAATATGAGTTTTAGATTTATGAGAGTGATAGTGTTTTTTGACCTTCCCGTGTCCACCGTCGCACAAAGAAGAGAATATTCAAGGTTTAGAAGAAATCTTGTTAAGGACGGGTTTATCATGATGCAGGAGTCTGTTTACAGCAAGCTTGCCCTCAACCCCACTGTTGCAAACAGCATCATGGAATCTGTCAGGGCAAAAAGCCCTCCGGATGGCTTGGTGCAAATGCTTATGGTGACTGAAAAACAGTATTCAAGAATGGAGCTTGTTGTCGGCGAATACCACTCAAGCGTTATTGATGATGAGGAAAGGCTTGTGATTATATGAGACTGTATCATCCGCAGATGTCTGATTCAATAGCTTGGCATGAAAACAAAGTGCCGGTGCTTGTCGCAGAAAACTCACGGCTGTTTATGCTCTTTGTAAATCAGCTGAGCATGCAGTCGGAAGGCGAGAAAGGCCCGTTTGTGCTCTCGTATGAGTATGAACCTGTAGATATTGCGGAACATGTAATCATGATAAGAGATTATCTGTATCTTCCGGTTGACGACAGAAAACTGCAAAACAGATTTCAGACACTATTGCAGTCGGTGGTAATGCATGAATTGCAGGACAGAACAGCCTCACTTCAAAGAGAAATATCAGAATACCTTGAGCAGGTTTGTTTGCATATGGATTACCCGACGGCATTTTCAGAGGGAGAGTATGTTCTCCCTCTGCTGAAATCGTTGAAGCT
>DDJI01000073.1 GCA_002338885.1 Ruminococcus sp. UBA1828 | reverse complement strand
TAATACGGACTTCTTAACAGCTCTATTGCTGCCCTTGCACCCAGGTAAGAGCCTCCTATTCCTATCACTATGAGAATATCTGCTTTTTCCTGAATCTTCTTTGCAGCAGCTTTAATGCGTTCAAACTCTTCCTTGTCATAGTCTGCCGGAAGGTCAACCCAACCCAAAAAGTCATTGCCTAAGCCGCTTTTTGAAACAAGGGTGTTATGCGCCGCCGAAATTTGCGCTCTCACTGCGTCAAGCTCATGAGAGTTGATAAACTTGTCAGCGTACTTGGTTACTAATTTTAAAGCCATGGGATATCATATCCTCTCTTTTTTATTTATCTATATTGTATCACGGGCGGCGCTATTTTTCAAGGAATTTTATGAAAAATATTAAATAGTACTTTGATATTTTTATTTACGAAGCAAAGACGGCGCAAAAGGTCTTAAGCAGCGCGTAAAACATGTTCATTTTCTTGACCGATGAAGTTGCAACAATGTCTGATGCGTACACCTCCTCATCGTCAAGCATATAAACAATCCTGCCCACTCTTTGTCCCGCCTCCACAGGAGCGGCGACGTCATCAAAATACTCCGTGACAATNNGCCCAACCTTATAACAAAGCATCCCATATCAGCGGCATCGGTATCAACGCTGTCATCCACTCCGCCCTTCACATTCACGCTTTGAAGTATGACGTCGGTTCTTTTCGGCTTGTATATAGAGTATGCGGAAAATCCTATATTCATCTTTTCTTTTGCGGTGGTGAACCTTTGGTATTCATCAGGCTCGCCGAAAATCACGCATATCATGCTCATACCGTTTCTTTCCGCAGAAGCTATAAGGCAGTTTCCGCACTCCTCATGGTAGTACGCTTTCATGCCCGTTATGCCGCTATAGCTGCGTATGAGCCTGTTTGTGCTGACAAGCTGAGCCTTTCCGCCTCGGATAGTTGTCATCCAGGTCGTCATATACTCTTTGAGCCAATCGTACTTTGAAAGCGCAGACGCAAGTATTGCCGTATCGGCTGCGGTTGTTATGCTGCCCTCGCCTGCTCCTGTTGAATCGGCATAGTGAGTGAGAGTCATACCGAGCTCTGCGGCTTTTTCATTCATTTGCCTGACAAAATCCTCTTCCGTACCTGCAACCGCCTCGGCAATAGCAACGCATGCATCGTTGGCGTTTCCCACGGTTATTGCGCTCACAAGCTCATCGAGCAAAATCTGTTCACCTACGTCGAGCCACACCTGCGCGCCCTGCTGAGAATTTGCGTTTTTCGACACCGTTATCACCGAATCAAGGCTTAGCTCAGACCTGTCCATAGCCTCGCACAGAAGCAAAAGTGTCATGAGCTTTGAAGCGTGAAACGGTATAAACGGTTCGTTGCCGTTTTCTGCATACAAAAGCGTGCCTGTTGTTCCCTCCATCAGCACATAGGAGTACGGCACGCCCTGCGAGCTGTTTAAATACAAATCCTGTGCAGCTGCGGGCAAAGCATGCAAAACCGAAAAGCTGAAAATTAAAATAGCCGCTGCGGCTGTCGTTATCTTTTTGACCACTGTCATCGACACAAGGCGTCCTTTCTTATTTTTTAGTACATCTTATGCCAAGCTGTGCCGATCAAATGCGTTTTTCGCGCAGGTGTTTTAAATTTGAAGATAAAAAGCTCCCGCCCTGCGTACAGAAACAATACGCAGGACGGGAAAATCACCAATATGAAGTGGCTTTAATTATTTAACCAGGAACCTATCCAGCTTCTTCTTCAACTCAGAGCAATCGTCTACATGAGCCTGAAGTTCTACAGGTCTTGAAAGATCAAGGCTGAATATTCCCATGATTGATTTCGCATCGATAGAATATCTACCGGAAACAAGGTCAACATCGTAATCGCAAAGAGAAATTATGTTGACAAACTCTTTTACATCATTGATAGTATCGAGTTTAATGAGAAACTTGTTCATCTGTCCTACCTCCATAATTCACGTTCCGTATATTAGTATATCAGATTTTTTTAATATGTCAATAGTGATTTACACAATTAATTTTATGTGATATATTTTTATTGACCCGAAAGGATATGATTTGATGACAGTTTATTACTATACATTTGGATGCAAGGTAAATCAATACGAAACAAGCGTGATTGAAGGCATGATGAAAAGACGAGGCTTTGAGACCTCTCGCACTATCGCTCAAGCCGACATATGCATAATTAACTCCTGCACCGTCACAGCCTCCGCAGACACAAAGCTGAGGCAGACCGTTAACAGAATAAAAAGAGAAAACCCCGCGGCTGTGATAGTTGTTTGCGGATGCTTTGCGCAGGTTTACCCCGATTCCGATATACTTAAATTGTCCGACATAATTGTCGGAGAGACAAACAAGACTAAAATACCTGACCTTGTACAAAAGTATCTTTGCGATGGAAAGCGGATCAAGGATGTGCATGCTCACGAAAAGGGCGAAAAGATAGAGCACATGAACCTTGAAGAAAGAGCGGGAAAAACACGTGCGGTTATGAAAATACAGGACGGATGCAATATGTTTTGCAGCTACTGCATAATCCCCTACGCCAGAGGCCGCTCAAGGTCTAAGCCTTTAGATGAAATCGAAAAAGAAGCAGCCGGACTTGTCAGCTCAGGGCACAAAGAGCTTGTGCTTGTCGGAATAAATCTTTCGTGCTACGGCTTTGATCTTGAACCGAAAGTATCCATTGCGGATGCAGTCGAGCGCGTATGCCGAACAAACGGGGCGGACAGAGTGCGTTTAGGTTCAATTGAGCCGGAGCTGTTGAGCGAAGACATCATAAAAAGGCTGTCCGAAAACAAGGCGCTTTGCCCGCATTTTCACCTGTCGCTGCAGTCCGGATGCGACAAAACGCTCAAATGCATGAGAAGAAGGTATACATCAAAGGAATACTCAGACATAGTAAATCTGTTGCGTAAGTACTTCCCGACATGTGCGATTACCACCGATGTCATGGTCGGATTTCCGGGTGAAACGGACGCTGATTTTTCAGAGTCCCTTGAGTTTGTCAAAAGCATTGGCTTTGCGAAGGTGCATGTATTCCCATATTCCGCGAGAAAGGGAACGCTTGCTGCCGATATGCCGAATCAGGTTGACAACGCTGTAAAGCTTGAGCGGGCAGATATAATGTCAAGCGCTGCCAAGTCATCAGAGCAAAATTACCTCAAGTCGCTTATAGGCACGCGTCAAAGCGTACTGTTTGAGCGTGAAAAGGACGAAGACTGGCACCAAGGTCACACGCGATGCTACACGCTTGTAAAGGTAAAGCGCACTCGGAAAACGCTTTGGCGGCAGATAAAAGACGTAAAAATCACCGAAGCATGCGACGACTATTGCACAGGCAAAATAATCGAATAAAGCAAAACAGCGCGCCGTAGAAGGCAACAGCAGCCTTTATGCGACGCGCTTGTTTTAAATATTTTTATTCGTCTTCAGAGGTGGTGACAACTTCGGAACGATCGGCTTTAACCGCATGATAGTAATCAAAATCAGCGTGTCCGCCAGGCTCCTGTGTGGAGTAGCAGTACAATGCCGTTCTGTATCCGGTGAAGAGGTCGAGGCTGTATGACATGGTGAATCCCTTGCCTATCTTGACCCATTCTTCTCCGTCAAGCGAGTAGTAAAATCTCGCCTGATCCTCGGTGGTTATTATGCCGTTTTCGTCTATGTTTGAAAATCTATACTCTATTTTAAGATAGACGAGATCCTGATTGAGTTCCTCGTCTCTGACAAGGTCTTGTTCCTGACCTCTTGTTTGGTGAGCAAAGTACACATACTTTTGTCCGTCGTCCCCGACATACGCTCCGACCATTCCGGCAAAGCTCTGAAAAGCAGATATGCCCGCATAGTCGCCGGGATTAAGTCCTGATGTATCAAGCAAGACCTCGGTTGTGCAATAAGGGCCTTCCGTGCGCTGAGTGAGCGAGTTTCTCGCATGGAATATATCGGCGTCCGTCCTTGAGGTGGTTATTCTGAACCGTCCTTCCCTGTCGGTCACGCTCCAATTGTCGTTGTCAGGGTTATGGTTCCACTGCCAATGAAGGTCAAGTTCGTTTTCGGTATAGTCGAACTCGTCGCTGTACATAAGCGTTGACTCTGTCCACTCGGTTTTATCAGACTTGACCTCTATTTCGCTGACAGCCTCGCCGTCAACACCCACTATAGGCCATCCGTCCTCCCACGTAACCGGCTGAAGAACAGGTATTCTTCCTACAGCTCCGTGATCCTGGAACAAAAGTGCATACCAGTCGCCGTCAGGCGTTTCTACTATGCCGCCCTGCGCAACTCCGTTTCCGTAATAGTCCATAGAGTCACAAAGGACAACCTTGCCCTCATATTCGCCCAAAAGCTCGTCGCATCTGAAGCAAAGCTGACATCTTGCAACGCCGGGAACATTTGTGGCATAGCTTATCATCATCAGGTAATACGTGCCGTCAATCTTGTAAAAATGCGATCCCTCGGCTCCGCTGAGTCCTTCGGCAATTCCGGAATTGAGAAGCAGCTGATCTACTCCGCCTTCCTTGACCTTTGAGCAGTCCTTTTCAAGCTCTGTTATCCAAACGTCTCCGCCGCCGTAAATTACATATGGCGTTCCGTCATCGTCAAAGAACAGCGATGCATCATGGAATATTCTATTAAAATCATATCTTATCCACTCGGGGTTTTCTATATCCTCTGTCTTGAATATATATGATTTTCCCTGGTCGAGAGCGCAGAACATAACATAAAACATTCCGTCGTAGTAGCGTATGCTTGATGCCCATGATCCCTGCGCATATGAATTGCTTTCTCCGTACAAATCGGTTTTAGGGTTGCTTTCAAGCTCGTCATACACGTAGCCTATAAGCTCCCATGTGACAAGGTCGGTTGATTTCATTATCGGCACGCCGGGCGTGAAGTACATAGTTGTACTTGTCATGTAGTATGTGTCCCCTACTCTTATTACATCAGGGTCGGGCACATCGGACCAAAGTATCGGGTTGGTTGCAGTAATAGTGCCGGTGTTGTTGCTCACGTCATTTAAATCCCCTTCTTGCGAATCGGGATTTTGCGCGCATGAACACATCATCGTCGCAAACATCGCCGCACAGAGCACCACTGCCGCAATTCTCTTGATTATCATTGGCGTTCTCCTATCTTTTTAAATACAATGTTCCTAATAAATGTGGGCGGTGCACAGCCCGACACAATGCCGAACTGCGCGCCGCACATTATGACATCAAATCATATCAGCATTAAATCATGCTTTGTTCCCAGCAATCCGGTGCGGTAAGTCCAAACAGTTTTGCAACCGTAGGAGCTACGTTGGCAAGTCCGAATTCGCCGTCCTTGATTGTGTATTTTGTATCATTGTCGTAGATGATGAAGGGAACCTTGTTCAAAGAGTGAGCAGTTCTGNNGAATCTCGCCCTTCTTGTTCTTTTCAAGCATCTCATCGGCATTGCCGTGATCAGCGGTTATAAGAACTGTGCAGTCAAGCTCGTCCGCAACTTTAAGTATTCTTGTAAGACCTAAGTCAACAGCCTCCACGCCTATTCTTGTGGCGTCGAGATTTCCGGTATGTCCTACCATGTCGCCGTTGGGGAAATTGCAGCGTATGAAATCATACTTTTTGCTCTGCATAGCTGCGATTACATCGTCTGTGATCTCAGCTGACTTCATCCACGGACGCTCGTCAAACGAGACATTGTCAGAAGGTATCTCCTTATAGGTTTCAAGCTCTTCAGAAAATTTCTCGGACTTATTTCCGTTCCAGAAGTATGTTACGTGTCCGTACTTCTGCGTCTCTGAAACCGCATACTCATTCAATCCGTTGGCTACAAGCAGCTCAGTGAGCGTATGCTTTATCTCCGGAGGATTTACAAGATATCTCTTGGGAATCTTGAGGTCTCCATCGTATTCAAGCATTCCGGCGTAAACAACCTTAGGAACAACGCCTCTGTCGAAGTAATTGAAGTTCTCCTGATCAAACGCCATGGAAATTTCAATTGCTCTGTCTCCGCGGAAGTTGAACAATACGACCGAGTCGTTATCGCATATTTTGCCTACAGGCTTGCCGTTTTCCGCAACGACAAATGCGGGGAGATCCTGGTCAATGACTCCGCTCTCTTCACTGCGGTATGTCTCGATTGCCTCTTTGGCAGATGAGAACTGTCTTCCCAAGCCGTGAACATGAGTATCCCATCCGAGCTTAACCATGTCCCAGTTAGCCATGTATCTATCCATGGTTATCTTCATTCTTCCGCCGCCGGAAGCAATCTTGCAGTCAAATCCTCCGTCGTTCAGCGACGAGATAAGGGACTCAAGGTCATCTACATATGTCAATGCAGACGTTGCGGGAACGTCTCTTCCGTCCAAAAGAACGTGGCATCTCACATGCTTTACTCCGCACTCCTTAGCTTTGATGATCATCTGCTTGAGGTGCGAGATGTTGGAGTGAACGTTTCCGTCGGAAAGCAGACCGATAAAGTGAAGAGTTGAGTTATTTGCCTTGCAGTTATCAACAAGCTCCATCCATGTCTTGCTGTCAAACATCTTGCCGGACTCAATAGACTCGTTTACAAGCTTTGCGCCCTGAGAATATATCTGTCCGCATCCCAAGGCGTTATGTCCGACCTCAGAGTTTCCCATATCGTCATCCGTGGGAAGTCCTACAGCGGTTCCGTGAGCCTTGAGTTTTGTATAAGGACGCTCTTTAAGAAGCTTATCAAGCGTCGGCGTATTAGCCAATCCGACGGCGTCTCCCAAACCTGTCTTTGAAAATCCCACGCCGTCCATAACGATTAGTACTATAGGTTTTGCCATAATGAAAATCTCCTCAATCAGCCGTTAGTTGCGGCAGAAACAATGGTTGCAAAGTCGTTAGCTTTAAGTGATGCGCCGCCGATAAGTCCGCCATCGACATCAGTCTTTGAAAGAAGCTCTGCAGCATTGCCGGCGTTCATCGATCCGCCGTACTGAATGGTAACAGCGTTTGCGGTCTCCTCGCCGTAAAGCTTTGCAAGCGTTGCACGAATAAATGCACAAACCTCTTCAGCCTGATCGGCAGTTGCGGTCTTGCCGGTTCCTATAGCCCATACCGGCTCATATGCAATTATGCAGTTCTTGAGCTGCTCTGCACTTACATCATAAAAATCGAGCTTTATCTGACGTGCTATAACCTCTTCGGTTATTCCGCACTCACGCTCCCAAAGAAGCTCTCCGACGCAAACTATGGGCTTAAGTCCCGCCTCAAGAGCGGCTTTTGTTCTCTTGTTTACAGTTTCATCGGTTTCGCCGAAATACTGTCTGCGCTCGCTGTGGCCCAAAACAACATACTCTACTCCAAGCTCTGTGAGCATATCGGCAGACACTTCACCGGTATACGCTCCGGACTTTGCGAAGTGGCAGTTTTGAGCGCCGACCTTTATATTCGTGCCCTTTGTCAGCTCAACCGCCGTCTCAAGGTTTGTAAAGGGAACGCATATTACAACCTCACATCCGGCATCCTTAACGAGCGGCTTAAGAGCCTCTATCAGCTCCTTAGCCTCCGGACGTGTCTTATTCATCTTCCAGTTGCCGGCGATTACCGCACGGCGTATATCTTTTTTCATAACAATTTCCTTTCGCTTTTGCAATCCATACGATCACAAAATATGTATCCCTGTAATACTCAAAACGGAGCAAAAAGCTCCGTTTTGAAAGAATCAAGATTACTTATCTGCAATAGCAGCTATACCGGGAAGAACCTTGCCCTCGAGGTACTCAAGGGATGCTCCGCCGCCTGTAGAAATATGAGTCATCTTATCGGCATATCCGAGGTTGATAACTGCAGCTGCGGAATCTCCGCCGCCTATAACCGTTGTAGCATCGGTATCGGCAAGCGCCTGAGCTACAGCCATTGTTCCCTTTGCAAGCGTGGGGTTCTCAAACACTCCCATAGGGCCGTTCCATACAACCGTCTTGGCGGTCTTTACTTCGTTTGCGTAAAGAGCAGCGGTCTTAGGTCCGATATCAAGTCCCATCCAGTCTGCGGGGATCTTATCGGAATCAACTATGGAAACCTCTATAGGTGCGTCGATGGGATCGGGGAATGCCTTTGCTATGGTTGTATCAATGGGCAAAAGAAGCTTCTTGCCAAGCTTTTCGGCCTTAGCCATCATCTCTGAGCAATACTCAAGTTTCTCATCGTCCACCAAAGATGTGCCTATCTCATATCCCTTAGCCTTGAGGAAGGTGTAAGCCATTCCGCCGCCGATGATNNTTGAGCTTATCCGCAACCTTTGCACCGCCGAGTATTGCAACAAAGGGTCTTACGGGATTCTCAACAGCGTTTCCGAGATACTCTATTTCCTTCTGCATAAGGTATCCGACTGCGGTTTCCTTGACAAACTTTGTTACGCCGGCTGTGGAAGCATGGGCGCGGTGAGCAGAACCGAAAGCATCCATTACGAACACTTCGTCGTCAACCAGGTCGGCAAGCTCCTTAGAGAATCCTTCGCCGTTCTTTGTCTCTTCGTCGCCTCTGAAGCGGGTGTTCTCAAGCAAAACAACCTCTCCGTCCTTCATCTCGCTGACGCACTTCTTAGCGTTCTCGCCGACTACGTTATCATCCTTGGCGAATGTGACCTTTGTGTCGGGAAGAAGCTCCGAAAGCCTTTTTGCGACGGGCGCCAATGAGAACTTGTCCTCCGGTCCGTTCTTGGGCTTTCCTAAGTGAGAGCACAAAACAACCTTTCCGCCGTCCGCAACAAGCTTCTTGATGGTCGGAAGAGCGGCTACGATTCTGTTGTCATTGGTGATAACNNAAAATCGCAACGAACAAGCACCTTCTTGCCTTTGACATTAATGTCATCAACGCTGACTTTGTTTAATCCTGCCATAAAAATATATCTCCTTTATCAAAATATACATAATAGGATTGCATACAACTATACAACCATAAATATTATATTAAATTACGCGATAAATATCAATAGGTTACGGGAGTTTTTTTAGAATAAACTTTAATATTTTATTGGTTTAATGATTCTGTAGTGGCACATCATGCTAAATGATTGACCAGATATATCTAATCCCATGAAAATCTTGTGAGCTTGCCCTCTCTTGAGAGGTCGGGGTAATCCCACTGCCTGAGGGTTTCGTATACAGCTATAGCTACAGAATTTGAGAGGTTTAAGCTGCGAAGCTCGGGGCGCATAGGTATCCTTACGCAGCTGTCCTTGTTATCGTGCAAAAGCTCCTCCGGAAGACCCTTGTCTTCTCTTCCGAAAATAAGGTAGCAGTTGTCCTCATACTCGGCGTCGCTGTAAACCTTTCTGCCCTTAGTGGTGAAGTAGTAGTATACTCCGCCCTTTGTCCTCTCAAAAAAGTCGTCAAGCCCGTCGTAGTAGGTTATATCGAGCTTGTCCCAATAATCAAGTCCGGCTCTTTTCAAATGCTTGTCGCTGACCTCAAATCCAAGCGGCTTTACAAGATGAAGCTTAGCTCCGGTAACAGCGCATGTCCTTGAGATATTTCCGGTGTTTTGAGGTATTTGCGGCTCTACAAGCACAACGTTCAAATTCATACCGCGCCTCCGATATCACAAGCTTGTGTAGTCTGTGAAGCTTTGGCGAACCGTGAGAACGGGCAGGCACTTTTCAAGCATTACGCCCTCTCTCGGATTTGTGCCGTAACCGAACGTAGTCTTTATTGCGTACTCGCAGAAAGACGTTGCGCGGCTGATTGCAATCGGCAAGCTGTCGCCGAGCATAAGTCCGCCGGTCAAGACGCTTGCAAACAAATCTCCCGTTCCGGGGTAATGCTTAGGCACCTTTTCATATGTCACGCGCCAAAATGCGTTGTTTTTGCGATCGTATCCGACGTTGCTGTTTTTTCCGTCAGCCATAGGCACACTCGTTATGACCACCGTGTCTGGGCCTTTTCCGGACAGCTTTACAAGCATGCTTTTTACCTCACTGAGCGTAAGCAGGGACACAGGGTAATCGATACCTAAAAGTATTGATGCCTCGGTCAAGTTAGGAGTGATTACGTCAGCAACCGCCACAAGCTGAGCCATGCACTCGCACATCTGCGGCGTGTATGTTTTATACCTCTTTCCGCTGTCCCCCATAACCGGATCCACTATTTTCAAAGCATTCGGGTACGCATCAAAAAAATCAAGGCAAATTGACACCTGCCTTGCCGAAGCCAAAAAGCCCGTATACACGCAGTCAAAGCTGACATCACTTCTTTTATAATGCTCCAAAGCCTGCGGAATGTACTCGGTCATGTCCTTCATCACGACATCTCCGAAGCCGTTTGTATGAGCAGACAGAACCGCCGTTGGAACTGCGCAGACCTGTATGCCCATAACCGACATCGTCGGCATGATAACCGACAGCGAGCATCTTCCCACGCCCGATATGTCATGTATAGCTGCAACGCTTTTATATTCGTTCATAAATAAATCACCTTTGATAAACACGCAAAATCATAAATCACGTTTGATTATATCACCTTTCCCTCTTCAAAACAATTATTTCACGTTTATTTTTTAAAAAAACGTGCAGAATACTACTGCAATAACTTACAAAGGAGAATAGGAAAATGAGCATGAACATCCCATCACTTTGCAAAGGCATAGCCATAGGAGTAGTGACAGGCGCGGCTGTATATGCAGTTACCAACGCCACCAGAGCGGACAAAAGGCATTTTAAATCCGACGCCATTAAGGCGGTGCGCTCTGTAAGCTCTATGCTTGAGGGCTTAGGCTCCATGTTTATGTAAATGCAAAAAGCCCGCCGGTCTGCGCATGCATTCCGTCGGGCTGAATCTTTTATTTTATGCGTCTGCCCTTTCTGCCGGAGGACTTTTTCTTAGGAGCAGGTTCCGGCGGCACCTCTGTTTCGGGGGTGTCGGTAAATATCGTCTCGTCGTTGCTCTCAAGGTACTCAAATTCGGGATTCTTTTCTCCCCTTTGGTCATACCACGGCTGAATTACATACTTTCTTATCACCGGGAAGCAATTAAACGCGTACAAAAGTCCCAGGAACGAAGGAACTATGACAAGCAAAAACGCCGACAGCGGGAACAAAAGTGTCATCACAAGCAAAAGTCCTGCCGTAACTGCAAGGTTGATTATGCTTGTCTTTATTTCTATTGCGATAAGGAAAAATGAGTTTTTGAGTATCTTCCACAGGCTCAGATTTGTTGACACTATGAGAAGGTAAATATAGGTGTGCATCATTGCAAAAATAATGGAGCACACAAGGCATATCAAAAACGGGACAAAGAAAATCGAGTTGTCCATCATCATGTTAAAGTACAGCGGGAACGCAGACGACATGACAGCTATCACAGCCATATCTATAGCTCCCATTGCAAAGCCCTGCCTGAAGTTGCTCTTAAACGCCTTCCAGAAGTCATGCCACAAAAACGTCGGTCTTTCGCAGGACACGTTTCTGGCTATCTTTGTAAATCCGCAGGTTGCCGGTCCGAACACAGCGCCCAAAAGTATGAACGCGACGTAAAACACCACCATATAAATAGTGGGATCCTCGACAACGTATTCCACAAGCATGACCAGTGCAAACGGAAGAAGTGCAACCAAGTACATGAAGTTGAGAAGCACCATCTTAGAAAAATGCGAGAAAAATATGCCGAAAAATCTGAACACCGGCAGCTTTTCATCCGGATTTTTAGAAACTCCGGGTCCGACCTTGTCATATTTCGAGAAAAGGCCCATTTAAAACTTCCTTTCACAACGCCAACGGCGCATTAATATTGTCCGTTATATAAATCCCATGTCGGAAAACAACTGCACTGCAAGACAGTTGAGCGCGCTCATCACTGCGCAGGACAAAAGATATATCAAAAACTTGAATATGTAGTCCTTAAATTCGTTTGCCATGCCTATTCTGTTCTCACCCGTCACAGACAGTGCGAGGTATCTTGTAGACATCTCCACAGACTCCACCGACTGCAATATGAGAACGCCGCAGGACATCACGGCAAACGGGACAAAGACAACTAACCTCGCTAAAATATTGTCGCACGCATATATGCCCCTCACAACAGCGCCCAATCCGAGTCCCTTAAACGCCACCAAAAGCAGCTCAAGCGGCTGAGAAACCGCCCCGAATCCCATTAAAAAAGACGCTGTTACAAACGACGCGGAACCGAAAAACGAGGAAGCAAACGCTCCCAACCATCCGGAATCCTCCGTCGGGTAAAAAAGCACCGACAATCCCTTGTCCGAATTTGCGACATCAGCCCCGAACACAGCGCCCAAGGCTATCCCCGCAACAAGAGAGCAAACAAGCAAAACATCAAGTCTTACGTTCTTTTTATCCTTCATGGCAACCACCCCTTGTCCAATATTATGCCGCCGATCAAGGCAATATAACATCAAGGCAAGTCAAGCAGTTGAATATTTTTAGTTTATCACATCAAACGGATAATATCAAGTATGCATTCGCAATTACGCATACCTGCATAAAAATTATGCCCTCTTATAGCGAATTACAAGAGGGCATAAGGCATAATTCGATTTTATTCTGCAGTCTCAACAGGCTCCGTCTGCGAGCTGTCCGGCTTTTGGATTCCGATATGCTCATACAGATCATCAATTTCCGACTGCATGGCTTCTATTTTCTCAGACTGCTCGGTGATTGTATCCTCAAGGTCGGAGTTGTCAGAGTACAAATCGTTGCCGGCAATTCCGAGCGAGCCGACAATTATAAGCAGTATGCACACGATATACGCCATAGCCTTGAGCATATTTTCGTTGCTGAAAACGAGCTTGTCGGCAGGGATTTCTGCCCTTGCGCCCTTAAACACCTTGCAGTACGCTTTGAGTATGAGGGGCAGGAATATGCACATGAGGCATATGTCAACCGGAAGCTGAGCAAGGCTCTTTACCGCTCTTGCGGGGAAAAGTGCAAAGAATCCGTCACCCATAACGCTTGCAAGCGCAAACGTGGTCAGAAACAGGTTGCATGCAATCGTCACGGTTGTCTTTGCTGCAACAACTCTCGGGAAAATCCATCCGTCGTTTTTTGCATTGTACAAAAACAGTCCGTACAGCAGCGCCCCAAACGCCTCGATAAGAGTAAATCTTATGTCAAACGCACCGGTGGGCTTGATAATAAATCCGAGAAGATCGGTTATCAAGCCTGCGGCAAACGAAACCGTAGGTCCGTAAAGCATGCCTATTGCGGAAAGCGCGATAAACGCAAACGAAATCTTGATGGAGCTTGTGACCTGTATCGAAAGCGTAAACTTTAAGACAAGGTCTAAAGCCACAAGCATTGCGGTTACGCAAAGGCAGCGTATGTTTTTAAGTTCCTTGGCGGAGCGGACGAATAAATTAAAAAAGCCCTTCATAGTATACCTCCTATACACACTATGGCCAAGCTTAATATGCACAAGATAGTTACAGTATGAAAAGCTATTGAAATGCACGTTAAGCGGGATGCGAAAACCGAACCGCATGCACCTTTTGTGCAGTTTCGTCCGCAAAGCAACTCCCCGTCTTTGCGGCACTATATACGCTCGATTTCCTACTCTTTAAGCGAAAATTTATCTTATACGGCAGCTGCTGCGGCATAATGCGCCGCAGCTTCGCCGATAAAGAACACGGTTATTACAGCGACAACTCGCTGAGAAGATGATAAAGATGCTCGTCGTAACCCTTCTTCATGTTGAGCGCCTCATCTATATCATAATCTACGATCTTAGAATTTTTAAGAGCAATTATTCTGTTCTTCGCTCCGCCGTCTATGAGGTCAACAGCATAGCAGCCCATTCTCGCAGCGATAACTCTATCAAAGCATGTGGGTGCGCCGCCGCGCTGAACATATCCCAAAACTGTTGCCCTTGTATCGATTCCGGTGTGATCCTGAATGTACTTTGCTATCTCATCAGAATGACCTACGCCCTCAGCAACTATTATCTCAAAATGAGTTTTACCTGTATCCTTCTGAGAAAGCATCTTAGCGCAGATTTCATCGAGATTATAGGGTCTCTCGACGATGATTACATCGGTAGCGCCTGTAGCAGCGCCGACATTTACGGCAATGTGTCCTGCTCTTCTTCCCATAACCTCAACTACCGAACAGCGGCTGTGGGACATTTCGGTGTCCTTAATTCTGTCTATCATAAGCAGCGCGGTGTTCATTGCGGTGTCGTAGCCGATTGTATAATCAGTGCATGCAATATCGTTGTCGATAGTGCCGGGTATGCCTATGCAGTTTACGCCCTGATTGGCAAGGTCTCGTGCTCCGCGATAAGTTCCGTCTCCGCCTATGCAGACAACGCTGTCTATTCCTGCGTCCTCGCAGCTCTTTTTTGCCGCCTGCTGACCCTCAAGAGTCATGAAGTCGGCGCTTCTTGCGGTATAAAGCATTGTGCCGCCGCGCTGAACTATATCAGATACATCTCTGGGTCCCATCTCAAACATATCGCCCTCGATAAGTCCCTGATATCCTCTTCTGATTCCCATAACCTTATAGCCTTTTGCAATACCGGCTCTTGTGACAGCACGAATTACAGCGTTCATTCCGGGTGCATCTCCGCCGCTCGTAAGAATTCCGATAGTCTTTGACATATAACGATTACCTCCGTACAAATTAAATCAAGTTTTCTCTCGGTGCTTCGCATGCGTCATATAATCACGCAATTGAAAAGCAGCCAAACAAACAAAGCCGACTCCTTTAATTTCGGCTGTGCATCTGCCGAATGGACAGATTTTTAATTGTTAATCCCTTTTAAACACTTTAAGAATATCATCGTATTTCGATGATGTCAATATTTTAAAAGCAAAATACGCGCCAAAAATCAGCGCGTATTTTAACAAAAATCTGTTGATAATCAGTAAAAATCAATGTTTAAAGCGTGCTCTGAACACCTGCGGCATGTTTTCAGAGGAAAAATCATCCTGCCGCATCCATTCCGGGAGTAAACACCGATATATCTACATACAAGGTATTGCCGTCCTTGACGTTGATGTCTCCGCCGACGCCGGACGAGGTTTCGGGGCAGTACACGCCCATGACATATCCGGATGCCATGTTAGGCGTATTCAGGTCTCTGAACTCATACTTGATATTCAGCTCGTCGAGCAGCACGACGTACTCTTCCTGCGTCATTCTCATTCCGAACTCATTGATATAGTCGGGGATCTGAACGGTTGCATAGCCCTGGCTTACAAAGAGCTTTACGTGCTGAACAGGATAAAGCTCTGTTCCCTCCGGAATATCCTGGTCAAATATCACGCCCCGCTCGTACTCATCTGAATAATCATATACAGCCTCAAACTCAAGGCGGTCTTTCCATGTATCGCTTTCAACGACTGACGTATATTTGCTTCCTCTCAGGTCAGGCATGATGAACATTGTTCCCTGAGGCTGAGACTGTGTTGTGGTGGCAGCCTCCTCTGTTGTTACGGGAGCCGTTGTGGCGCTTGTCTGCGTCTGCTCGGTTGTCGGATTCGGGGACGTGACCGCCGGCAGTGAGACATCCTGACCGCTGTCGTCGTCGTTCTCGGGCAAGAGCATTGCAACCAGCACAAAGAACGCAATGGCAACTATCACTATGAGCAGTCCCGCTCCTATAAACATTCCGATATTGGATTTTTTCTTTTTTGAGGACTTCTTCGAGCCCTGCTTTTCCTGCCTGGGAATCTGTATCGGTATGGTCTGGGTTGCGCCCTTAGGGAGCTTATCCATGTAGCTCGGCTCATCAAAGAGCTTAGTCACGAAGTCCGTTATAGTCTGTATTCTTCTTTGACAGGACAAATTCATCGCCTGCATTATTACCCTTGAAACGTTTGCGGGAACATGCGGGTTTATCTTGCATGGCTCTAAAAGCGAGTCGTTTCCCACTCTCGCCATCGCCTCGGTAGGCATGCATCCCGTTAAAAGTCTGTACATTACGGCTGCAACCGAGTACACATCAGTCCATGTTCCGTCCCACTCAGACGCGGCATACTGCTCCGGAGCAGAGTATCCCGCATATAGCTCCGGTGCAAGATCGGTATTGACCGTTCTTATCTCAGGTATGCAAAATCCGGTGAGCACAAGCTCCGCCTTATCGGTGACCAAAATATTGTCAAGGCTTATTCCCCTATGGATTATACCGGCATTATGTAGGCAGCCGAGGGTTGTAAGCAGCGGCGGGAACATCTTTCTCACCTGTTCCCAAGAAAGCTCTCCGGCGTTCTGCTGCAGGTACTGCTTCAAAGTCACTCCGGCACAATAAGGCATGATGATATATGCGGTATTGTTGTCATAGAACATGTCGCACGGCGCGATTATATGGGACATGGTTCTGAATCTTATCAGAGATTTATTCAGTTCTATGAACTCCGACATGTAGTTTTTATACTGCACCACAGTTGACTGTCCGACAACTATTGCCGCGCTGTCGGTGTCCCTGTGGCATATGGCGTCAGGCATATACTCCTTGACGAACACCTTCATATCCTCGTTGTTGTCGTAGCCTATATATGTTGCGGACTCGCCGTTATACTTAAGGAGACGGCCGACAATATACCTTGAGTCGAGTATGGTTTTAGGCTTTAAGTATGCGGGAGAATTCATAACCGAATCGCTGTAGCCGCAGTTAGGGCACACGCCGCCTTCTTGTTCGAGAGGCTCCATGCATCCCATGCACAGCATTTTATGTTCGCTCATTAAATAGATCTTTCCTTTCAAAAAGAAACTGCAGTAAAATACAATTAGAATTATCCGTACAGGATTTTTACGAGCTTTAAACAATATAATACGCTTATAATCGTTATAATTTTACCAATGCATTTGTGCAATGTCAATCGCAATAGGCAAACTGTTATTTTGCTGTAACTAAGTTGTAACCATTTGCCCTGTCATCGAAAGGTGCACTGTAACAGTTATCCTTTTAATGTAACCATNNCAACCATGTTGAAGCAAATTTGGCTTAATAACAATTCAAAACGCACTTTTAACACAGTCCCAAGCCGCATTTCAGCTTGATAAATCAAGTACAATAGTATATAATGAATATACTATTTGTCAAGCGGAATGCCGAGGTGTACCATGAGAAAACTCATTAAGATTTTGCAGTCAAAAATATTCATAACCGCTCTTCTGATGTTTATTCAGATCGCGGTGTTGTTTGTATTCTTCATCTCCCTTGCAAACAACTTTGTATGGTATTATGTCATCTCGTTGATTATTTCGATGCTTATAGTCCTTGATATATCAAATGAAAACATGAATCCGTCCTTTAAGCTGACGTGGATAATTGCAGTTTTGATATTCCCTATATGCGGAGCGCCTTTGTACCTCATTTTCGCAAAGTCAAAGCAAAACTACCGCATAGGAAAGAGATTTAAGAGCTACCGCCAGATGATGCGCAATTCAATGCATGCCGACGACGGGGCGCTGTCAGACATAGCCGCACAGGACCCTGAGATGGCGAGGCAGATGCAATACATACAAAAGTATGCATACGCACCCGTATACCGAAACACATCGACAAAGTACTTTGCCTCAGGCGAAGAGTACTATGCCTATCTTTTAAAAGAGCTAAACCGTGCGGTAAAGTTCATTTTCATCGAATACTTTAAAATTGAGCAGGGCAAAATGTTCGGCGGCGTACTCGACATACTTAAAAAGAAGATATCCGAGGGCGTTGAGGTAAGGCTCATGTATGACGACTTCGGGACCATACAAAAGCTCCCTAAGGGTTACGACAGATACCTTGAGTCAATAGGCATAAGCGTGTCGGTGTTTAACAGAGTAAGACCTTCCCTTGACACGTTTTTGAACTACCGCGACCACAGAAAGATAGTGGTTATCGACGGAAACACGGCATTTACCGGAGGTATCAACCTTGCGGACGAGTATATAAACGAGGTTGAACGATTCGGACATTGGAAAGATACCGGAATAATGATCAAGGGCGAAGCCGTCACCAAGATGACGGAGACGTTTTTGCAGCTTTGGCATTTCTCAAGAGGCGAATCGAAGATAGATTATGCTGAGTACGCATGCAGCTTAAAGTGCGAGTCTGACGGGTTTGTGCAGCCGTATGCAGACGGTCCGTCAACCGACGATTTGATATGCGAGCTTGCATACATGGGACTCATAAACGGCGCGACAAAAAATCTTTATGTCACTACCCCCTATCTTATTCTCGACAACGAAATGACGACAGCGCTAAGGCATGCGGCAATGAGCGGAGTTGACGTGAGAATCATCACTCCGCGAATACCGGACAAAAAGCTTGTGTTTGCGGTCACAAGGTCAAATTACCGCGAGCTGCTCAACGCGGGTGTAAGAATATTTGAGTACACTCCGGGATTCATACATGCAAAATCGGTTACGGCGGACGGAAAGGTTTGCGTAGTCGGCACGGCGAACTTCGATTTTCGCAGTTTTTATCTGCATTTTGAAAACTGCATACTCGCCTACAAGTCAAAATGCGTGAGCGAAGTAGAACAGGACTTTTTGGACACTCAGGCAAAGAGCCAGGAAATAACTATTGACCAACTAAACAAAAAAGGCCCTGTATACGCACTGCTTCAAGCTGTGCTTAAAATCTTCTCGCCGCTTATGTAAAATAAAAAAGCCCTCCTGCTTGTCAATACAAGCGGGAGGGCTTAAATTATCTTAACTCGGCATGTGAAAATCAACCGACAAACTCTATATTGACATCACCGTTGTTCTCGGACACGGAAAGCGTTTTCTCGCCTCCTGTTTTCTCTGTCGGGAGGTTGCACTCTCCCTTTTTTATGTCAACATCCATAGAAAAGTCGTCCCACCCTCCGACGATAGTGCCGTCTATGTCTCCGTTCTTGGCGGTCAGGGATATGCCGCTTCCGACATCCAAGCTTTCAAACTCAATGTTTCCGCCATTTGTCTCAATGTCCGCACTTTCCGAAACAGAAAGCGGCTCAAGCGTTATGTCCTCGTTGGTGGTGCAAAGAGTTAAGCGCTCAACCATCCCGTCCGGAACGCACAAAGACACGGTCAGGTCGGCATCTGACGGCTTTAATCCGAAGTAATCGGCGATGTCTTTGTCGTTTTTGCATGTCATGGTGAGTGTTCCGTCATCCGAAACGGCAATGTCATAGGCATAGGCGTCGTTTTCTGAATAGACAATGCGGATATCGTCGTCATCTGATGATAAAACCTCGATTTTCCTGTCTCGGACGTTTATATTTATTTCGCTGACCTCGGACGCGCTTGCAACGTACTCCTTTTGCACAAACGGGCTTTCTTCTTCACAGCCGGTCATCACAACAGCGCTCAGCATGGCGCATAGCACAAACAAAACAAATTTTTTCATTTAAACTCCTCCGTATCAAAGATTATTTTCAGCTATGTCGGGCGAAAACGCATAATAAAAGATAATGCTTAAATTTAAACCCTGCTCTTATGCATTGATTATCCGCCCTTTCTATGCTACAATGAAGTATAAACCTTTGTGTAACACAAAAGTCAAGAGGATAGGAGGCAAGCAAAATGAAAAAATATTTTTCCATCGGCGAGGCGGCAAAAGCCGTTCACACGACCGCAGAGACCTTGCGCCACTATGACAGAATCGGGCTTGTCAAGCCGAGCAAAAAAGACGAGTGGACGGGATACCGTTACTACAGCGAAAACGACATAGTACGCTTAAACACTGTTAGGGCGCTTTTGCTCATGGACTTGTCTTTAAGCGAGATTAAGAATGTTTTGGAATACGACGACCTAAAAAAACCGTAGAGTTTTTGGAGCATGCAGAGGAGAAAGCCGACGAGAAGATCGCCGCCCTTGAATCGAGCAAGGCAAAGATACGGCTTGCAAGATCAGACTACGAAAAGAAGCTGGATATACAGCGCATGAATCAGGGATACGCAAGCAAAAAATCGCCCTACAGTTTTTATATAAAGACTCTGCCCGAGCGCGTAATCCTGCTTTCCGACACATTGCAGTCGCCGACTCTTGAAAATCTGTGGAACTATCTGAGCCACTTTTACGAAAAGCTCACGCCAAAGCTTAAAGATTGCTTTTCATTTGAGGATGCGGCGGGCATATACACCGAAAGCGACCTGACAAGGATGTTTGCCGTGTGTACGAAGTATAAGGACGTAGAGAACATGAAAATTTTGCCGCAGGGAAAGTATCTGTGCGCCGACTGCAACGAGGAAAACCGCGCCGATGTGTTAAAGGAGCTGCTCAAAGCGGCAAGAGACAAATACGGCGTATCACCGTCATTTTCAGTGCAGATGATAGTAATATCGGGAATACTGCATTGGAATTACGAGGCTCAGATTTATATCGGCAATCGAGCATAGTTACTATGCATAAAAATAAGCCGCTCAGCGATACAGCCGGGCGGCTTTGTTTTATTATGTAAAGCTTAGTGCCTTTCGTCGGAGTCAAAAGTCTCGCAGAACCGAGCGGAGAAAGCAGGCTCTTCACCGGCGGCATACAGGTGGGATGTGTCGCCGAAAGCGCTGCATCTGAAAGATGCGATCCCCTTTTCTCTTTCTTCGGTATACAGCGTTGTCACCGACGTCGGCGCGGCGCAGAAATTCTGCCCGAGAACAACAGGTGATATGCTCAGCAGGTGTCCGAGCATCTGGCACTCTATTCCGAAGTGACAGAAGAAAACGATTGTATCGCGGTTCGGCTTGGCGGCATCGTAATACCTTCCGTTTCGCACATAACCGTGCTTAGCAAGCAGCCCATCAAGTCCGCCCGTTATGTTCTTATAAAGCTCCGGATAGTTGCCTTCCTTCATAAAGTCCACATTCATAAACTCGTCCTTATCATAAAGAGCGTCTATTTTTGTAAAGAATGAGGGCAGAAGATCCCATGTAATCACCCTTTCACCGTTGGTATAGGGCAGCTTAACACGGCAGTAATAAAACTCCTTGAGCCAGTCAAGCGTCACCGCTTCCCTGCCCATCTTTTTAAGGGTCAACGACGCAGTGTCCTGCGCCCTTCCAAGTGGTGAGCAGTAAAACGCCTTTACATCGAGCTTTGCTATTCTGTCGCTCAGCAGCTCCGCCTCACGCCAGCCTTTCGGCGTAAGCGAATCTATGGAATAATCGGGGTCCGCATGTCTGATTATCAAAAGTCTCATATGTTATCTCCTTTTACTCCTGCGAGGATTCCGCTTGCTCATTACTGTCATCCCGGCTTTGTAAAGACTTATACCTTTGCAGGACTTTTTTGAGGTACTGACCGGTGTACGAGTTCGGGTTTTCTGAAAGCTCTTCAGGTGTTCCAGTTGCAACTACCGTTCCGCCTCTGACGCCGCCCTCGGGGCCTAAATCTATTATATAGTCGGCGCATTTGATCACATCGAGATTGTGTTCTATTACAAGAACGGTGTTGCCGCTTTCGCAAAGCAGCTGAAGCATCTGAACAAGCTTGTTCACGTCGTCGGCATGCAAGCCGGTTGTCGGCTCGTCTAAAACGTATATTGTTCTGCCGGTTGCCCTGCGTGAAAGCTCCGTTGCAAGTTTTACACGCTGAGCCTCTCCGCCCGAAAGCGTCGTAGAAGGCTGTCCGAGTTTTAAGTATCCCAGTCCGACATCATTTAAAGTCTTTAGCTTTCTATAAATTTTAGGCATGTTCTCAAAGAAGCTGCAAGCCTCTTCTATGGTCATGTCCAAAACCTCAGCTATGTTTTTGCCTTTGTATCTGACTTCGAGTGTTTCTCTGTTATACCTTGCGCCCTTGCAGACCTCACAGGGAACGTATACATCGGGTAAAAAGTGCATTTCAATCTTGAGTATTCCGTCGCCCTCGCATGCCTCGCATCGTCCGCCTTTGACGTTAAAGGAGAACCTGCCCTGACCGTAGCCGCGTTTTTTCGCATCCGGTGTCATGGCAAACAGCTCCCTGATATCGTTAAACACGCCTGTATAGGTTGCAGGGTTTGAGCGGGGAGTTCTGCCTATGGGGGTTTGGTCTATGTTTATTATTTTATCGAGGTTTTCAAGCCCTTCTATGCGCTTAAACTCTCCGGGAACTATTCTTGCCCTGTTGAGCTTTGCGGCAAGCTCTTTATATATGATCTCGTTTACAAGAGAGCTTTTACCGCTTCCCGACACGCCGGTCACGCAGGTAAACGTGCCGAGAGGAATTTTAACAGTTATATTCTTGAGGTTGTTTTCCTTTGCGCCTACAACCGTCAGCCAACTTCCGTTGCCCTTTTTCCTCGTCTGTGGGACAGGTATGCATCTTCTTCCGCTGAGGTATGCTCCCGTGATGGAGCGCTCACATGCTTTTATGTCCTCTACGCTTCCCGCGCACACGATTTCTCCGCCGTGTATTCCCGCTCCGGGTCCCACATCGACAATGTAATCGGCAGCAAGCATTGTATCATCATCGTGTTCAACTACTATCAAAGTATTTCCCAAGTCTCTCAAGCGCTTCAGCGAGGCTATCAGCTTGTCGTTGTCGCGCTGATGCAAGCCTATGCTCGGCTCGTCAAGTATATACAGCACGCCCATCAGCGAAGAGCCTATCTGCGTTGCAAGGCGTATTCTCTGGCTTTCTCCGCCCGAAAGCGTAGAGCTTGACCTTGAAAGAGTGAGGTAATCAAGGCCGACGTTTTTCAAAAATCCGAGCCTTGACTTTATCTCTTTCAAAATCTGAGCGCCGATCATAGCCTCTCTGTCGGTGAGCTTGAGGTTGTTTACAAAGTCCAAAGCATCGCTTATCGACATATCGGTAAACTGAGCTATGTTAAGCCCTCCTACCGTGACGCCTAAGACCTCTTTTTTCAGCCTGTTGCCGTGACACGTGTGGCATTTTACCTCGCTCATGTATTCTTCTATCTTTGACTTTACGGCATCGCTGTCCGACGCTCTGTATCTGCGCTCAAGGTTGTTTATAACGCCCTCAAACGGAGTTATCCAGTATCCGCCGCCAAACTCCTCGGGACGCTTAAATTCAAGCTTTTGTCCCTGCGTTCCGTGGAGGAAAATATCTATAGCGTCTCTGGGCAAATCCTTTACCGGCGTGTCGAGCGATATGCCGTATTTTTTTGACAGTGCGTTGTAGTATATCATTGTGAACGAGCCTTCGTCAAGCGTATTCCAACCGTCTGCGCGTATTGCTCCCTGACGTATGGTGAGGTCGGGGTTTGGTATTACTTTTTTCTCATCGACCTGCAAAAACACGCCGAGTCCCGTGCAGTCCGGACATGCTCCGAACGGGTTGTTAAACGAAAACATTCTCGGAGTAAGCTCTTCAATAGAAACGCCGTGTTCGGGGCACGCGTAGTTTTGAGAAAAGAGCATCTCTTCTCCGCCTATTACGTCTACTCCGACAAGCCCTCCCGACAGCGAAAGAACCGTTTCTATGCTGTCTGTCAGCCTTGAGCGAATCTCGGGCTTTATGACAAGCCTGTCCACTATTATTTCTACGGTGTGCTTTTTGTTCTTCTCAAGCGAAATCTTTTCGGAGAGATCATACGTTATTCCATCCACGCGGACTCTTACATATCCTGATTTTCTCGCCTGCTCGAACTCCTTTGCATACTCGCCCTTTCTTCCTCTGGCTATAGGCGCTAAAAGCTGTATCCTTGTGCCCTCGCTCAGCTCCATTATTTTATCGGCAATTTGGTCTACGGACTGCTTTTTTATTTCCCTGCCGCATATGGGACAGTGCGGTATGCCTATCCTTGCGTACAAAAGCCTCAGGTAGTCGTATATTTCCGTGACCGTTCCGACGGTTGATCTCGGGTTGTTTGATGTTGTTTTCTGGTCTATGGATATTGCCGGAGAAAGCCCGTCTATGCTGTCTACATCGGGCTTATCCATCTGGCCCAAAAACATTCTGGCATAGGACGAAAGGCTTTCTATATACCTTCTTTGACC